>JAISGY010000005.1 GCA_031262835.1 Ruminococcus sp.
ATCCGATTTTATCGGTCGTAGAAAAAGATAAAAAGTCCGCAGGTTGCTATTACCAGTATGGTCATTCGACCATCAAACTAAACCAAATATTTGAAAGGATTTGTATGATTTAGCTCTGACTATATCATACCAGGTTTCTATGGAAGATAAAAAAGTGAGTGTGGCGAGGTAAATAGCTACACGCCCAGTGGGCGTGGAAAGAAAAATCAGTCCATGCTGTAAAAGCATGGACTCAGTCCGTCAAAAAAGCCCCGGTAGAGGGGCTTTTATGTATAATAATGCTTGACAGAATATAAATAAAATGGTATAATAATATATGGGTGATGGAGATGAAAAGAAAGCAAACAGATGAAAGAAGAAACAGTACAATAGTTGATATAGAAATGCTCATGCCGAGCGGACATATACTGCGTATAATTGACACCGCGCTTGATTGGGACAAGGTTTATGAACTCACGGAGAAATATTACAAAGAAGACGGAAGACCGTCGGTTGACCCGGTGGTGCTTGTTAAGATAGCGTTTATACAGCATTTATTCGGGATTCGCTCACTCCGTCAAACGGTGGCGGATGTTGATGTAAATGTTGCGTACAGATGGTTTTTGCATTATGACTTCTACACAAAAGTCCCTCATTTCGCGACAGTAAGTTATGCTTTTGCTACGAGATTTCCGTCGGAATTGTTTCAGGAGATTTTTTCGCTTGTTCTTCAAACTGCGGTTGAGAAAAAGTTCGTAGATGCAAGTGTGGTATTCATCGACGGCACACACATAAAGGCAAATGCCAACAAACATAAGCGTATAAAGGTAGAATCGGATAAAGCAGCGAAGGTTTACGACGAATTGCTTCGCAAAGAGATAAACGCCGATCGTGAAGAACACGGCAAAAAGCCATTTGACGATGATGACAAGCCCGAAAAAATCATAAAAACAGTTTCAACAACCGATCCGGACTGCGGGATATTCCGCAAAGGCGAGCATAAAGTCGAATTCGCGTATGAGGCGCATACTGCCTGTGATAAAAACAATTTTGTGCTTGCGACCGAGGTTACAGCAGGCAATGTTCATGACAATCAGGTTTTCAGCAAGGTTTTCAAGGCAGTTAAGAAAAGATTCCCGGAGCTCGAAACAGTTGCCGTTGATGCCGGTTACAAAACTCCCGGTATCGCTAAAGAGATTATTGATTGCGGCGTTAATCCATCCATGCCGTACAAACGTCCGATGGGCAAAGACGGCTATTTCCGCCCGCATGAATATGTTTATGACGAATACTTCGACTGCGTACTCTGTCCGAGAAACAAAGTCCTGCACTGCACTACACTACAACCAATCGTGACGGCTATCGCGAATACAAAAGTAAGTCCTACAATTGTTTAATTTGCCCCGACAAAACCAAATGCACAGCAAGCAAAGAAAAAATTGTTGTCCGCCATGTCTGGGCGGATTACATGGAACTTGTTGAAGATTTTCGCCATTCACCGGAGGGCAAAATTACCTACTCCGAACGAAAGAAAACCATTGAACGGGTTTTCGCCGATGCCAAAGAAAAGCATGGCATGAGATACACTCTCTACAAAGGGCTTACCCGAGTCACTAACTGGGTTAAGCTCAAGTTTGCGTGCATGAATCTCAAAAAATTAGCCGCTTGGAGCTGAAATACTCCTAAGGTTACCTCTATTCATTTGAATGATATTACTTAATATGCTAAAAGCCAAACCGCTCCAAGTGTTTCCACCTCGAGCGGTTTGGCTTTTTTGACGGACTGAGTCCATGCTGTAAAAGCATGGACTTAATTGATATTTAATTACAGCTGTGTTCATACAATGTTTATATTATGTTTAGATTATAAACATTGACAACAATCGTGTCATAGTATATAATTAAATCACAGCAAATATACAAGTTCCTCTTCGGCTGATTCCAAGCTAAGGAGGATTCACAATGAAGAAAAACAAGGATGACGTAAAAGCAAATTTATTAGAGTTATGGCTTTACATCGACGAAAAGCTCGCTTCATTCTCTAAAAATCCATCCGTCATAAACTTTATTAAGTTTGTTAAGCCGTTTGTTACACTAATTGGAAATATCGTAATTTCAAGGATCTTTGATCGATTTTTCGATAAACTGTAACGGTATTCAGTTTAGGAAACGGCTCGTTCAAGAAAAGTTAAACGAGCCGTATTCTTGGACTTCTATGTGAATTCCAATCACTCATCAGGAGGTAAATTCGTGTTTATTTTAATTAAGTACTATCGTAAAGCCCGTTTGTGAATGGGCAAAAAAGGGGATGCATAGCCTCGTGTTTTCTGCACTGGAATCATGTTTACGTAACGAAAGCAATGACGTAATTCATACGTTTTATATGGTGAGTTACGCCACTAATCGGGCGGTTAATCTGGGTTAAAAGCCGCTCAACAAAACCGATTAGCTGTTTCTTGCGCATGATTCACGGATTTTGTTAAACTCGGGTCTGATTAATAGGAGGATTAAGCCAATGTACTGTTCTACCTGTTCCCGTCAAAAAAATAGACGGAATAACGACACGTAATGGCATATATATATAAGTTTGGAATCAGTCGTAAGAGGAGCTTGTGCGTGTCGTAATAAATTATAAGATGGGATGATATTATAAAAAGCGAATTTTCTGTAAGCAATTCAACAAACATCTATCGTTTGTTGCGAATTGCACGAGATATTAAGGTGAAAGAACTCTCTGAAATGTTGCACGTAACACCTGCGTATATAAACGCAATAGAGAGCGGTAACAGAACTCCTCAACACAGACTAATCAGCGATTATGCCAGAGTGTTGAATGTTGACGAAGAAATCATACACAGATTTAATAAACCCAGCGAAAGGACAGGTGCTTTTGAGAAGATAATGCTTAAACTCTTACAAGCAATCTGTACGACAGAACGTTCATAGAAAACGGCTTGGGTATCTTAACTGACCCCCAAGCCGTTTTTCTGCATTTTTGCCATCAACTTCATCGACTGTGGAGAGTTTGTGAGGTTTCGCGTGCCGGATATGGACAGTACCCATGGTTGAGCATAGTTTTAAGATTAATTCTTATCGTTAATAAGAATTGATTTATTATTTATTCCACGGTTTAGAATTTATTGAGTTTTTACATAATATTCACTAATAATTTTCAGTTTATATATAATACTGTGTTGACAAACGAAACAACATGGTGTATAATTAATATGACAATAAAGTTCCTCTACGGTCGAAAATCCATACTATGGGGGAATTACCGTGAGGGTTCCAAAATCGAGAGCGACGAAAAATCGTTTAACTAATATATGGATAGATGTATACAAAAAATATCTGCTATTAAGAGAAAAGAAATCTATCAAGAGATTAGAGCGATTTTTACTGTCTGCCTTTAAACTATTGAGCAACATCCTTTTGAGTAAATTCTTAGATTGGTTGTTTAAAAAATGAAAGGCGGTCATTAAGGGCGGCTCGTTTTATAAAGCGGAAACGAGCCGCACTCTTGTATGAATCTTCATGTATTCCTACATTAATAATAGGAGGTAACTCATATGAAGAGCAATATACGCGGAAGACCGTCGAATGGCATTCGACGAAGGTGTCAAAAGTGCGGTGGCTTCTGTAACTGCGCCGTACAAGCCCGGCAAACCGTTTATTCGTTTGCTGATACAATCTGCATTAAGTGTAATATAATGGCTATGCGTTCACGCTATACATGATGCGGATATCCAACGGTGACAATCCCCGGGTGTATTTAACAGCAGTAGTTGTTAAAATACTCGAAATATATGGTATTTTTACAAATAGGAGGATAAGCCGATGAACCACTTTGCTCACCCCATTATTTGGGACATTAACTTAACTTCGACACGTGATTAGTGTGACTTCATTCGGCATAGAGGAACTTATACGTGTCTTGATAATTAATGATAGGATGGTAATACTAAAACGAACAATTCTACAAGCAAATCATCGAAGAGCTTTTGTTTCTGCAATCAAGATTATATTATGTAGCTATCGGCTTGGGTTTCTAAACTGACCTCTCAAGCCGATTTTTTACATAATTGACATAATTCTTTGGGATTAATCAGCTCTAATCGAACGGATAATTTCCAATTTCTCACCTTTCCGACCGGTAACCTGCGAAAAAAGTGTGTTATAAAGTGTGTTACTACAAATCGAAGCCTCTTTCAAATCCTGCGCGAGACAGGCTTTGTATTCTGCGGGTGACCGGACTTGAACCGGTACGGTATCACTACCGAGGGATTTTAAGTCCCTTGCGTCTGCCGATTTCGCCACACCCGCGCTTATTAACATAAAATATTGTAGCATATAATCTTGAAAGTGTCAAGTAAAAATCGTGAAATTAATAAAAAAGTCATATTTTAAACATACTGTCGAATAATTTATAAAAAAACTTTATCCTAAAGTCTTGATTTTTTACTTCTATTATGTTACAATAATAATGATAGCAATATTTTGCATACAATTTGTACTTTATTAGGATATTAAACAAACAGTAGATGAGCTTGAACATTGTTTTATGCGAGCCGCAGATTCCCCAAAACACCGGGAACATCTCCCGGACCTGTGCGGTTGTCGGGGCAACTCTCCACCTTATCCGCCCCCTCGGCTTTGAAATTACCGAGTCGCGGGTGAAGCGGGCGGGGCTCGATTATTGGGATAAACTTGATATTTTCTATTACGACGGTTTGGATGAATTCCTCAGGGGGCGGCGTGAGGAGGAATTATTCCTCTTTTCGACAAAGGCTACGACGTTCTATTCCGACGTAACCTATCCCGACGGTGCGTACCTCGTCTTCGGCAGAGAGGATGCGGGGCTGCCGGAATGGGTGCTTGAGCGGTACAGAGGGCGGTGCGTGAAGCTCCCCATGAGAGAGGACCTGCGAAGCTTAAACCTCTCGAACACGGCGGCGGTTGCGGCATACGAATTCTACAGACAGCGCGGCTTCCCGGGGCTGATATAACAGAGGCGAGAGGCGAGAATACAGAATACAGAAAGACGCGTACAACATTCTGTATTCTGTAATCTGTACTCTGTATTCTGTAATGGCTTAATCCGGCTTTTGCCGGTTAGCATATAGAACATATTTTCGGAGGGCTTTAATGAAAAAGCAAACCTATGGAATCATCGCGCTTATCGCCGGCATTATAGGCATCGTCGGAAGTTTTATTCCGGGCGTTGCATACGTTGCTTGGGCAGGTCCGATTGTCGGGCTTATCTTTGCAATCCTCGGCAAGAAGCAGCCTGACGACGGTATCCCGTCCACAAACGGTATGCTTACCGCCGGTCTTGTGCTTTCAATTATCTCGCTCGTTTGGAGCGTATCCTGCCTCGTTTGCACCATCTGTGCCTGTGCAGGGCTTGCTTCCCTCGGCGAATTCAGCTACTAAATAATGCTGCCGCCTATCGAGATTTTCGGCAAGGAAATAACCGGCTACGGGATTGCTGTTGCCGTCGGGGTTCTTGTCTGCGCTTTTTACCTCATGCATCAGGCAAAGAGACTCTATAAAACCGACGGCGACATACTCCTTATAACGGCTGTCGCGGCTGTTGGCGCGCTCCTTGGCTCACATCTCCTTTACGGGATTGTCTCCCTCATAACCTACGGCGGGTTCCCGATTATAACAAGTTTTAACGGCTTCCTTCGCTTCATGGTCGATTTCTTCGGCGGAAGTGTCTTTTTCGGCGGGCTTATCGGCGGCTCTGTTGCTGCCTTTATCGCGCTTCGTGCCGTGAAACTCCCGTGGTACCCGGCGGTTGACCTCCTTTCGACAACAGTCCCGCTCTTTCATTTTTTCGGGCGGGTGGGGTGTTTTCTCGGGGGGTGTTGTTTCGGCATACCCTCGGAATTCGGCTTCACCTTCCGACACTCCGTTGTCGAAGCGGCGAACGGCGTAAACCGTTTCCCCGTCCAGCTTCTTGAGGCAAGTTTCAACTTAGCGTTGTTCTTTGCGCTTTTTGCCCTCTTTAAAAGGGAAAAACTTCGCGGGAGACTGTTTTTTATCTACCTTATCTGCTACAGCCCGGCGCGCTTTTTCCTCGAATTCCTTCGCGGGGACAGCTACCGCGGCGTAACTCAGGTCGGGCTTTCCACCTCGCAGATTGTCGCGATGTTTACCCTTGTAATAGGCATCTTCGGACTCCTTTTCTATAAAAACCAATTAAAAGAAACTGATACCAATGGTTGAAAAAATTCAAATAATGACCGATTCCGGGTCTGATATCCCTAAGGCGTATGAGGGGAAACACGGAATACGGATTTTAGCTTTCCCGATATCCGTCGGCGAACGAAGCTTTTACGACAGGGACATGACCGACGCGGAATATTACAAATTAATACTCGATTCCGTTAAGTCCTCGGACTTCCCGAAAACAGCACAGGTTACGGTCAACACCTTTATTGAAGCATACACAGAATATTATAACGCCGGAATAACCGACCTTATTTACGTCGCAATCGCTGACTTAGGCTCGGCAACCTTTTCTAACGCCTACATGGCGCGCGAACATTTTTTTGAAGAAAACCCCGACGCGAAATCGCGCTTTAATATACACCTCATAGACAGCGGCAACTACACCGGCGTTTACGGCTGGCCGGTTATTCAGGCGGCGATAAAAGCGGAAAAGGGTGTCCCCGCCGCCGATATTGTCGATTACGTAACGGATTGGTGCAGATACGCCGAAGTGAATTTCGGCTGCTACACCCTCGATTTTGTTAAACGCTCGGGGCGTGTCTCAACCGCCGCCGCTTTTGTCGGCGAGATGTTAGGACTCCGTCCGATTATCCGTATAAAACAAGCCGTCTCAACCACCACCGCGAAGGTTCGCGGGGACAAGACGGTTGTCCCGAAAATCGTCGACGTAACGGCTGAGCGGATTATCCCCGGCACCCCTTACGTCATTATCGCCGGGAACGACAAGGCGGCTGAAGACGACCTCGCAAAGCTTATCACAAAACGCCTCGGCTACCCCCCCGAAATGGTTTTCTACGTCGGCGCGGCTGTTGCGGCAAATGTCGGACCCTGTGTAGTAGGTACGATTTTTAAGGCTCGACCGGGGCTGTAAGCTGTACCTACGCGGCACAATTTTCAAAGCAAGACCCGGACTATAATCGGAGTAACAAAACCAATGAACAGAAAAATTAAACTTGACGGCGAATGGAGATTCACACTTGACCATGAGAAGATAGGGCTTGAACAGAAATACTGCTCGGGAGTTTTCGGCGGTGTAATGACCATACCCGGGACGGTCTCAGGCGAGCGGCTTTCCTCCGAAATTTCCTTTTCCGAACATTCCGATTTAAACCTCACCGACCCCTATAAATACGAAGGCTATGCGTGGCTCCAACGCACAGTCCCTATTGATTCGCGCTATGAAACGCTTTATAACCCGAACTTCTTCCTCCGCTTTGAACGAACAAGAAAAACTACCCTCTTTATCGACGGCAATTTAATAGGGGAATGTGACTCGCTCTGTACTCCCCACGTCTATAACATAACCGAAGCGGTAAAAAGCTCGATACGGCGGCGCGCCGACGGCACAAAGCTAATCGAAATATGCGTCCTCCTTGACAACACCGATTACCAAACCCCCGGCGGGCATATGACCTCCCCCGATACACAAACCAACTGGCTCGGGATTTTGGGGAACAGCTATATAATGGTAAGGAATCACGTCTGCCTCGACAATATACAGGTTTTCCCCGACGCGAAAACCGGCAGTATTAAGATTACTGCGGACGTCAAAAACAATACAGACGGTATAAATGTTGCGATTTCGACAAGCTACGGGGACGGCAGAGTCTCTCCGAAGAAGGTGCAAACCGTTATCGGCGACCGACTTGAAACCGAGTACAGCATGGGGCTTAACTTCCGCGTATGGAACGAATTCAGCCCCGTAACCTACGACTTAAAACTTGCTGTAACCAGTGTTGCAAGCAACACGGTTGAGAGCAACACGGCGGGCAGCACTACGGCGGATTCCTCCCCCGATGTATACATAAAAACCTTCGGCTTTACCGACCTTACTATAAAGGACACGAAGTTTTATTCCTCCGGGCAGGAAGTCTTCTTTCGGGGGAAACACGACGCGATGCTCTTCCCTCAAACCGGCTGCGCGCCCTGCGACACGGGTTCTTGGCGCACCCGCTTTAAGACCGCGAAGTCGTACGGGATTAACCTCTATCGCTTCCATACCTGTGTTCCGCCGGAAGCGGCTTTTATCGCCGCCGACACCCTCGGAATGTATCTTGCGCCGGAGCTCCCTTTTTGGGGAACGATTAAGCCCAGTGCCGAAACCGATTACCTTATAGCAGAGGGCGAACGAATACTCCGCGAATTCGGCTCACACCCCTCCTTTGTGATGTTCTCCCTCGGGAACGAACTTTGGGGCGACAAGGACATTCTTTCCGCAATGCTCAGACGTTTTAAGGCTATCCGCCCCGACATTTTCTTCACACAGGGAAGCAATAACTTCCAGTTTGAACCCTGCGAACTCCCCGAAGACGATTTCTTCGTCGGGGTACGATGCGGGAAGTACAGGCTCATAAGGGGCAGTTTCGCCGCCTGCGACGCGCCGCAAGGCTATATCCAAAGTTCCCGCCCGACCTGTTCGATGAATTTT
The DNA here is from genome assembly GCA_031262835.1 of Ruminococcus sp. GTDB lineage: Bacteria > Bacillota > Clostridia > Oscillospirales > Ruminococcaceae > JAISGY01. The sequence continues at coordinate 8,644 of JAISGY010000005.1, forward strand.
AACAGCAGTATTCACCCCGTACCTAAAAATCAGCACAAGATGGTGAACGACAGCCTTTCTTTTGACGAGATAACAACCGAGAAGATTGAATATAAAAGCACCACGCCGCAAACTTTAGGGAACATTCTGCCGGAAAAGAAGACTGAATTTGTCCCGAAAACCCCCGTTATCTCCCACGAGATAGGGCAGTATTACATCTACCCCGATTATAAAGAGATTCCCAAGTTTAAGGGGGTTTTAAAGCCCTATAACTTTGAGATTTTCAGGGAAAGACTTGAGGAAGCGGGGCTTGGGCACCTTGCCGAGCGGTATTTCAGGGCATCGGGGGCTTTTGCCGTCGGGCTTTATAAAAACGATATCGAGTCGGCACTCCGCAGCACCGACCTCTCGGGCTTCCACATATTAGACCTTCAGGATTACACCGGGCAGGGTACCGCAACAGTCGGGATTCTTGACGCGTTTATGGACAACAAGGGGCTTATAAGCCCCGAAAGATGGCGGGAATTTTGCTCCGATTTGGTAGTTTTTGCGACATTTGATAAGTATGTATATGTTTCGGAAGAGAGCTTTAAGGTAAAAATTACCGCTGCAAATTACTCCGGCAAGCAGGTTTTCGGGACAGATATTACCCTTCGTATAACAGAAGGCGGAAGCGAAATAATAAACCTTACCTACACCCTCCGCGATATTGTCGGAATAGGGCGGCGCGAACTTGCCGAATTTGAAGTGAAGCTCCCCTTTACCGCAAATCCGCGAAAGCTTAAGATGACAATCTCCGCCCTTGGGGTGAGCAATTTTTACAAGATTTGGCTATATCCCGAAGTCGGGCAGCAAGACAGCAAAGACGTAATTATAACCTCCGATGTTCACGACGCGGTACAGTATCTCTTTGAAGGGCAGAGTGTGCTTTTTTACCCGAAAAATATCCAGCGCGACACAATGATTCCGGGTACATACGCTGATGACTTTTGGAACTATCAGATGTTTTTCGATATCGGCAATAAAAACAACAAGCCGCTCCCAATCGGAACGCTCGGGCTCTTAATCGACAACAAACACCCTTCTCTTGCCTCATTCCCCTGCGAATTCTACTCGACGCCGCAATGGTACAGCATAGTCACCGCTTCATGTTCCCTAATCCTTGACGACGATGAGATAACGCCGATAGTTTCGGTTATCGACAACGTATCGCGAAACCACAAGTTGGGTCTTATCTTTGAAGCCGCAGTAGACCGCGGAAAACTCCTTGTATGTATGGCGAACCTTTCAAGGCTTGGGGCGAGCATAACCGCAAATGCTCTCACAGAAAGCCTTTTGTCCTACATGAACAGCGGCGATTTTAATCCGACCGAAACGCTTACCCCCGCAAGATTCCGTATACTCTTTACCGCCTAAATTAATTTTTTGGAGTGTTTATGACCTTTTTTGAAGCCTTTGAGGCACTGAAAACCGATTTTGTAAAACATGACGTATCAAAAATCCCCGGGCATTATGCCTACCAGTTTAATATTGTCGGGGACGGCGAAGGAACATTTTATGTTGAGCTTAAAGACGGGACTTTGAACGTCTGCCCCTACGACTACCACGACCGCGATGCAGAATTTTCCGCAAGTTTCGACATATTCCGTGCAATGGCAAGGGGTGAGGCAGACGCCGTTAACGAATACTTAAAGGGTCGCCTCAAAGTCGGCGGCTCAATCGACAAGGCACTTAAACTCAAGGATTTTATTAAGAAGCCGAAAAAATAGAGTACAGAGTACAGAATACAGAATACAGAGTACAGACTTTCGCGAAAACTTATACGCTTCGCTCGTGCTTTCTGTACTCTGTACTCTCGCTTCTCGCTTCTGTTTCTATTGGTTGTTACGCTTTAGCTCGGGGTATTTTTCTCTTGCGGCGGTATAAAAGTTTTCGATTGCCGTGTCGCGGTCAACCGCGCCGGAGAAGTAGTCCGCCATGACGCCTTGGAATGTTTCTGCAAGCTGGTTGTAGGGGCTTATTGTCTTTGAAACGTCGATTCTGTCGGCGACTGCCGTGTAAATCGGGAAGGGGTTCTGTCCGCCGAGGGTGATTGAGGTGTAGGGAGAATTTGCTACTTCCTTCATTCCCGAAACGGTGTTGGTGTAGTCCTCAACGCCCGGGTCTGTTGCTATTCTTTCCATTACCGCCTTGTCGGTGCAAAGGACCTTCATGATGTTTCGGATTTCGTCAACATTGTCGGTAGCCTCGGCGGCGCATATCCATGTTCCGCCCCAATACGACGGCGCGGGACCTTCCGTTACCGCCCAGTCCCCAATCGAACCGTTCCCGTTAACAACGCCCTCGTCGGCGTTCGCCATTGAATAGTCAACGAGTGTGAAGTTGATAAACCACGCCGGTCCGAAATAGCCGAAGACTGTCGAATCCTTCGCCATTCCAGCGCCCCATGCTGTGTCCCAAAGGCGGGTGCGGTTGTTGTAGCCGTTGTCGGTGAAGACTTTTGTCTGGTCTGCCCAATCAAGCCAAGCTTTCGGCACTTCAATTACGCCGTTTTCGACAATTGCCTTGTCGGCGTTGTTTGAAAAGGCACGGAATGTGTCGTCATAACCGCTCACCATCTGATAGCCGGAAGCCGCCATAGAAGCGGCGGTGTCCTCGAACACGTCCCAGCTTGAGACGGAATTTTGAACTGCCGTCGGGTCGTCTGTACCCAAGACGGAATTTGCGATAGACCGACGATATAAGAAAAGGTTCGGCGCGGCTTGCCACGATATCCCCTTAATTACGCCGGAGCTGTCCGAGCCTATCTGCTTTGTGTAGGCGTATTGGTCTGCGATTTCTTCATTGGTAATGCCGATTTCCGAGAGCGGCACTGCGTACTTTGTGTTGATATACTTCGCGGCGTAGTCCGCTTCGACAAGGAAGATATCGACCTTATCGTTCGCGGCAGCGGTTGCATTGCCGGGGAGGGTTTGGTCAAGCTTCGTCTGGTACGCCATGTCGGCGTTCGGCGTAACTATCCAGTTTATGGTTACACCGTCGGGGAGAGGGTTATCGGGGAGGTAATACTGCTCAACCCGACTGCGGAACTCGTCGTTCCAACAGTAGATGTTGAGTGCCTTACCACCGCTTGTAGGAGCCGCCGACGCCGTGTTTTCTTCCTTCTTAGTACAAGCCGCAAACAGGCTCGCGGACAGCATCAGAGCGGCAAGAACTGCTATAGTCTTCTTCATAATTTCTCCTAAAAGAGTCGAATCAAATTTTACATATATTATCCACTAAAACCTGCGTTAATATGTACAGCGGTATATTTTCCATAAAAATTTCATAAAATATACTATTTATATAGTAATAATTCCCAACAAAGCAAACTTTGTTTCCCCCCGCCGGCGGCGGGGGAAACAAGCGGAGAGGAACTTAATATGATTAGATTTTATAACGCGAACATTCTGTCGGTTACCGACATGGATATAAACTACGGCGAAGTTTGGGTTGACGGCGACAAGATTGTTTACGTCGGCGAAAACAAGGAGAGCGATACAAAATTCGACACGGAGATTAACCTTGCCGGCGACCTCCTAATGCCCTCCTTCAAGAACGCCCACGCCCATTCGGCAATGACCTTCCTGCGCTCGTACGCGGACGGTATGCCGCTTCAAGACTGGCTCTTTACGAAGATTTTCCCGATGGAAGAGAAGCTCAACGAAGATATTGTCTACCAGTACACAAAACTTGCGGCGGCGGAATATTTCAAAAACGGTATTACAACCGCCTTCGATATGTATTTTTACCCCGAAGGAATCGCCCGCGCTTCGGTTGAGACAGGTTTACGAAGCATAATTTGCAGCGGTATCAGCGGCGGCGCAGAGAACGCGGAAAGAACTGTCGAGCGGCTTGAAAACGACTTTAACACTTACAAGGATTACGACCCGCTCGTAAGTTACCGCCTCGGATTCCACAGCGAATATCTTTGCGACAACGCGGTTATGCAGAGGGTAGCGTGGCTTGCGAAGAAATACTCCGCGCCCGTTTATATGCACAACTCCGAGACGGCGCGTGAGGTTATCGAGTGTAAAGAGCGGCACGGCGGAATGACCCCGACACAGGTCTTTTACGACCTCGGCGTGCTCCAAAACGGCGGCGGCGGATTCCATTGCGTACACATGACCGACAACGACCTTGAGATTATGCGCCTTACCGGGAGTTATATTGTAACGAATCCCTGTTCAAACGCGAAACTCTCAAGCGGTATCGCAAGGCTTACGGCGGCGAACTCTGCGGGGGTTAAGCTTGCGATTGGGACGGACGGCGCGTCTTCAAACAACGCCCTCGATATGTTTAGGGAAATGTACTTAATGTGCGTACTGCAAAAGCTCTCGACAGGGGACGCGGCGGCGATGCCTGCGGCTGTTGCGCTCAAGGCAGCGACTTACGGCGGCGCGGACTGCATGAAGCTCCCCGACCTTCTCGACATAAAAGAGGGACAGACTGCCGACATGATTGTAATAGACATGAATAAGCCTTCCATGCAGCCTATAATTGACGTAATCCCGAACCTTGTCTTCTCCGGCTCACCCGATGTTGTTAAGCTTACTATGGCGAACGGTAAAATTGTCTATCGGGACGGGGAGTATACTACTATTGATTTGGCGAAATTGCTCTATGATTCTAACGAGATGGCAAATAAACTTTATGAAAGGTCGTAAAAATGGAATTAAAAAAGGAGTTCCAAGCGATTAAGGAACTTATGGAAAAGGATATTTTGGATGTAATCATGAAGCTTGACACCATAGATGAGGCGGAAGATAAAGAACTCTGCTTAACCATTATGACGTATTTCCTGCAAAAGAGGCAGAAGGAAGTTATAAAAGAGGGATTGTTTTGAAAGAATATATTTTATTTGCGGGCGCGAACGGCGCGGGGAAGACAACGCTTTACTACCTGCCGAAGGTAACATCTATGCCGCGCATTAATATTGACGAAATACTTGCCGACGACGGTGGAGAATGGTCTAACCCGAACGAGGCTTTCTTGGCACTCCGCAAAGGCATTGATATTATCGACAACAAGTTAAGCGAAGGCTTGCCGATTTGCCAAGAAACTAACCTTGCCGACAAGATGATACTGAGCCTTATAAGAAGTGCTCATGTTTTAGGCTATAAAATCAAAATGTATTATGTCGGTGTCGAAACTCCCGATATTTGCGTTAAAAGGATTTTGGAGCGGGTTTTGCGGGGCGGGCGCGGTCTGTCCGAATCCGCAGTCAGGCGCAAATACGATATATCGCTCGAAAACCTTAAAAAGGTCGCTGACGTTTGCGACGAGATTTATGTTTTCGACAACTCCGAGATATTTAACCTCATAGCAATTATTAAACACGGCTTAATAACTTTTCGGAACGACGGCGGGGTTAGCTGGTTTAGAAAAAATTTTCCATAATAAAAACTAAATCGGCAGACGTCCCCCGCCTGCCGATTTTATTTTTACCTATCTTACTTCAAAGATGCGGATATTTTCTGCCGGGATTGTTACTTCACCGAGGAGGATGTCCTTAATCTGTGCGGCTTCGGCGGGGAGGAGACCGGCGGACTTAACTACGATATTGGCAGTGTCGTCCGAGAGGTATACAACACATTCCTCAAAGCCCTGCGCGATAATAAGGGACTCAATCATCGTCTCTTTTTCGGAGAGCGCGGAGAGGTTAACCGCCGCCATTGTGTATGTAGAGGCTTCATCTGCGGTAATATCGCCGCCGCCGATAATCGAGCCGAGCTGCTCTGCGGCGGAATCGCGGCTTACCATCCTTGCAAGGCGAACCTGCGAGAAGTAGTCGGTCGGGTCAACGTCTTCAAATTCGGCGGGTGCAGGGGCTGCGGGTTCCCGCTTGTCTGCTTCGGACTTATCGGAAACATTGCTTGCCATAACGAATGTTGTGTCCCCGTAGTTTGCCGAAGCGTCGTCGGCTGTGGCGTTGTCGGAAGCAGTCGGAACGGGGTCCTCAACAAGCTCGTCTACGGTCGGATTTGCGAAAACATAGTTAACGTAGATTGCGATACCGAGGATAAGGGTTAGACAGGCTAAGATGATATGCTTTTTGCCGATTATGAGGGTGGGCTTTTTCATGAACAATCTCCTTTTAATAAAAATACTATTTTCGTTCGGCGACATAAATCCTTGATGCACCGATACCTGTTGCGGCAGAAACGGCTTTATATACTTTCTCGACCGTCCTTGAATCGTCCCCTCCTTCGCATACTATAACCACGCCTGTGATTTTCGGGCTGATGATTTTTTGGGTGAGGGCGTGTTTGTCGTCCCCCGCGCCGATAACGACAATTTCGCTCGAGGCGTTCCCCCCGCTATGCTTGCCGTCCTCCGCGTAAACGTATTCTTCCGAAACGCCGATTGTTACAAGAATATCGGCGTCCCCGACACCTTCAATCTTCGAGATAATTTCGGTCAATTCGTTTTCAATCTTCTTCGCGTATTCGTCGGAGGAATAAAATACCCCCACTTCAGCTTGGACTTTTTCTTCTTTCGGCTTTGAAAGCCCCGAAATAAATATAAGTCCCATCGCCGCAAGCCCGACAATAACCGCAATCTGTAAAAACTTCGGACGCTTTATAAGCTCTTTTACGCGGGCGGTGAACGTGTATTTCTTTTCCCCAATAATAACTTTCACATCCCCTGTTGAGCGAAGATGTTAACGGTAAATTCCTCACCGCTAAGCTTCTCGCTTAAAATTTCGGAAGCCCTGTCAGCCTCTTTTTCGTCAACTGTTAAATCTATTACAGTAATATCTATGCTGCCGTTATCAAGAATATTAATACTTGTCTCTATTTTTTGTGCGTATATATTTTCCGCCTTTAGCAGTTCGTCAATATTGCGGCTGATATTTCGTCCGATTGAAGTTTCAAGGTAACTCTCCCCCGCCGCCTTTGAAGCCGCAAGGTAGTCGGTGTCGGCATAAGCGGCGATTGTATCGCCCGAAAAGTCAATACTCCCGTCGGCAATCGGCGTAATAACCGCAAGCATGAATATAACCGCGAACATTACCTTAAGCTGCTTCTTGAACTTTTCAGACGGCGCAAGTGCGTCAACAAGCGCGATTACAATCCCGATAAAACAAGCGACCCCCGCCGCAAGCCGGAAACCTTCCATAATACACTTCCTTAAAATTAATGCTTGACTTTTAGTAAAAGATGTGATACATTATAATTGTTGGGGGGGATAACAATGAAAAACAAGTCTGAAAAAAAGCCAATCATAGTAATGTCTGCAATCCTTGCCGGTATCATTCTCTTAATGAGCTTGACAATTAAAATCTACGCCGCACCCGACAAGTCCGTACAGTTTATCGCTTCACAGCTTGAAACAAGCAAGACCCGCCTCTATGTTTACAAGGACTTCGCGGACGGACGTAATTACTATACGCAAAAGGCTTTCATGGGGGACAACTATATACAGAGCAACATTCCCGCAATGAACGAAGCGGCGGGCAGCGCGTATTCGGGGAAAACCTGTATTGAAGCTTCTATCGACCTTAAAAAGGAACCTTGGGGCGGGTATATGTTCGTCAACGGCGTGTTAAGAGCGGGTTCCACAGAGCCGGAAGTCGATTTCGGCGAGAGCCCCGACGCGAAGGTTGACCTTACCGGGGCTTCGCGATTTGTCTTCTACGCTAAGGGCGAAACCGGGAAAGAAAGGGTCGAATTCTTCATCGGCGGGCTCGGCGATGACGGAAAGCCCTACCCCGACAGCGCGAAGTATTCGATGGGTTATATTTCCCTTAAAAAGGACTGGACAAAGTACAGTATTGACGTTTCAAAGCTTGATATGTCGGGGATCGGCTGCGGGTTCGCTTGGGTTACCAACGATACTAACAATGCCCCCGCAAAAGCCATAAAATTTTATCTTGACGAGATGTATTACGAGTTCGACAACAAGCCGATGTTTATTAAGAGCTACGCCGCGAGAGAGGTTGACGAATCGGACGACTGGGTTATCAACAACTTCGCCTATCTTTACGACAACGCCGCCGCATTAATCGCGCTGTCAAAATCCGGCGAATACGACAAGGCTAAGCAGATTGCGGACGCTATTGTCTTTGCAGCCGAACACGACCGCTACTACACCGACGGACGGCTCAGAAACGCTTACGCCAACGGCGACCCGCAGACCTATTCGGGCTGGCATTCGGTTATAACAGAGGAGATGTCGCAAAACAGCGGCTTCTGGGAGGTTGAGGACGGCGCGTGGTATGAAGACTACTTCGCCGTTTCAGCCTCCACCGGCAATGTTGCTTGGGCGATTTTAGCGTTAAACGAAACGCATACTACCTTCCCGGACGGCAATAAATATCTTGACACGGCGAAGCGGCTCGGCGATTTTATCTTGACGCTCAAGTCGAAGACGGGCGGTTTTACGGCGGGTTATGAGGATTGGGAACGGCAGGAGAAAAAAGTTACCTACAAGTCAACCGAGCACAACATCGACCTTATAACCGCCTTTTCACAGCTCTATAAACTAACCGGTGAGAAGAAGTACGAATCCGCCGCTTCCCACGCTAAGAAATTTGTCCTATCAATGTACGACCCGAAGCTTCATCTTTTCTATACCGGGACGGGGAATGACGGGGTAACTAAGAGCAAAGAGGTTCTGCCTCTTGACTGCAACACTTGGGCGATACTTGCCTTGGGCGAGGACTTTACGGACGGGGAAGCAGTCCTTGCGGCGGTTGAAAAGAACTTTGCCGTTGGCGGCGGTTATGATTTTAACACCGACAGGGACGGTGTGTGGTTCGAGGGGACTGCGCAGGTTGCCCTTGCGTACAAGGCAATCGGGAACGAGGCTAAGTACAAAGAAATTCTTGCTTTTCTGAAAAAGAACACCGGCAAGAACGGCAGCATAACCGCCGCCGACCGCGACTATATAACGACAGGTTTTACCGTCAGCGGAATGGGCGATATGCCTTGGAAATACGCGAAGCGCGAACATTTGGGCGCGACTGCTTGGCTTGCGTTCGCGAAGTTAGGTGTTAACCCCTTTAAGTAACGGTATTAAGCCCGACCATCATTACTACGGCGGTTGAAATTATAAGCATAACCGAGAAGCAGACCATTATTGAAAAGACAAGCGACAATATTTTGACGGTGTTCGAGAGCAAAACCTTTATCGAAGATGTCCCGAAGACATCGGAGGCAATCTCCGCCGCAGAAAACGCAAGGCGCATTAAGCCGACTTCGACAAGCGGCGGGATTATCATTACAAAAATTGCGGCGATACCGAAGAACCCGACACCCCCGCGAAGAAGCCCGAGGGAGGCTTTAACGGTTGTATAAGCGTCCGCAACGGCGGAGCCTACGACCGGGATAAAATTCGAGGCGGCGAATTTTGCGGCGCGAACCCCGAGGGTGTCGGCGGAAGCACCGATTATCGTTTGGGTTGAGAGAAGCCCCAAGAAGATAACCATCGCGAAGCTTACTACCATCTGCGTTAAGCGTTGGATTGCGCCGGTTATGCCGGTTAGGGAGAAATTCGGGTTTATTGCTTCAATTATGCCGAGTGCCATACAGACGGAAAGAATCGGTATCATATAGTTCGTCGCGACGGTTACGGCTATGTTTGAGGCGAAGACGACGATAATGCTGTAGGACGCCGCGCCCGTAATCTGCCCGCTCGAAGCTGTTATCCCCGCGAAGACCGGTATATACCCCGCCATGAATATTCCGCCGTTGCCGAGAGCGGTTGCGGCGGTTTTTATTGTTTCCGAAACCGGCGCGGAGATAACCGTTACCGCGACAAGGACGCAGATTACGCCATAGATGCGCGTAAGCTTCTTGTCAGAGGCGGAGTCTTCGAGAGCCTCAACGAGGCTTGAGAGCATTATTACCGCGATAACCGCCGCGAAGACTTTTATCGGATACGAAGCCTTCGCCTTGATTTCTCCCCAAATATACGAGAAGATGTCTTCGGGCATTACGCTTGTCATTGCTTCGGTGTCGGAAGGGGTTATGCCGCTCTCCTCCAAAATTTCATTGGCGGAATCCGGCACACCCTCTTGAAGCTCCGATATGTCTTGTCCGATTTCTGCCGCAATTTCTTCCGACGTTTCCGCAAAAACTGTAAGCGGAAAGAGTAATATTAAAAGCAGGCAAAAAGTTAAACATATAAATTTTTTCATATTCCCAAAAGCACCGTTACAAGGTCTGTCAATGCCTCAAATAACGGCAGTGACAACAACAGGAGTGTTATCTTCCCGGCAATCTCAATCTGTACCGATAAAGCCCCCTCCCCCGAGTCCTTACAGATATCGGAGGCGAACTGGGTTATGTAACAGATTCCGAGAGCCTTAAAGAGGATGTTGATGTAGGTGTCGGACGCGCCCGCCTTGTCGAAAATTGTATTAATCGTGTCCGCAATGGGGCTTACGTAGAGGATAACCCCGCCGAGTACGAGCGAAGCCGCCGCGATTTTGATATAGAGCGCGATTTCTTTTTGCGCGTCAAAGAGCTTGCATAGGACGGTTACAACAAGACAGAGCGCAGCAATACTTAAAATTTCCATTTCGTTTAAAATCCGAACACAGTTTTTATCGTTTCAAAAAGCTCCGCAATCTCACCGGCAAGCATCGCAAGAACGATAACAACCCCCGCAATGTTAATCATCACGGCGTATTCGTCCTTATCGGACTTCTTAAGAAGGATATTGAGGACGGCGGCTATAATGCCGATTCCGGCAATCTGAAAAATAAGGGATATGTCCATGTTAATCTTCCTTTTAGATTAGGAGTATTGCCGCAAAAACGCCGGAGAGAAGCCCGAGGGAGGAATAGAGCTTGCTCTTTTTTTGTACGTCGTCCTTCGCCGCGAGGCAGAGTGCTTCAAGCTCTTTATCGAATAAAAGAAGGCTTGAAAGCTGTCCCTCTGTGTCGGAAACGCCGAGTTCCGAGCCTATCCCCAAGATGATTTCGCGCTCATGCTGCTTTAAACCTACCGGTCTGAATTCGTTAACCGCTTCTGCATAACTTTCCGCGAAGCTCCTGTCGTTCATCTTCTCGAGCGTGGAGCCGATAAATGTTAACTCGTCAAGGCGGCTGTCAGCCTGTAGGGCTGTAAAAATATCGTGGAGGGTGTCGCCGCGATAGCGTATCATGAGGGTTATCTTTTCGAGGGCGAGGCGAAGCTGTCGGAGGATTACGAGCCGCCTTGAAAGGGAGCCCTTGAAGTATATCCCTACCGCATACGCTGAGCAGATAACTACTGCTAAACAGATAAATTTAATCATAGAGCGTTTTCCCCATCATATCCGCAATCGTTAAAACCTCAGCAGGGTGTTCGGAGCCTTTTAAGAAAACGGCGTAGTCGAAGATGTCGATGTTTTTCGCCCTTATGTCGTCGATATTTAGCGCGTGTGAAGAAGCAATTATTGTTACGCCGGAGAGTTTCGCGAAGCGGAGAGCCTTTATATCGGTGTCAGAACCGCCGCCGATTTCGTCACAGACGATAACCTGCGGCGACATTACGCGGACGGCGGTGTCAATTGCTTCCGCCTTGCCGTAACCGTCGAAGACGTCGGTAAACATTCCGACGTCGAGTGCGGGAACGCCGTTATAGACGGCGGCAAGCTCCCCTCTTGAGTCGATAAGGCTTATCTTTATGTACTCCCCAAGCTGCCTTGAAAGGTCGCGGAGGAGGGTTGTCTTGCCGCTCCCGACGCTTCCGCAGATTAAGACTGACGGGAAACGGAAATTGCGCATAAGGCGGCGCAGGAGCGGGGTTGCCGCGCCCTTTACCTCGCGGGCGATGCGAAAGTTAATACCGCTTACATTTTTTACGGTTGAGAGCCTGTTAAAATCGCCCGAAACGGCAGTCCCGCAAAACCCGGCGCGATGCCCGCCCGAGACGGTTATAAAGCCGCCCTTAATCTCGCGGGCGAAGCTGTGGACGGAGTAGTCACAGATTGACTCGAATGTGTATTTAATGTCGGCTTCCGAGACCTTTACGCCGCTTCTCCCGGGGAGGGAAAGCGCGCCGGAGCTGTCGGCGATATAGGTTTCGTCGCCTGTATAAACAGATAAAGAGCGGTTCACACGCAGTCGTATTTCCTGACAGCGCGAGAAGTCGCTTTCGCTTATTTTAAGGAGCGCGGCACGGATTTCGCCGCAAAAATGCCTGCTGATATCTTTATTCATCTTTATTTTCTCCGTCTTTTTGTTAAAGTTTATGGTGAAAACAAGACTGATAGAACACAAATAAAAAAGCCGCATAAAATGTTATGGGCTAATTTTTATTAGAGATAGGTGATTTACATATGGAATATTATAATTACTATACCTGCGGCAGTTGCGGTTGCAACCCTTGTTGTTGTTGTCCCACAGGCGGAACAGGCTCGGGAGCAACCGGTCCTACAGGTCCGACAGGCGCGGACGGCACACCCGGAGCAACAGGCGCACAGGGCGCACAAGGAGCCCCCGGCGAACGCGGCGCAACAGGGGCAACCGGGGCACAGGGTGCACAGGGGGCACAGGGAAAGCGGGTTTATACGAAAATAAATCCGCTATTTTTTTAGTTTACTGCTTATAAATGTTATGATAAAACATAAAACTATATCAACAAGAATCCAGTACCACGCGACGATTTTCAGTATCGCAAGAACTATGAGCGGAATCGGTGCTAAGTAGGTTATAACTATTATAATTCCGATAATAGCTCCGACAATTCCGCCGATAATTACCCGATGGTCACTGAGTTTATTTGGAATAAACATAGTTATTATAAACAGAACCGCGTCAGCAAGTATGTAGTACCACGGGGTGATATCGAGTATCGCAAGGACTATAAGCGCGATTATCCCGAAGAAGCTTGCAACCGATATTATTGTGAGGATAAGCCCGAAAAATTTAGCTATGGATGTACCGAATGAATTTTCGCGCTTCGGGCGTATAGAAACCGATTTAACCCGTTTGCCGCGCTTCTCTTCGCGCGCTTTTTGTTTTTCGTCGCGGATTTTTTGTTTTGCCTCACGTTTTATCCGTTTTTTGTCTTCTCTTATTTCTTTTCTTAGAAGAGACGTTTTGCCGTGAGCCATCTGTTTAATCGCCTCTAAAGTAACTCTGTTACCGTTATAGTTCATCATCATATCGCTGTTAAAATACTTAAGATAATTATCGAATACGTCGGCATCTTTGCGAGCGAACAATTCGTTTAAGATAGCAACAAGATAATTTTCGGCGTTTTCGGAGTTCTTAATAAGCTCATACATCCCTTTGCCCGATGTTGCAGCTTCATAAGACTCGCATCTCTGTATAAACCTAAGTTTTTCATTAAATTTATCTTGAAATTCAACCTGCTCCAAAAATTCGCCGAGGGTACCCGCGCCGTTAAGCTGTTGTTTTTTGTCAAAGCACTCCAAATATGCGAACGTTATCTCGCTGTTATTTAGCTCCATCAGCTTGTTAACAACGCCGGTAACTAAATTTGTACGAATATCAGTGTTTTTAAATGACATTATAAGGTCATACATCTCTTTGCCTTGATTTGAGATATATTCCTGCCACAAGTCCTTATCTATTTTAACCTCAGGTTCTTTTTTTTCAAGTTCTCGGTAATGAGAAGCATTTTCCGGATAGAGTTTCGCAAGCCCTCTTAACATTTCCTTATGAAATTCTTCCTCATGCCTTCTTAATTCTATTGTAAGTTCACTCATAGGCTTAGGCTTCGTTTTTGCATACTCGTCCGCCGCCGCCTTTAACCCCTTAATTTCGTCAAGCTTTTTCTTGTATTCGACCTGTCTTTCGGCGGCGGTTATTGTATCTAAGAAGTCGCCGAGAGTATTTAGTCCTTCGGCGGTAATGTGTTCGTTTTTGTCGAAATGCGACAGGTAACCTCCCATCAGTTTCGGGTTATTAAGCCCCGTAAGCCGGTTTACAACGGCGATAATCATACCCTCTCTGTATTCCGAGTCCGAGCGTGAAATCAAGTCCCACATTGCTTTCCCGTCGTCCGCGGTCGTATTGCCGTCTATCTTTTCAAGCTCTAAAGTAACTGCTCGAATAGTTAAGAGGGAAACAAACGAGTCTCTCATGTACTCTTTTTTCGATTCAACGTCCCTCGCAACTAAAACGTCGTCAGGCAGATATTCAGACAGCTTTAAAACAGCTTTATAAAGCAACATAAACTTTTCGTCATCTTTTTCGGAATTCGTCTCCCGCATAAGCTCTGCGATTTTATCATAAAACTTCGCGTACGCGGCTTTAAGCGTTATGTCGTTACTGTCGGTAAAACGCTTTAAAATAAGACCCCATGCCTCTGCTACTGTTTCGATATCTTTTTCCGGATTTTTTATTATATAGTCGATTCCGTTACCAATCGCGTCAATAAAACGCGCGGCGACAGATGTGCTTTTCCTAAAATCCCCAGGCAGTGATTTATAAAACTTTAACGCTTTATTAAGGTCGTTGCTGTTCATAAAAGCGTTGCCGATAATTGGGATAAGCGACGAAACTGTTTCTTTATATAAAGGACTGTCCTTGAATCCAAACGTATAAACACAAGCGTCGAAGCCTCTTACATTAAGCTGAGCAGCATAAGTTTTCGACCGTTCTACATTATCTCTGTAAAGGTAATTAGGAAAATCGTCCCATGCGTTTCTGCATTCATCACGCTCTTTATCCGTTTTCGCATATTGATATGTATATGTTTCTTCAACTTTTGCTTGTGCAAAAAAGTTGTTTAAAAATTCAAAGGCTCTAAACCCAAACCAGCGTGTACCGGTTCCATCCTTTTCATAATTCATAGCGTTTCTTGCACTGTACGCAAAATAAGCTTGAGATAGCCACGGATCGTCGATCCATTCCAAAAAAACATCGCGTTCATTTTCATACTCCGCTTCAATATCCGCAAAAACGCCCTTTTCATAATCGGCATCGCGCACAGTTAAAAGCTCTTCACGAAGGCGCGAAGCGGGAGTTATAAGCAGGAGTCTGTATTTTTCGGTCTCGGTTTTAGGAACGCCTTCGGCTTGAAGCATCCTTATCGCGCTGTTTATATCTCTTGCGGTGTAGGCAGTTGTTGCCTTTAAAAACTCAAACGCATTGACATACGCCATATCTATTCTCCATATTATTTGATATATATAAATTATAACATAAAAAACCACATTTGTCAAGCGTTTTAGGGGGCGTGAATATGGGGAGAATACGAAAAATGATTGACGACAAATCGCATATCACATGGAATATCGCCGTCTATATCCGCCTGTCGCGTGAAGACGGAAACGCAGAGAGCGAAAGCGTTATCAATCAGAAAAAAATCCTTTCCGAACACCTCGAAAACTACTTTGAAGACGACTTTACTATTACCGATTTTTACATTGACGACGGCTTAACAGGCACAGACGATACCCGCGAAAATTTCATGCGCCTTATCGGCGACATTGAACGCGGAAAGGTCAACTGCATGATTTGTAAGACCCTTTCAAGAGCGTTTCGTAACTATTCAGACCAAGGCTATTACCTCGAATACTACTTCCCGCAAAAGAACGTGCGGTTTATTTCAACCGGCGACCCGAAGATTGATACATATAAAAACCCGGAAGCTATAACCGGGCTTGAAGTCCCTATCACAGGGCTTATGAACGACCGCTACGCCGCGCAGACCTCCCACGCAATCCGCCGTACGTTCAATACAAAACGCCGCAACGGCGAGTTTATCGGTGCGTTCCCGCCGTATGGTTATCTTAAGGACCCGAATAATAAGAATCATCTTGTTCTCGACAAGGATATTGTTCCGATTAAGCGGGATATGCTTGGCTGGATAATTCGCGACGGTATGAGCCTTCGCGGGGTTGCGATGAAACTCAACGACCTCGGTATTCCGAGCCCTTCGGCTTATAAGCAGAGTTTGGGCTGGAACTATTGCAACTCGAAAAGCTTCGACGGCTTATGGGACGGCGAGAAGGTTAAGCGTGTTCTTACCGAAAAGGTTAACCTCGGGCATATGGTGCAGGGGAGGAATAGGATTGTCAGCTATAAGGTTCACGACCAAATCAAAGTCCCGGAGAACGAGTGGATTGTTAAGGAAAACACCCACGAGCCAACCTTCACGCAGGATGAATACGATACCCTAATAAATCTGCTGCGGCGCGACACAAGGACCGCCGACACAGAACGCAAAGTGCATTTGTTTTCGGGCTTCTTAAAATGTTATGACTGTAAAAAGGCTCTCCAGCGCGCTAATGCAAAGGGCAGAGCTTACTACGCCTGTCGGACGTACAAGGAAAAATCAAAAACCAAATGTACTAAGCACTGCATTAGAGACGACGTTTTGGAGGTTGCGGTTCTTGCGGTTTTGCAGTTGCAGATTGCGCTTGTCGATAATTTAACGGAGATTGCAGATGAGATAAATAATGCTCCTTCTGCTCCGGCAAAATCGTCGCGGATAGAAAAACTTTTGAACGATAAAAGAAAGGAACTGACAAAGACGAAGCTGCTCGCGGACGGGCTTTATGCCGACTGGAAACAAGGCGAAATTAATCACGATGATTACCGGCGTATGAAGACACGGTTTGATGAACAGATTGAAGTTATAACTGCAAATATCGGTAATCTTGAGGAAGAGCTGCGTATCGGGCAAGACGCTCCCGAAGGCGATTTTCCGCTTGTTAAATACAAAAACATACAAAAGCTCGAACGGGCTGTTCTTGTGGAGTTGATTGACACAATTTTTGTGCATGAAAACAAGGAAATTACCGTAAAATTTCGTTTTTTTGAAAGCTGATTTCGGATAAAAGGTATGTACACAAGGCGTTCCGGGACCGCAAGGCAATCCCGGCGTGCAAGGCGAGCAAGGCATCCCCGGCACACAAGGCGTACAGGGCGTTCAGGGCGTTGCGGGGACGACAAGTACACTCCTCGGGTCGTTTGAAACGGTTGATGAACTGTATGCTGCGCACCCGACGGCAAGCCCCGGCGACGCTTATTACGTTAACCCCGACCTGTATATCTGGGACAGCGATACGAGCACATGGGCTAATGTCGGGCGTATCGCAGGACCGCAAGGGATTCAAGGCGTCCAAGGCGTTCAGGGCGAACAGGGTCCGACCGGTGTAACGGGCGAACAGGGGATACAAGGTGTCCCCGGCAGCGACGGAATTCAAGGCATACAAGGCGTCCCCGGTATTCAAGGACCCCAAGGACTCCAAGGTCCCGCCGGCGAAAAGGGCGATCCCGGTGAAAAAGGCGAACCCGGCGAACCCGGCGCAACAGGCGCAACAGGTGAACAGGGAATTCAAGGCATACAGGGCGAACAAGGTATCCCGGGTGTTGAAGGACCGCAAGGAATTCAAGGCTTACAGGGTGTTCCCGGTGTAACAGGTGCAACAGGTCTGCAAGGACTTCAAGGCATACAAGGAGCAACAGGAGCAACGGGAGCAACAGGTTCGCAAGGACTTCAAGGCATACAAGGCGCAACAGGCGCAACAGGAGCAACAGGCGAACAGGGCGAACCCGGCGAACCCGGAGCAACAGGCGCAACAGGCACCCCCGGAGCAACAGGCGCAACAGGCGCAACAGGCGAACAGGGTTTGCAGGGCAACCCCGGCATACAGGGAGCAACGGGCGCGACGGGCGCGGATATTTACCCGAACGCGCAATTTGCACCCGACAAAAGCTGAACTGCGCCCCAAAAGGGGTGCAGTTCCTTTTCTGTTAATCCAAAAACACAATATAGTCGAGTATCAAATTCCCGTCTTCATCGGGGTCGGTGAATCGCGGGCAGTTGTCGCGCTCAAAGGATTTTAATATACGTTCTTCACCGGGAATAGGCAAGCCTAACTTTGCAATCAAGCTGTTTAAAACTTCCGTGTTATAAGCGGTTTTGTAACAATCCCCCTGCTGCCCTTTTATGTAAAACAACACCGCCTTACTTTCGGGAATATCAACCGCATCAAGCCCTTCCGGCGCGGGTACTCCGGGCTCCATAAACTCGCCGATCCAGTGGTTATTATCCTTGCCGTATAAGATGCAATAACTGCCGTCGTTGATAGGAGATTGCGCGCCCATTGCCTCGATTTTGTCGAACCAACCGTTCGCCCACGCCTCGCCCCAATTCGGGTAACCGTCAAAGTGCTTGCCGATAAAGCGCGCCTTTGGAACGGTGATAAGTTCACAGCGGATAATCTTCGTATTATCTGTTTTCTCCATCTTTTTTATTCCTCCATGTAAGAAACTTTATGAATTTATTATACCTGACTCACGATATAAATGATTGATAAATCTTGCGGATTTATTGTTCCTTAAGCTTAATCGGGATATGTATTTTTTCGCTGAACACACGGCTCTTTTCAACATAGCTCTCGAAATCGTAACCGCCTGTGTGAGTGTACAGACTGCCCGGCAGCCACTCGTTCTTAATATATTCCCAAGTCCGGTGAATCGTATAAACGAAGTCAAAATGAGTGGTAACGGGCGTTTGAAAAACCGCGTATAAGCCGCCGGGAATTATAAGCTCTGATGCTCCGCTTGTATCTCCGTTTGCGTTTTCCTTATCAATGCCGATAAAATACTCAACGCGATTTTCTTCAATGTTCCACGAACTGACCCCGTAATCCTCGCAGACAATACCGCCCGACAACTTCACAGACCAATTTTTCGCGTTGTATTTGTTCCAAAAATTCGGCGCGTGTTTTTCGTCACTATGGTAACCAACGAGGGTAAATGTCTCGAGCTCTGTAATTTCGGGCTCTAAGGAATAATCTGACGGCGTGAATACTACGCGGTCATAAAGCTTCAAGCTGTTGGAAGCGGCTTTGTATTCAGTGGGTAAAATATGATGCTCCGCCATAAATGCTCGAGTGAAATTTTCTTTTGAATTAAATCCGTATTCAAATGCTATTTCCGAAATCGGGCGGATACACTCGTCAATTTTGCGGACAATCTCTGATATGCGCCGCTTGCGTATATAATCCGCGGGCGACATATGTACCGCTTCCTTGAAAACGCGTTGAAAATGATAGGGCGAATAACCTGCCGCTTTCGCAATGTCTGCGAGCGGCAGGTC
>JAISGY010000023.1 GCA_031262835.1 Ruminococcus sp.
AGTTCGACCGCCTGCTCCTGCGTTTCCGAGAAGATAACTTCCGATGAGACTATCTCTTCTCTGTTGAGCTTCAAATCCACTGTAAAATCCTCCCTTGTACAGAAGCCGGTCGCTTTCACCGAAAAACACTTCTGCCTTATGACTTCTTTGCTAAGTAATTCTATGAGTGTAAAAAAGATTATATTCGTAAAATAACTTTTTTTACATTTTTGTAGAAAAACTATTGCTTTTTTTTTGCATTTGTAGTATACTATATTTATATGTTTAGCGAAAAGGGGAATTTTTCTGTTAAAATGGCTTCATAGAATGAACTACAAGTACGGCAGACACTTTATTTCAAACTTAATGCTCTATATAGTTATCGCGCAAACAGCGGTTTATATATCGGATTATTTTTTCAGTGGAAGAGGATTTGCTGTTTCAGAGTATCTTTATTTCGACCGCAGTCTTATATTTTCGGGGCAAATTTGGAGAATATTAACCTTCGTCTTCATACCGCCGCAGATAAACCCTATCTTCATGTTTTTCTTCATGTATCTGTATTACATGATAGGGCAGGCACTCGAACGAACGTGGGGCGGCTTCTACTTCAACGTTTACTATTTTTTAGGCGTAGTGCTTTCAATCGCGGGCGGGTTTATAACCGGCTATGCGGATATAACCTACCTCAATCTTTCTCTCTTTTTAGCCTTCGCGATACTCTTCCCGAACGAGCGGTTTCTAATCCTCTTTATTATCCCGATTAAGGTTAAATACCTTGCGATAGTTGACGTTATCTTTCTTGCGATTGCCTTTGTTTTCTCGGGCTGGTCCGGGAAAGCCGCGATTATTGTCTCACTCCTTAACCTTGTTCTCTTCTTCTGGGACGATTTTTATCCGAAGATTCGCGACAAGTGGCGTTATCGAAAAATTCGCTATAAGTGGAAAAAAGAAAGATGACAATATACCTTGATAATGCATCAACGACAAAACCCTGTGAAGCAGCGGTCAAAGCGGCTCTCCGTATGATGACTGAAACTTACGGCAACCCCTCCTCCCTCCACAAGATGGGGCTTGCGGCGGAACTTGAAATTACTGCGGCAAGAAAGATTATTGCGGACGCGATTGCGGTAACACCTAATGAAATTTACTTCACCTCCGGCGCGTCGGAATCAACAGCAGCGTTAATTTTAGGCTTGTGGCAAAACTTCGGCAAACGCAAAAACGGTATTATTACAACAACTGTTGAGCACCCCTCCGTAAAGGAAACGGTTAATACTCTCGAAAAGCTCGGTGCTAAGGTGATAAGGATTTCGCCGGGTAAGGACGGGCAGTTTTCGCCGAAAGATTTTGCGGATGCAGTTGATGAAAACACCCTGCTCTGCACCGTCATGCACGTCAATAACGAGACGGGCGCGATTTTACCGCTTAAAGAGATTTTCGGTGCGGTTAAGCGGGTTAACCCCGATGTTATTACCCATACCGACGCGGTGCAGTCGTTCATGAAGCTCCCCTTGAAGGCTGCGGATATTAACACCGACAGCATTACAATCTCCGCACACAAAGTCCACGGCATAAAGGGTTCGGGCGCGCTTTACATCAAAAAGGGTATTCGTGTTGCATATCTTATCCCCGGCGGCGGGCAGGAACGCGGGTTTCGTTCCGGCACGGAGGCTGTCCCGGCAATAATTGCGTTCGGTGCGGCGGTTAAAACGCTTCTCCCCGACATCAAAAGTGCATTAAAGCGGACGGAAGTGTTAAACAAAAATCTTCGCGAACGCCTGTCGGAACTCAGGTTTATAACGATTAATTCGCCTGATGACGCAATACCTTATATATTGAATTTCAGCGTTCGCGGTATACGCTCCGAAATAATGCTTCATTTTTTAGAAGGCGAAGACATATTCGTCTCAAGCGGCAGTGCCTGTTCTAAGGGGAAAGGTTCGGGGGTTTTAACTGCTTTCGGCGTAAAGGACAAAGATGCTGACGAGACGATAAGGGTTTCTTTTTCAAGGGAAACGTCCGCAGAAGAACTTGAAAAGCTTGTTGCGGCGATTAATACAGGCTATGAGAAGCTGCAAAAAAATAGATAAAAGGTGTAAAAAAACAGATGAAGAAATTGATGCTCGGCAACGAAGCGGTTGCCAGAGGACTCTATGAGGCGGGGGTAACTGTTGTTTCGAGTTATCCCGGTACGCCTTCAACAGAAATAACTGAATTTTCCGCAAATTATGACGATATCTACGCGGAATGGGCACCGAACGAAAAGGTTGCGGCGGAGGTTGCTTTCGGGGCAAGCGTTGCGGGCGCAAGGTCATTTTTCGCAATGAAACACGTCGGCTTAAACGTTGCCGCAGACCCGCTCTATACCATGTCCTACA
Organism: Ruminococcus sp.; assembly: GCA_031262835.1. GTDB lineage: Bacteria > Bacillota > Clostridia > Oscillospirales > Ruminococcaceae > JAISGY01. The sequence continues at coordinate 2,361 of JAISGY010000023.1, forward strand.
CCGGCGTAAACGGCGGCATCGTTATGGCTGTTGCGGACGACCCGGGTATGCATTCCTCACAAAACGAACAGGATTCGCGCCACCACGCGATAGCCGCTAAGATTCCGATGCTCGAACCCTCCGATTCCGCCGAATGTTTATCCTTCACAAAATTGGCGTATGATATATCGGAAACCTTCGACACACCCGTAATAATAAGGCTCTCAACCCGCGTTTCGCATTCCCAATCCCTCTGTGAAACTACCGACAGGGTTAATATTACAAACAAACCCTACGTTAAGAATGTCGCAAAATACGTTATGATGCCGGCTATGGCGAAGGGCAGACACGTTTTTGTCGAAGAGCGGACAAACCGACTTCGCGAATACGCCGAGACCTCCCCCCTTAACTGTACTATAATAAATAGCGGCAAAGTCGGCGTGATAACCTCCGGCGCGGCTTATAACTATGCGGCGGAAGCCTTAGGCGACACCGTTTCGTACTTAAAATTAGGTATCGTTAACCCCCTCCCTGTAAAACTAATCCTTGATTTCGCCGCAAAGTTTGAAACGGTTTACGTTATCGAAGAACTTGACGGGATTATTGAGGAACACTGCAAATGCCTCGGCGTGAAGGTTATCGGCAAGGAACTTTTCGGGTTTATCGGAGAACTTTCGCAAGAAATTATTGCGGAAAAAATCCTCGGTAAAACCCCCGAAAATGTTAACTTCACCGAAGATATTCCGGTTCGCCCGCCGGTAATGTGCGCGGGTTGTCCTCACCGCGGGGTTTTCTACTGTCTTTCTGTAAACAAAGTCCGCGTTTCGGGCGATATAGGCTGTTATACTCTCGGCGCGTCCGCTCCGCTCTCTTCGGTTGACACAACCCTCTGCATGGGCGCGTCCGTTTCGGGGCTTCACGGTATGAACAAAGCCGACCCCGAAGGCGCGGCAAAGACAGTTGCGGTTATCGGCGATTCAACCTTCATGCACAGCGGAATAACAGGGCTCGTTAATATTACTTACAACCAGAGCAATTCTACCGTAATCGTCCTTGACAACTCAATAACCGGCATGACCGGGCATCAGCAAAACCCCTCGACCGGGATTAACCTCAAGGGCGACGTTACGGCAGCGGTTAACATTGAGTCGCTCTGCAAGGCAATCGGTATTAAGCGCGTGCGGGTTGTTGACCCTTATAACCTTGTGGAAACAGATTTGGCGATTTATGAAGAACTTGCCGCACCGGAAGCTTCGGTGATAATTGCCCGCCGTCCCTGCGCGCTCCTTAAACACGTTAAACATAAACCCGCGCTTGTTATTAACGATTGTAAGGGCTGTAAAATGTGCCTGAAACTCGGATGTCCGGCTATTTCAAACAAAGGCGGTAAAGCTGTTATTGACGCAGTTCAATGTGTCGGCTGCGGCATCTGTACCGCAGTTTGCCGATTCGGCTGTATTGGAGGTGTAAACTGATGGTAAAATCAATAATGATTGTCGGCGTCGGCGGTCAGGGCACGCTCCTTGCTTCGCGCCTTATCGGGAATGTTCTTATAAACAAGGGCGTTGACGTAAAAGTCTCCGAAGTCCACGGCATGAGTCAGCGCGGCGGGTCGGTTGTAACCTACGTCAGATACGGCGAGAAGGTCTTTTCCCCTGTCATTAACCGAGGCGAGGCGGATATAATTATCGCTTTTGAACAGCTTGAAGCGGCGCGATATCTTTCTTATCTTAAAAAGGGCGGGAAGATGATTGTATCAACTCAAACTATCGACCCGATGCCTGTTATAACCGGGAATGCCGCGTACCCCGATGAAATTATCAAGAAAATTAAGGCACAGGGTGTTGATATAACGGCGGTTGATGCGCTTGAACTTGCCCTAAAGGCGGGCTCTGCAAAAGCTTCAAATGTCGTACTGATGGGCGTTTTAGCGGCAATGTCCGACGAACCGGACAGCGCATGGATAAAGGCGATTGAGGAATCTGTTCCGTCAAAATTTATCGAACTCAATAAAAAAGCATTCTTTTTAGGCAAGGAAGCTAAATAAATTTCAGGAGTGAAAAAGTATGGGAAACTTCTACAACAAGGCGATGGAATGTGCTACACTCTACGAGATGGAGTCGCTCCAAAGCTTCAGGCTCTCGCAAACCGTGCGGAGGGTGTATGAAAAAGTGCCCTTCTATCGCGACAGAATGATCGCAAACGGCGTTTCACCCGACGATATTAAGAGCGTAAACGACCTTCACAAGCTTCCGTTTGTGATGAAACAGGACCTTCGCGACACCTATCCTTATGGGCTTTTCGCCGCACCACTCGATGAGGTTGTGCGTCTTCACGCTTCTTCCGGGACAACCGGAAAGCAGATTGTCGTTGGCTATACCCGAAACGACCTCGGCATATGGGACGAATGTGCGGCGCGCGCGCTTACTGCGGCGGGCGGCGACAAAACCGATTTCATGCACGTCTCGTACGGTTACGGTTTATTTACCGGCGGGCTCGGAATCCACGGCGGCGCGGAGCGAATCGGCATGACCGTTATCCCTGTTTCCACCGGCAACACCGCCCGTCAGATTAACATAATAAAGGACTTCGGCAGTACCCTTATCTGCTGTACGCCCTCCTACGCTATGTTTATCGCCGAAACTATGCGCGATATGGGTATAACTAAGAATGATATTAAACTTAAGGCAGGGCTTTTCGGTGCCGAACCTTGGACACAAGAAATGCGGCACACTCTCGAAGAAATGCTCGGGCTTAAGGCATACGACATTTACGGCTTAACCGAAATTATCGGACCGGGCGTTGCATTTGAATGTGAAGAACAGACGGGTATGCATATCTGCGAAGACCACTTTATCCCCGAAATTATCGACCCCGACACAGGCGAAGTGTTACCGCTCGGCGAGCAAGGCGAACTCGTCTTCACCTGTATTACAAAAGAAGCCTTCCCGCTTCTTCGTTATCGTACACGCGATATTGCAGTTTTATCCCGCGACAAATGTTCTTGCGGACGAACACTCATCAAGATGCTTAAACCCAAGGGCAGAACCGACGATATGCTTATTATCCGCGGCGTAAATGTCTTCCCGTCACAGATTGAAACCGCGCTTTTATCCGTTGCCGGAAGCCAGCCTTTCTATCATATTGAAGTCGATCGCGTTAATAATAACGATACCCTCGAAATTCAGGTTGAAGTTTCGGAAGCAATGTTCTCTGATACAATTAAGAGCATGGAAGACGTTGAAGCCGCAATAAGACGCGCAGTTGAATCGGTTATCGGCATTTCGGCAAAGATAACAATGTGCGAACCGAAAACCCTAAAACGCTTTGAAGGCAAAGCTTCCCACGTTACCGACAAACGCAAACTTTTAGATTAATTATAAGGAGGCAAAGTTATGCTTATAAAACAACTCTCCGTTTTCGTTGAAAATAAAAAAGGCAGACTCTCGGCAATAACTGACATCTTAAGACAGGGCGGTATTGACATTCGCGCGCTTTCCGTCGCAGACACAAAAGACTTCGGAATACTCCGTCTTATCGTTAACGATGTACAGAAGGCATACGCCGCACTTAAAGCGGGCGACTGCCTTGTATCGCTAACCGATGTTATTGCGGTTTCGATTGAAGACAAACCCGGCGGACTTGCCGATGCTATGGATCTTCTTTCGGATGCGGGAATTTCGGTCGAGTATATGTACGCTTTTATCTCGAAAAGTGCCGGTGCGGCATCGGTAATTTTACGCGTTGACGACAACCAAAAAGCAATTGACGTTCTGTCTTCTAAGTTTAAGATCCTAACTCAAGCGGAAATTGCAGTATAAATCACATTTTTTAATGATTTTTCGCAATTTTTCATATTATTTTTCAAAAAAAGTATTGACAAAATTTTTGCATAATACTATAATATAAATATAAGCAAGTTTTTACACAAATACTATATACGCGGTGTAAATTCAGCCGATAGTAATTTTTATCGGCACGGAAATTAATTCGGAGGATTTATGGCAAAAAAACAACCCAACGCTAACCCTGCTGAAGTTTCGGCCGATGAAGTTAAAGCAGTCGAAACAATAATACCGGAGGCAGTAATTGAAGCACCCGCAGAACCCATTCCCGCTCCCGCAGAAAAACCGGCAGAAACCCCTGCACCCGAAGTAAAACCAGCCGCTCCCAAGGCAGAGAAAAAGCCCGCTGCTCCTAAGAAACCTGCTGCTCCTAAGAAAGCTGCCGCTCCTAAGAAGGCTGCCGCTCCTAAGGCTGAGAAGAAAACTGCTGCTCCTAAGGCGGAGAAGAAAGCGGCTGCTCCTAAGGCTGAGAAGAAAGCGGCTGCTCCTAAGGCGGAGAAGAAAGCTACTGCTCCTAAGGTTGAAAAGAAAGTAGCTGCTCCTAAGAAACCCGCTGCTCCTAAGGCTGAGAAGAAAGCTGCTGCTCCTAAGAAAACTGCCGCTCCTAAGGCTGAAAAGAAAGCTGCTGCTCCTAAGAAACCCGCTGCTCCTAAGGCAGAGAAAAAACCTGCTGCGCCTAAGAAACCCGCTGCTCCTAAAGCAGAGAAGAAAGCTGCTGCTCCTAAGGCTCCAAAGGCACCGGTGAAAAAAGCTCCGGCTAAAAAGCCCGCCGCAAAAGCCCCTGCAAAAAAAGGCCGCAGCTCGAAAAATTCTGTATCATACGATAATATCGTAGCAATCGCACAAAATGCTCTTACCGGTAAAAAAATCGCCGGGAAGACAACAAAAATCCCCGTTAACATTGTTTTACACGGCGGAATTGACGGCACTTTCTATATCCTTATCGAAAACGGAAAAGTAGACGTACAGCCGTACAGATATGAGGATTCCGCGGCTGATATTAAGATCTCGGCTGACAATTTTGTCGCTCTTCTAAACGACAAGTTCCAGATCGCCGAAGGTATGATTAATCGTACATTTGAGGTTACAGGCGACTATAAAAAAGCTATGATTGCTTGCTTCGCACTCTTTGCAAAGTAAAAATTAAAACATCGCCGCCGTAAGCAATGACAAACACCAGCTGACGGCGGCGATTACATTTTAAAAATGAAAATTCTTCCCGATAATTTTATTAACCCATCTCGTTTTGTTTTAAGTTCGCCTGTTAACTCTGTTTACAAGCGAATCTCCGGCGTAAAAACAAACGCCGAAATTAAGCTTGAAAAGCTGACAGACAAGCAGTCGTTCACAGAGATACTTAAGGATGATTCGCTCCTCGCTTATCTTGACAACGCGCTTTTTAGCGAATTCAGAAATTTAACCGCATGGGATGAAACTTACGAATACTCTTTCCGCGTTTCAAAAAAAGGCAAACTTCTTTTTACGAAGAGCAAAAACAGTAATTTACCGGCAGTGAATCTTCCCCACGACCGCGAAAAAAAATATCTTTTATCGGACGGCATATTCGCGCCGCCGCTTTACGATATGGGGCTTCAAACCGCCGACGGAAAAATCAAGTCAAATATGCGGGACAAGTTTAGACAACTAAACCGCTTCATAGAAATTATCGATGATGTGACGTCAAAATTACCGCACGAAAAACCGCTTAAAATTGTCGATTTCGGCTGCGGGAAATCTTACTTAACCTTCGCCGTTTACTATTATCTTACAGAAATCTGCGGGCGCGAAGTTATTATGACAGGGCTTGACTTAAAGGAAGACGTTATTAAAAACTGCAACGAGACTGCGAAAAAATATGGTTTTAACGGCTTGCGGTTTTTATGCGGCGATATAGTTTCCGCCGACCTCGGCGAATTCGACATGATGATAACGCTCCACGCCTGCGATACCGCGACCGACTACGCGCTTTTTTACGCGATAAAACATCATGTTAAGTATATCTTTTCGGTTCCCTGCTGTCAGAAGGAAATTAACGCGCAGATAGACGCAAAAGCGTTTCCGCTGATGCTCTCAAACGGGCTTACGAAAGAACGTTTTTCCGCGCTTTTAACCGACACGCTCCGCGCCGGAATTCTAACAGCGAACGGCTACAGTGTTGACCTCATGGAATTTGTCGGATTTGAAAGTACGCCGAAAAATCTTCTTATCCGCGCAAAGTTAACGAATGTCGGTGGAAAAAAACGCTCGGAATCTCTTGACGAAGTAAAGAAAGCTCTTGGGTTTTTCGGAATAAAACAAACTCTTTTTACTCTGATTTACGGTGATAAATATGACTGAAAAATGTTTTTTGGGACTTGAACTCGGCTCGACAAGGATAAAAGCGGTGCTTATTAATGAGGAGTTTATGCCTGTTGCCGCCGGGTCATATACTTGGGAAAACCGCTTTGAAAACGGGCTTTTTACCTATTCTGAAGACGACATTAAAAGCGGCGTTCAGGGTGCTTTTTCTTCGCTTAAAAAGGACGTTAAAGAGAAATTCGGTGAAGAGATAAAAACGTTAAAATCGGTATGTATCTCCGCGATGATGCACGGATTTTTAGCGTTCGATGCGGATATGAAACTCTTGACGCCGTTTCGGACTTGGCGCAATGTTAACACCGAGGCCTCTGCGGCGATTTTATCCGAAAAGCTTGACTTTAACATACCCCTGCGTTGGTCTTGCGCGCACCTTTATCAGGCTATTATCGACGGTGAAGATTATGTTAAAAATATCGCTCATGTAACAACCCTTGCGGGTTATGTCCACTACCTTTTAACCGGGGAAAAGGTTTTGGGTGTCGGCGATGCTTCGGGTATGTTCCCGATAAAAGACGGCGGTTACGACAAAGACAGAGAGGACATTTATAATGCGCTCCTTAACGATAAAGGTTTTGATAAAAAGCTTTGCGATATCTTCCCGAAAGTTTTATCGGCGGGGGAAAATGCCGGAACGCTTTCAGAATCCGGCTCGCTTTACCTTGACCCGACTGGAGCATTATCACCTGGAATTCCTTTTGCACCGCCCGAAGGTGACGCGGGGACGGGCATGACGGCTACAAACAGCGTTTCGGTTAACACCGGGAACATCTCCGCCGGGACTTCCGTTTTCGCAATGGCGGTTCTTGAAAAGCCTCTCGCAAAAAGTTACCCCGAAATTGATATGGTTACAACTCCCGATGGGGAAGCTGTCGCGATGGTTCATTGCAACAACTGCTCGGGCGAGATTGACGCGTGGGTTAACCTTTTTGCGGACACGCTGATGAAGCTCGGGATTAACCCCGATATGGGGAAACTTTACGAAACTTTCTTTACTTCGGCTACGTCCGGCAACGCCGGCGGGCTTATGTCATACGGCTTTTTATCGGCAGAACCGATTGCCGGGATTTCCGACGGTATCGAGATGTTTATAAAATCTCCGCAGAGTGTAATTAACCTTGCGAATTTTTCTAAAGCGATTCTTTATTCGGCAATTTGCAGCCTGAAAATCGGGATGGATATTTTAGCCGATGAGGGGATTGACCTTAAGAAAATTTACGGTCACGGCGGTTACTTTAAGTCGGGCGGATTCGGTGCAAAAGCCGCCGCGGACGCATTCGGCGTTCCCGTTTTTACCGGCGTTTCTGCGGGAGAGGGCGGCGCGTACGGTGCGGCACTCCTTGCGGCGTATCTTAAAAACAACGACTCAAAACTCGACGTATTTTTATCAAAAAAAGTTTTCATGAAGGCGGACGAAACAGGGTATCAACCGACTGATGACGGAATAAAAGAATTTGACGAATACTACGGACGATTTATTGCAGGGCTTCATATTATCCGCGAAAATAATTGAAATTAAGGATTTTAGAAAAATGAAAAATTACGTTTTCTGGTTTGTTGTCGGGAGTCATCTGCTTTATGGGGACGAATGTTTAGAACAGGTTGGAATGGATGCTGTTAAAATTTCAGAACACCTTTCATCTGTCCTCCCCTACCCTGTTGAATTTTGCGACGTTATGAAGTCGAATTCGGACATTACCGAAATTATAAGCAAGGCTAACCGCACCGACGATTGCGCCGGTGTAATTACCTTCTGTCACACCTTCTCGCCGTCGAAGATGTGGATTAACGGGTTATCAATGCTGCAAAAACCTTGGCTCACCTTCCACACGCAGTTTAACGAAGGCATTCCAAACGAAGCAATCGACATGGACTACATGAACCTTCATCAATCCGCTCACGGCGACCGCGAACACGGTTTTATCGGCGCAAGAATGAGAATCCCGCGCAAGGTTATTGCAGGCTATTGGAAAAACTCCGAAGTAACCGAACGTATCGCCGATTGGCAGAGGGTTGCTGTCGGCGCGGCGTTCTCGAAATCGCTTAAGGTTATGCGCTTCGGCGATAATATGCGCGAAGTTGCCGTTACAGAGGGCGATAAGATTGAAGCGCAGATTAAGCTTGGCTGGCAGGTTAACACTTGGGGCGTCGGCGCGATGGTTGAGGTCATGGAAAAGGTTTCTGACGCCGAAGTGGACGCAAAGATGGATGAATACAAGGAAAAATACGATTTTTCGCTGATTACTTCCGAAGCAGACATAGAAACCGTTCGTTATCAGGCTCGTGAAGAGATTGCAATTAAGAAACTGCTTGACAAAGAGGGTTGTTCTGCTTTTTCAAATACGTTCCAAGACCTATATGGCTTAAAACAGCTCCCGGGACTTGCTTCGCAAAATCTCCTTGCTTCCGGCTACGGTTATGCGGGAGAGGGCGACTGGAAAACCTCCGCGCTCTGTGCGATTATGAAGCGTATGGGCAAGAAGGTTACGGACTACTCGGACGGCTTGTCGGTATTCATGGAGGACTATAACTACGACCTTAAAAACGGAATCTGCCTCGGCGCGCATATGCTTGAAGTTGACCCGACTATTGCGGCAGATAAGCCGCGTGTTGAAATTCACCCCCTCGGAATCGGCGACAGAGAAGCTCCCGCAAGACTTGTCTTTGAGAACAAGCCCGGAAAAGGAATTGTCGCAAGCATTATCGACATCGGCGGGCGTTTCCGTCTTATCGTTCAGGAAATCAAGTGCATTAAACCGACGCAAACCATGCCCAATCTCCCTGTTGCCCGCGTTATGTGGAAGCCCGAACCCTCCCTTACCGTCGGCGCGGAATGTTGGATAATTGCGGGCGGCGCGCACCACACAGTGTTGTCGCTTGATGTAACAAGCGAAATGATGAGGGATTTTGCGCGGATTATGGACATTGAATTTATCCTCATCGACGGCGACTCAACCCCCGCGAAAATCGAGCAAGAGCTCTTTGTCAACGACCTTGTTTGGAAACTGAAAGGTTAGTATATGTACGAAAAACTAAAACAGGCGGTTTTTGAAGCCAACCGGGCTTTGCCGAAAAACAACCTCGTAACCCTCACGTGGGGGAACGTCAGCGGCGTTGACCGTGAAAACGACGTTATGGTTATTAAGCCGTCCGGCGTTTCGTATGATGAAATGAAGCCGGAAGATATGGTTACGGTTCGCCTGTCGGACGGAGAGGTTATCGACAGTCGCTTAAAACCTTCCTCCGACACGCCTACACACCTCGTTTTATACCGTAACTTCCCTGAAATCGGCGGCGTCTGCCACACCCACAGCAGATTTGCGACAATCTTCGCGCAGATGCGGCTCGAAATTCCGCCGTATGGAACGACCCACGCCGACTATTTCTACGGTTCAATACCATGCACAAAAACCATGAAAGAAGCGGAGATTAAGGATGATTACGAGGCAAACACAGGGGAAGTAATTGTTCGTAAATTCGCAAAACTTGATTACAGAAATATTCCGGCTGTTCTTGTTGAATCTCACGGACCTTTTACTTGGGGCAAGTCCCCCGCAAAATGTGTTGAAAACGCGATTGTCCTTGAGGAAGTTGCCTTTATGGCTTGGCATACAATGGTAGGTACCGGCAATCAAAAAGCAATTTATATTAATATGTTGGGCAATCCTCTTTCCAACAACAACCCCCTTCTTGACAAGCACTTTTTGCGCAAACACGGCAAAGACGCCTATTACGGGCAATAAAATATTACAAAAATATTAACAAATTTCCCCGAAAAAGTGCTTGCATTTTTTCGGGGATTATGTTATAATGTTAAGGATAATATTCAAAAAAATAAGGAAGTAACCTAATATATGGATTTACAAACCTTCAATCAGATTGCCGAACTCGGTAAACTCACCTTTTCGGACACCGAACGGGACGAGTTGCTATCCGATATGACCGAAATTATCGACATTATGGACACCGTTAAGAACGCGGATTTGGTTTATGACCCGTTAAAAGACAACAAAAATGTATTCATTAACGAACTGCGTAAAGACAATGCTGAGCCCTCTTTCCCGACAGCGAAAATATTACAGAACGCCCGGAATATGAATAACTGTTTTGTTGTGCCGAAGGTCGTTGAATAAAGGAAGTGTAAATTTGAATCTAACCGAATTAAGTTTAAGGCAGATGCGCTCTGCGCTTGATAAAAAGGAAATTACATCGGCGGAACTTACGCAAAGTTACCTTGACAATATTGCTAAAACCGACGCCAAAATCGAAAGCTATGTTACTGTTTGCGATGAGGCAGCAATGAAACAAGCGGCAGCGGCGCAAGAAAGAATCAACGCGGGTGAGGTTTCCCCTCTTACCGGGATTCCCCTTGCGATTAAGGACAATATCTGTACAGAAGGCGTGCGGACAACCTGTGCGTCGCGTATGCTTGAGAATTTTATCCCGCCCTATAACGCAACCGTTATGGAGAAGCTTAACGCCGAAAATGCCGTAATGCTCGGGAAGACTTCGATGGACGAATTCGCGATGGGTTCGACGACGCAGACGGCGTATGAAAAGAAAACGAAAAACCCCTACGACTTGGGGAAAGTCCCGGGAGGTTCTTCCGGCGGTTCGGCGGCGGCGGTTTCGGCAAACCTTGCGCCTGCCGCGCTCGGCTCGGACACAGGCGGTTCAATCCGCCAGCCCTCCTCTTTTTGCGGCGTAACCGGACTTAAGCCGACCTATGCGCGGGTTTCGCGTTATGGGCTTATTGCGTTCGCTTCTTCCCTCGACCAGATCGGTCCTATCGCCCGTTCCGCCGAGGATTGCGGTTATCTTCTAAACTCGATTTCGGGCTTTGACCCTCATGACGGTACTTCAATGCGGCGCGCCGTTCCCGATTTTACTTCAAAATGCGGACAGGGTGTTAAGGGCTTGAAAGTTGCCTTACCGAAAGAATTTTTTGAAGATGGTGCAACCGAATTTGTCCGGGGGACCGTACTTTCGGCGGCTGAAAAACTTAAGGAAATGGGCGCGGAACTTGTTGAGTGTTCAATGCCCGCGCTTAAGTACGCCGTTCCCGCATATTTTCTTATCTCATCGGCTGAGGCAGCATCTAACCTTGCGCGGTTTGACGGGATTAAATACGGGCATCGCTCCGAAAAGGGTTCGACGTATGGCGAACTCATTATGAACTCGCGCTCCGAAGGCTTCGGGCGGGAGGTTAAGAGGCGTATTATGCTCGGGAACTACGCGCTCTCGAGCGGCTATTACGATGCTTACTACGGTAAAGCCTGCGCGCTCCGTCAGGAAATCCGCGAAGAGTATAACAAGATTTTTGAGACTGCCGATGTAATTTTAACTCCTACTGCTCCCCGCACGGCGTTCGGAATCAATGAAAACATAACCGACCCGAAGATGATTTACTATTCCGATATCTGCACCGTTACCGTTAACATTGCCTCTCTCCCCGCAATTTCGACGACCTGCGGTTACGATGAAAGCGGGATGCCTGTCGGTATGTCTGTAATCGGGAAGATGTGGGACGAGGAAACGATTATCGGCGCGGTTGACGCTTTTGAAAAAACCTTCACAAGAATTCCCGCAAAGGGGGTATGCTAAATGAGCGGATATGTACCCGTAATCGGTCTTGAAATTCACGCCGAACTTCTTACTCATTCAAAGGTTTTCTGCACCTGCTCCGCCCTTTTCGGCGGCGATACAAACACACGCTGCTGCCCTGTATGCTCGGGGCTTCCCGGTACGCTACCCGTTATAAACGAAACTGCTGTTGAATACGCGGTTAAGGCGGGGTTCGCGCTCGGATGTGACATCAACAAATTCTCGGTTTTCGACCGCAAGAACTATTTTTACCCCGACCTTCCGAAGGCGTACCAAATTTCACAGCTAAACCTCCCGCTTTGCATTAACGGGCTTGTTCCCGTCGAATATGAAAAGGACGGCGTTAAGACTTCCCACGACATACGCATTAACCGAATTCACCTTGAAGAGGACGCCGGGAAGCTTACGCACAACGACCTTGAGGGCGTTTCTCTCGCCGACTATAACCGCTGCGGAATTCCCCTCATAGAGATTGTTACAGAGCCCGATATCGGTTCTGCGGAGGAAGCTAAGGCGTTTGTCGAAAAGATTGCGCTGCTCCTTAAGTACGCGGGCGTTTGTGACTGTAAGATGGAGCAAGGCTCGCTTCGGTGTGATGTTAACATTTCGCTTAAAAAGCCAGCCGACACAGTTTTAGGCACACGCGCCGAGATTAAAAACCTGAATTCAATTAAGGCAATCGGCAGGGCGATCGAGTTTGAAATTTACCGTCAGGCGAAAGCCCTTGACATGGGGCAGCGGATTGTACAGGAAACCCGCCGTTTCGACGACAACCGCGGCGAAACGCGTTCAATGCGCTCGAAAGAAAACGCGAACGACTACCGCTATTTCCCCGAGCCGGATATTTTGCAAGTTAACATTACCGATGAACAACTCCTTAGTATCCGCTCGGATATGCCGGAGATGCCGGACAAGCGGCTTATTCGTTACACCGAAAATTTCGCGCTTTCCGAAACCGACGCGAAGATTATTATTAACGAAAAGACGATTTCCGACTTTTTCGACGATGCAGTTGCGGCTTATAATAACCCGAAAGCGATTGCGAATTTCATCATCTCCGAGATGCTGCGCAGAATAAATCTGGGTGAAATTACGATTGACGACATAAAATTTAACCCCGTGAATTTCGTAAAAATAATCGAGATGGCGGAGACGGAAAAGATTAATAAATCGAACGCTAAGGACGTTTTCCGCGCGTTAATCGAAAGTCCCGAAACCGATTCCGAAAAGCTTGCGAAGGACCTTGGCTTCATAATCGAAACGGATATGGGGAAAGTCACAGAGGTTATTGCGGACGT
>JAISGY010000061.1 GCA_031262835.1 Ruminococcus sp.
CTATCTTCCTGCTTGTTTTTCATATCCATCACCCTCTTTATTATACCATACCTTTTATTCATTTTCAAGTATTATTATACAAAAAAGCCCCTTCTTGGGGGCTTTTTTGACGGACTGAGGGCACGCCATTCGGCGTGTCCTGTTTCCTGCTTTCGCAGTTTAATCAATCCTATGAATCTGCTCATACTGCGGAATAAACTCAATAGCCTTGTCCTCCGCAAGCGGCTTAGAGAGCAGGTAGCCTTGAATATAGTCGCAGTGCATAGCCTTGAGTTTATCGTACTGGTCGCGGGATTCTATTCCTTCGGCGACGACAATTAAGCCCAAGGAGTGGACGAGGTCGATGGTTGAGGCGGTTATTGCGTGGGACTTTTCGGAGCTGTAACCTTCCATGAAGCTGCTGTCGATTTTCAGGCACTTTACCGGGAGGTTTTTAAGGTACGCCATGGAGCTGTAGCCGGTTCCGAAGTCGTCGAGGGCGAGGGTTATGCCGGTGTTTATAACCTCTTCGAGGGTTTCGTTGCGGTTGTCGATAAAGTCAACTAAGTTTCCTTCCGTTATCTCAAGCTGGATATTGGCGGGGTTTATCCGCGAGATTGTGAGGACGTTCCTTATATGTTCGATGTAGTCGCGCTGGCGGAGTTGGACGGGGGAGACGTTTACCGATATTACTATCTCGCGGTTGTACTCCTTATTAACGCGCTGGATAAATCTGCACGCGTTTTCTAAAATCCACATCCCCATCTGGACAATTTCGCCCGACTCCTCGGCAACCTTGATAAAATCGGCGGGGGGGATATTGCCGAACTCTGCCGACTCCCAGCGAATTAAAGCCTCGAAGCCGTAGATTGCGCCGGTTTCCATTGAAATTATCGGTTGGTAGTTAAGATAAAGCTCGCGGTTTGTGAGCGCGTGGGAGAGGACTTGGGCAATATATGCCTTCTTGGGTGCGTCGCCCTCTTCTTCGACAACGAACGCCGAGCAGTTTTTCCCGAGAGCCTTCGCATTACCGAGCGCGGAGGCGGCTTGACGCAGCATATCGTCCGCCGTAAGCCCGTTTTCGGGATAGAGCGCGATACCGCAGCTAAAGCGGAAATAAATCTTGTCGTTTTGCACTCTGAAAGAGTCCTTGAAGGCATTGCGGAGCTTGTTAGAGAAGCTGTCGATATCGCTTCGCAGGTCATAGTCGTAGACGATAATAAACTCGTCGCCCGAATAGCGGAACGCCTGTGACTCGGGGGTTACGGCATCACTTAACACCTTCGCGAAAACGGAAAGCGCGTCGTCCCCGAACTTATGCCCGTAGGTTTCGTTTAACCATTTGAAGTTGTCGAGGTCGAGGAATAGCACCGCGAAGGAGCTGTGGTTAGTCGAGCGGGTTGCGATATGTTCTTCGATACATTCGTAGAGTTTAACTCTGTTGAAGAGCCCTGTTGTCGGGTCGATAAACTGCAAGGTCTCGGCGGCGTTGGTCTTTTCGGCAAGCTCTTTCCCGAGCATATCGAGGTCTCTTGAGGCGTAACCTAATTCCCCGACTTTAACGGAGTTAATACGAGTTTTATAGTTGCCCATTGCGAATTCCGAAATCTCGTCGGTAATCGCGGACAGGAGAGAAAGCTTTTCGCGGATAATGCTGTTGACGATGATGAAGAAGAGGATCGCCATGAGGAAGAGGACGGTTGCCTCAAGCCCGAACATAGCGAGCGAGTTGCCGCTCACCGCCGCAACGTCGAATACTATTAAAACCGACCAGTTAGGTATTGTATAGGAATCGAAGTAGTAATAGATTTCGTTCCCGTCGGCGTCGAGGTATGAGTTAGAAAGCTGCGAGAGCCCTGTTGAGTGGGCGATAAAGTCGGAAATCGGGGGATTTTGCAGCGAATAACGCTTCGTAAACTCGCCGTTCGTTTCGGGGTAGTAGATGATGGTGTTGGCGTCCGAAATAATTATCGGGAAGCTCCCCTCGGAGGAGACGTAGTTGTTCATCATGTAGGTAATCTTGTTAATATCAATCTCAACGCCGAAATAACCGACAACATTCCCGTTTTGCGAAACGGGTTTTATTATCGAGAAAACCATTCCCGAGCCGTCGAAAACGCTTTCGTAAACATCGGTAACGGCGTAGCCGGCGGAACTGTCCCGCACGGAACTAAACCACGGCATCGTTCTCGCGTCATACATTGCGGGGGCGATAAACTGACCGCTGCCGTTGACGAGGTTGCCTGTCCCGGCATCGAGAGCCCACGCGCTTTTTACGTCGGAGTCGAAGTTCCCGGCGGTGCTCATGAGGCGTTGTATGTCGATATAAGTCCCGGTGTTCATGACGTTTCCGCCGGTCTTACGAAGGGCAAGGAGAAAGTCAACAGCATCAAAACGCTCGGAAATCCGCGCAACAGAACCTTCCTTCTCTGTAAGATAATCGGAGATTACGCCCGTCGCAAGCGCGCCGATATCGTTAGTCCGAAGGGTGATATTGGACTTCGCAGAGAGAATCGAAAGCCCGTAGGCGAATGCGACAAATAAAAGGTAGAGAAGCGCGCAGGAGATGGCAAGCACTCTCGTACTCGAACGGATAACCCTTTTCTTTTTCAAAGAGAACCTCCGGAATTTATATATACCTGTCCTAATTTTATTCTGTATATATAGTATCACGTCTTCAAGCATATTTCATTGCTATTTTATGAACAAATTAAATATTGTCTACATCTACAAAATTAAGAGTTTAAAAATGTGCAATTTAGATAAAAGCAACAATACAAAATTTAACAACTCTATTCCCTTGACTTTTATATTGATTTACGTTATAATTACAGTAATATTAATTTGAGGTTACAGCGATATATGCGAAAATTTTTTGCCGTTCTTGCGGCGGCGTTATTGCTTTGTTCCTGCACAAAAATCGACTCGCCGGTGCTTATTTCGACGACGACAACGGTTACAACAACTGTTACAGAAACGATAACAACAGTTGAAGCAACGACAACCGCCCCGCCCGAAACAACGACTGTTGAAACAACGACAACAACTGCCCCCGAAACAACAACGACGACAACTGTTACAACGACAACAACAGCCCCGCCGGAGACAACGACTACTCAAACAACGACAACAACAATTGCACCAGTGACAACAGTTGCGGCAGTAACCGCCCCCGAGATATTCGAGACCTCTTATAACACCCTCAATTTCCCCGAACAGAAGGGCGTCTGGATTTCTTATCTTGAATACGACAGTATGCTTAAAAGCAAGACCAAAGAACAGTTTACGGCGAATGTTGACAAGGCTTTCGATAACATAGTTTCGATCGGCTTCAACACCGTTTACATACAGCTTCGCGCATTCGGCGACGCTTACTACGATTCCGAGCTTTTCCCTGCGGGCGACAGAAGCTCGAATTTTGACCCGCTTCCGATAATGATAAAATCCGCCCACGACAGGGGTTTATCGGTTCACGGCTGGATTAACCCGATGAGGCTTTGTCTTGACACGCAGATGAAGGATATACCTTCCGATATTGTTTACAAGAAATGGTACAATGAAAAAACGAACGACATTTTTAAGTTTGACGGAAGATGGTACCTAAACCCCGATTCGGACGCGGCGATTAACCTTATTGTGGGGGGGATTGCCGAGATTATGGGGAGTTACAGGGTCGACGGGATACAGATTGACGACTATTTTTACCCCGACAACGCCCCGACCGACGCGAAGGTTGCGCGAATCAACAACCTTGTAAAAACCATCAACGACACCGTACATAAAGCGAACCCCGACGCTCTTTTCGGCATCTCGCCGCAGGGGAATATTGAAAACAACTATCCTTTGTCCGCCGATGTTACAGAGTGGTGCAAGGGAGGGTATTGCGATTACATTGTCCCGCAGGTTTATTTCGGGTTCGATAACGGTTACTCGCCGTATTTAGAGATGATAGCGGAATGGTCTGAGATTTCGACCGATGTTAAGCTCATAATCGGGTTAGCCCCTTATAAAATCGGGCTTTACGACACGTACGCTTCGCCCGGCGTTAACGAATGGATAGAGAGCTCCGATATGCTCGCAAGGCAGGTTGAAGCGGCGAAGCTTCTCGTCAATTACGGCGGCGTTGCGATGTTTAGGTATGATTCGCTCTTTAACCCCGCGGCTGACGTTGCGGAGCAGGTTTTTGTCGAGATTTCTAATTTGAAAAAGTGATTGACAAATTATAAACGGCGGTGTATAATTAAAAGGGGTGACGTTAATGATTGATATTCCGAAGATTTTACCGTTTAAGGACGACTACGTTTTCAAGGCACTGCTTACAAGATACGATTCGGGGATAATAAGGAACTCGATGATCTCCGCTTTTACGGGGCTTAAGATTGTTTCGTCGGAGGTTGTTGAAAACGAACCGGCGATAGACAGTTTCGCTTATGAAAAGCTTGTTCGTTTTGACGTAAACTGTGTTACGGACGACGGGACGCGGATAGAAATTGAGATGCAGGCACATTCTATGCCGAACGACAACTCTGCCGATAAATTTATACACAGGTTTTGTTACAGGGATGGCGAGACACTGCTTTCGGATTATTGCAGTATAATTTACGTTGAACTGCCGAAAATAAAGAAGTCTCTTGAAAAGCCTTTTGATGAAATGACTGATGACGAGCGGTGGGCGGTTTTTGTTGAATATGTTGACGACAGCAAGTTTGAAGCGAAAGTCCGTGAGTTTGAAACCCGAAAGGAGTTTAGGGAAGCTATGGAAAATTTATCGAGAATCAGCAAAAGCGATCAAGACAGAGCGCGCTATAACTTAATTTTGAAGAATAAAATGGATAGGGCGACAGAAATTCATTTGGCTGAAAAAAAGGGCAAGGCGGAAGCTCTTATTGAAGTAGCAATGGATTTTCTCAGAAACGGATTTACTCCGGCTGATGTAGCTAAAGGTGTGAAACTGCCGCTTGCCGACATAGAAGCGTTGCAAAAGAATCTATAATTGCGTTCAAAACTTTGAAGTCAGAGAGGAGTTTAAGAAAGCTATGGAATCTTTAACGGGAGTAACGGAGAGCGAACGCGACTGTAATACCTATTTATCACGTCTTAAATACGAGATGCTTAGGTCGGACGAAATTCAAATGGCGAAAGAGAAAGCCTACGCGGAAACCTTTACAAAAGCCTACGCGGAATCCTTTGCAAAAGCCTACGCGGAATCCTTTGCAGAAGCCTATGCGGAATCCAAAGCGGAAACCCTTATCGAAATCGCAAAAAGAATGATTAAGCTCGGCTATGCACCGGAAATGATAGCAAAGGGTGTAGACCTCCCCCTATCCGAAATCGAATCCCTCCGAGACTAAGCAAAGAAGCAGCTAAAACCCTCTTTAACGAGGGTTTTAATCATTCAGGCAAAGCTGTAACTTCACTGCGCATTGCAAGTCCCGCCGATATCGGGAGCTCCCCTAAAGTGTAAACAGTTTGCGCAACAGTTCCAGATGTATGATTTCCCTTCTTTGAACCTCCCGCAGATATAGAAGAGAGGCGAGTTGATCCTCCCGCCGCCGCCGGTAACCGCGTCAAGGTCGTTGTCGGAAAGCCCGCTTTTTCGATATTCTATGTACCTCTCCGCCTCTTCAAACGAAACGTCAGCTCCTCTTGCTAAGCATATGGCAACTATTTCACGTGCGGTTTTTGCGTTTTGAATCTCTTCTAATACCTTTGTTTTTGCCATATATTTACTCCTTATATTTAAGTCTGTAATAAATATAGCACACTTTAGTCACAATGTCAAGCCTTTTTTTGAAAAAAACGACAGCCCGATTATCCTCGGACTGTCTCTTTTGTTATTTCGCGTAAACTTCTTCCATGAAGTGATAATACTTAAACGGGACGAAATAACCTTGCGCGTGCTTGCATACGGGGCAGGACTTCGGCGCGACAGGTCCCTTGTGAATATGCCCGCAGTTAAGGCAGATCCACTCGGTGTCCTCCGTCCCCTTAAAGAGCTTTGACTTCTTAAGAAGCGTCGCGAAGCAGTCGAAGCGGTCGGCGTGAACCTGCTCAATCTTCGCAATACTCTCAAAGATATAAGCAATATCTTCAAACCCCTCTTTTTTCGCCGTCTTCGCGAAATTCACGTAAGCGTCCGTCGCCTCCTCCGTCTCGTTATGCACAGACGACTCAAGAAGCTTTATCGGATCGTCGTCAATATTAACCGGGTACGCTGCTTCCTTTATTTCAATATTGTCACCGTTCTCCGACTGCAAGAGGTTATAGAAAACCTCCGCGTGCTCCTTCTCTTGATTCGCTGTCAGCGTGAAAATATTATAGAGGAACCAGTACCCCGCTGTCTTGCACTTTGAAGCCGCAAAATCATATCTGTTCCTCGCCTGCGATTCCCCCGCAAACGCCCTCATCAAATTTACTCTCGTCTGTGATTTCTTAAAATCCATATTAATTCTCCGTTCCGCCGCTTTTGCGGCACAAGAAATATTTATTTTTTATTCCCCCCGCCGAGGGCGGGGGAAATAACCGCCGCGTTACGTAGTATTTATTTTTTTGTTTCCCCCCGCCGGGGGCGGGGGGAAACAACCGCCGTGTTGATAGTAGTTATTTTTTCCCCCGCTTTAGCCCTATATTATCCATTAATAACAATGTTATACATTTACGTAAACGATTAAGTTTTTTTTAGCACATTTTTATAAAAAAAGCTTGACATTCTGTCGATTTTTTGATATAATTTACGTTACAAACATAAACTTTATTGTCAAGCATTTCGGTGAAAGAGGGTATCTGAGGTTGGGCAAGATTAAACGGCGGTTGGGTGCCGTGCTGTTAGCGGCGGCGTTGGGATTTAGTACCGGCGGTTTCGGTGCTTTTGCGGCGGAGGAAGAGGCAACGGCGGCGGAAACTGAGACTGCGGCGGTTGTAGAAGAGACGGCGGCGGAGGAAGTACAGGGCTTTGTCCGTGCTACTACATACTCCGACTACTACGACAGTATTGTGGGGAACCCCCGTCCCGATGTCGAAGTTCCGCTTAAATACCGCGACCGTTCTTGGGATGCGGATGTTTATATCGGTACCTTCGAGGGGAAGAAGGATATTATCGTTTGGGAAAATCAGTCAGGTTCCCTTAACTTTAACGTTATCGTCCCCGAATCCGGCAACTACAACATTATGATGTCCTACTACCCGATAGTGGGGAGGAATTCCGTATCCGAAGCGTCCGTTTTAATCGACGGCGTCTCCCCTTACGATTCCGCGACGCGTATCGAAGTGCCGAGACGCTTCATGTCCGAACACCCGATTGTTACCGACTCCCGCGACAACGAGATGCTCTCCCCTCAAGTCGAGTCCCCGACTTGGCTTGTTACCCCCTTTAAGGACAACGACGGTCTCTTTAACGAGCCCCTCCTCTTCTATCTCGAAAAGGGTGCCCATGTTATTACCATCGAGTCCGAAAAAGCGGCTTTTGCTATTGAATATATTAAGCTTTATAACGAAAAGCCCGTTGCGGCTTACGTTAAGCCCTCCGAAGCGGAGCTTGCTCAGAACGCAAACGCTGAAACAATAAAGCTTCAAGGCGAAAAGTACGCCTATACAAATAACCAATCCATCGTTCCGGTAGCTGTCCGCAACGAATACGGTCTTGAACCCTCGAACCCCGTTAAACAGCGTTACAACGCCGTCGGTGTCTGGGACAAGGCGGGGCAGGCTGTCGAATGGCAGTTTAACGTCTCGACCGCCGGTTATTATAAAGTTTACATTAAGGCAAGGCAGAACGAGCTGCGCGGTCTTGCTTCAAACCGCCGTCTTTACATTGACGGGGTAGTTCCCTCCGACGCTTTTGACGCAATTAAATTTGAATATTCAACCGACTGGGTAAGCATTACCGCAACCGACGAGGCGGGCGACCCTGCGTATGTTTATCTTGAACCCGGGAAGCACACAATCTCCCTCGAATCAATCCCGGGCGAAATCGGCGACGTTATGAGGGTGCTCGACGGCGTTGTCTACGACATTAACAACTATTACATGGACATCCTGATGATAACGGGTCCGAACCCCGACCAATACACCGACTACAACATACATATAGAAATACCCGGGATTGTTGACGACTTTAACCGCATCGCCGACGAGCTTATGGCGCAGATGGCGGAGGTTGAACGTATCGCCGGGACTAAGGGCACAACCGCAACCGCGCTTGAACGTATGGCGCAGGTGCTTTATAACTGTGCGAAATACCCGAGGCGTATCCCGAATTCAATCCGCAACACCGCGATAAAATCGGGCGTTTCGGCTACATCCGCTTGGATGCGGCAGAATCGTGCGCAACCTCTTCGCGTGGACTACATTGAAATTGTACCCGCTACAAAAGAACCCCAATCCGACAGCGTTAATATCTTCAAGGCGGCAGGTTTCGCCATCGAAGGTTTTGTCGGAAGCTTCTTTGAAGACTACACCCGCCTTTCCGACTTTACCGCAGAGTCGATTGACGTTTGGGTTAACGTCGGGCGCGACCAAACAAATATTGTTAAACAGATGACAGACGGCGAATTTACCGAAGAATATAAAGTACCCGTTGCGATTAACCTCGTTCAGGGGACAATTATGGAAGCGGTTCTTGCCGGGAAGGGACCGGACGTTGCCCTGTTCCTTGGCGGTGAGTTCCCTATAAACCTTGCTATACGCGGACTGCTTCAAAATGTTGACGACTACGAGGGCTTCGACGAAGTTGCCGCAAGATTCCAATCGGAGGCTCTTGTTCCCTACCAATTCGAGGGGAAGACGTACGGCATACCGATTGTACGAAGTTTCCCCGCGCTCTTTTACCGCAAAGACCTCTTAGCGGAAGTCGGCGTAACGGAACCGCCCGAGACGTGGGACGACCTCATTAATATCCTCCCCGCGCTTCAAAGGAAGTATATGCAGCCGGGGCTTATCCTCCCGATGTCGGTTGCGGCGGGCAACGGTACGGTTACTTCAATCCAACCCTCCGTTGAAGTCGGGCACACTTTCGCCTTGATGATGCTTCAGCGCGGCGACAACTGGTACAACGCCGACCACACCGCGACAACCTTCACCACTCCGCAGGCGTACGAGAGCTTTGAAACATGGACGGATTTTTACAATATCTACAAATTCGACCAAGTTTACGACGCCTTCACCCGTTTCAGAACAGGCGAAGCACCGATAGTTATCCAAAACTACAACACCTTCTATAACCAGCTTAACGTTGCCGCGCCCGAAATTAAGGGGCTTTGGGACTTCACACTCGTTCCCGGTACCGTACAGGAAGACGGGACAATAAGTCACGCGGCGAACTCCGGGACAACCGGCGCAATTATCCTTAAATCCTGCAACAACGCCGACGGCGCGTGGAAGTTCATCAAGTGGTTCACCGACACCGACGCTCAAGTTGAGTATGCAAGGAACGTTGAAGGGGTGCTCGGTCCTCTCGGGCGTGTTGATACCGCGAATGTTGAAGCACTCCAGCGCCTCAACTGGTCGGCATCCGAACTTGCGGTCATAAACGCACAGATGGACGAACTCCGCGAAATCCCGATAACCCCCTCCGCATACGTTGTAACACGCGAACTCATGAACGCATTCCGCGAGGTTGTTAACAACAAGTATAACCCGCGCTACGAACTCAACGAATATAACGTTAAAATCAATAACGAGATTCTCCGAAAACGTGAAAATCTCGGCTTGGATTAAGGGGGGTGTGAGAAGTGGCTAAACTTAAAGATACGGGAGTTAAACTAAAACCCCGTAAAGAAATAATCTCCCTTGACGCTATAACAGCCGAGGAACTTGCGGCGCGACAAGCGGCGGCGAAGACACCTTCCGAAAAGGCATTAATTGCGGCTTCAACCATCTCGGACGCACCGATCGGCGGCGTTGCGGAGGACGCAAAGGTTATAAGACTCTTGTCTACCCCCGAGGGCGCGCATACCGAAAAGATTATCCTAAACAAGGCGGAGCGCAAGTACAGTTTTTCGGAATACATGGCTTACCAGTGGCACGAGATGAAGAAAAGCGGTATGTGCTACGCAATGCTTGCCCCGTTCATGATTCTCTTCATCATCTTCACCGTTGTTCCGGTTATAATGTCCCTGCCGATGGGCTTTACAAGCTTCGACATGGCGTCCTTCCCTCCGAAGTGGGTTGGATTCGACAATTTTTACACGCTTTTCCTCGAAGATGATGTGTTCACACAGGCAATACGGACTACTATTATATTTGCAATATTTACGGGTCCGCTTTCATACATATTAAGCTTCTTCCTCGCGTGGCTTATAAACGAACTCCACCCGAGGCTTAAGACCCTCTTCACCCTTATTTTCTACGCGCCGTCAATGGCGGGGAACATCTACTTTGTTTGGCAGCTCATCTTCTCCGGCGACGCTTACGGTTATCTTAACAGCTTCCTTAACTCCTTGGGCTTCACAACCGCTGCTATCCAGTGGCTCACAAACGCCCAATATATCCTCCCCTGTGTTATAATAGTACAGCTTTGGGTATCAATGGGCGCGGGCTTCCTTGCAATAAGAGCGGGCTTCCAGTCAATCGACCCGTCGATGTACGAAGCGGGGGCGATTGAAGGTATCCGAAACCGTTGGCAGGAACTCATCTACATCACCATTCCGTCGATGGGTCCCCAACTCATGTTCGCGGCGGTTATGCAGATTGTCGCTTCCTTCACCGTTGATATCGTCGGGCGTTCGCTCGTCGGCTTCCCCTCGACAGACTATCGCGCACACACAATAATGACACACGCTTTCGACTACGGTTGGGTTCGCTTTGAGATGGGATACGCGTCCGCAATATGCTTCCTGCTCTTCATTGCAATGCTTATCGCAAACTCAGTCGTGCGGAAAATCCTGTCGCGCTATCTTGATAATTAGGGGAGGGGAGCAGTATTATGGCAAAGAAAGAACTTAAGCCGTCCGAAATTGCGGCGAAACAAGCAGCCGATAACGCCGCCGCCCTCGAAGCACTGAGAGCAAGAAGGGCGAAGGAACACGCTAAGATGGAAAAGAGCAAGGGCTCTAACAAGCGTGTCGGGAAAACTTGGAAAAACGACATCGGGATCGTCATATTCTTATCCCTCTTGGGGCTCTTTATGGTCTTCCCAATCTATATCGCAATAATTACGTCGATTAAGCCTATCAACGAGCTTTTCATCATGCCGCCGAAACTCTATTCGATAGACCCGACGTTCGATAACTTTGAGGACCTCTTTATAGTAGCGAATAATTCTTGGGTCCCGTTTTCAAGGAATGTGTTTAACTCCTTCCTCGTAACGGTTGTTTCCACAGGACTTCACGTGGTGTTTGCCTGCATGGCGTCGTTCATCCTCGCAAAATGCCGCTTCCCGGGTTCCGTTTTAATCAACAAGGCAGTCGTAATCGCCCTCCTCTTCAATTCCACCGTTACCTATATCATGCAGTACATAGTAATGGCGCGTCTCGGTATGATTAATACCTACGCGGCTCTTGTACTGCCAATGATTCCGCAGGCAATGGGGTTATTCCTCCTTATCCAGTCGGTTGGGCAGATTCCCGACGCTATGATCGAAGCAGCAAAGGTTGACGGCGCGTCCCTCATGCGCATCTGTTGGGGGATAGTTATGCCGAACGTCAAACCCGCTCTAATGACGATAATCATCTTCGAGTTCCAAGCCGTTTGGAACTACGCGGGCGGTTCAGTCGTCTACGACGAGGCACTCAAGACAATCCCCACCGTCGTCCAGCAAATTGCCCTCGCCGGGCTCTCACGTCAGGGTGCAATCGGCGCGTCAGCCGTTGTCCTCATGATTCCGCCGCTCGTTATCTTCATCGCCGCCCAAGGTCAGGTTATGGAAACCATGGCTCACGCCGGCATGAAAGACTAAGGGGGAGGGTGCAAGGGTGCAAAATAAAGAAAAGAATCGTGCAGGGCGCACTATGGGTACACTTAGGAAACTCACCGCCGGAATTGCGGCAGGGGTAATGGCACTCTCGTTAATGGCAGCGCAGGTTTCAGCAACAACCTACGTAAACTACAACTACGACGACTGGGGCGACCCTGTTCCCTCACAGGCGGGTTATACCGCAGAGCGGGCAGTCTCGGGGCTTGACATCGGTGTCGGGAACCTCTACGAGCCGGCAGACCTCTTTATCGACGAAGACGACCTCCTCTACATAGCCGACCGTAAGAACAACCGCATTGTCGTTACCGACCTTGACTTTAACCTTGTAACGATTTACGACACCTTCATCTACAAGGGCGAGGAAACCTACCTCAAAGAGCCGCAGGGTATCTTCATCGACGACGCAACCGGCTATATGTATATCTGCGACGCCTTAAACGACCGCGTTATTAAGTCGGACAAGGAAGGGAACATCGACCTTATCTTCACAAAGCCCGACTCAATCCTCTATGGGGCGGAGACGACCTTCAACCCCTTTAAGGTCTGCGTTGACGGGTCCGGGAACGTTTACGTTGTCGTTAAGTCGGTTAACCGCGGCGCGGTAATGTACGACGAGAATGCGAACTTCCTCGGGTTCTATGGGGCGAACACCGTCCTCGCGACCTCCGAAGTTATCGCGAACGCTTTCTGGAACCTTATTTCAACCGAGGAACAACGCCTTCGTACAATGAAGTCGACCCCGGTAAGTTTCAGTAACTTCGATATTGACGGGCAGTTTATCTACACCGTTACCGAATCGACAACAACCACCGACGACCAAGTTAAGAAACTCAACCCCCGCGGCGACAACGTTCTTGACGCAATTGAGATGCAAGGGGCGAACTTCGGCGATATTGCGCCGGCGTACTATTCAATCTACACCGTTGAAAACGCAATGGTTGACATTGACGTTAGTGACACCGGGACAATGACCCTTCTTGACGTTAACCACGGGCGTATACATCAATTTGACAAGGACGGCTGGCGGCTCTTCCTCATGGGGGGAGTGGGCTGGCAATTAGGGCAGTTCCAATCCGCGGCGGCTCTTGAGACTAAATACGACAAGATTTATGTCGCCGACGTAAGAAAGAACACGATAACAGTCTTCACCCGTACAGTCTTCGGCGAACTCGTTACCGAAGCGGCAGGCAAATTCTCCGAAGCCGAGTACAACGAATCCAAGGCGATGTGGGAAGAGGTTCTCCGCTACGACGGGAACTACCGTCGGGCATACACCGGTATCGGGCTTTCCTACCTCTTCGATAAGAACTACGCCCCGGCGATGGAAAACTTCAAGATAGCCCTAAATCAATACTATTATAACCAAGCTTTCGAGGGCTGGCGGAACATCATCCTAAAGGAAAACTTCACCCTCATTGTAATCATCTTAGTCATAGCCGCCGGCGGTTACTTCGCCTACAGGTTCTACAGGAAGAAGCATCCTAAGAAGAAAGAGAGGGGGGCATAATATGCAGAATACAGAATACAGAGTACAGAGTACAGAATGCAGAAATACCCGCCCTTTTGAAAGGGGTGCTGTAAAATGTTAGATTATAACAACCCGAAGTTTGTCGGACACGTTCTCGCCCACCCTTTTGAAGGCTTCGAGGACCTGCGCTGGAAGAAGAAGGGCTCAATACGGATTGCGATTGCGGTTGTGCTGCTGCTCTTTGTTGCAATGGTTGCGCAAGACAGAATCTACGGCTTTCAGTTTTACGTCTCCTACGACAAGATATTTAATATAGTACCCTTCATAGTCCAGTCGATAGTGCTGTTTCTTACTTGGGTAGTAGCGAATTGGGCGATGTGCACCCTCTTTGACGGGGAGGGGACGATGAAAAAAATCTTCATCTTCTCCGCCTACGCGATAATCCCCTACGTTGCCTGCTCCCTTATCGGAACAATCCTCTCGAACTATTTCGTCCAAGACGAGGAAGTCTTCCTCATAACCCTTAATGCAGTCGGGCTCGCATGGTCGGGGCTCCTTGTAATAACCTCCCAAAAGGCTGTGCACCAATTCTCGATAAAGAAGACTATCCTCCTCATAATCTTAACCCTCCTCGCAATGATTGCAATCCTCTTTCTCCTTGTCCTCCTCTTAACCCTTTTCCAACAGGTAGTAATATTCATTCTGTCGATATACACAGAGATATCGTACAGAATCAGAGTTTAGGCGGTGAAGCTGTGCAAAAATTAAAAAAACTCCTTGCAATGCTTCTCGCAGCGGGTATGCTTCTGGCGTCCGGCGGTGTGGTGTTTGCGGCGGAAGGCGATGAAGAGGCAACAACAGAGGGGACGGAGGCGGCTGAAATCGAAGCTCCCGAGAACGCCGAGGCGGGCGACTCCCTTAACGTTGACGGCGGTATCGAGACGGACGCGTCCGAATTCGACACCGACATATCCCTTCGCACCGAACAGGAAGTAATCGACGACATGGACCTCATGGCGGAGAACGACCGCCTTGCCCTCTACTTTTACGAAAAGGAAGGCAGCTACGGTCCGACGCTCTGTCTCGTTGACAAGAAGAACGGTACGAATTGGTTCTCGACCCCGATTAACGCAACGAAGAAGCAAACCCTATACGACGACGCCGGCAATATTGTTGCCCAATACGACCAACCGAAAGCCGGGCAGCTAAACCAGTTAAAATCAATCATCGAAGGCGTTTACGCTTCTCCCTCCGCCCGGAATGAAACGAAGATAAATTCCTTCCGCGACGGCGAAGTTACCTTTGAAAAGATTGACAATGGCTTTAAGCTCACAATCGCGATGCTTGTTGATAAAGACAACGAATTCTTTATAACAATCCCGATTGAGTATACGCTGGAGGCGGATTACCTCAAGATTTACGTTGACATGAAACAGATTAAGGAAGACTACGGCGACAAGATTTTGTCGAAGCTTAGTTTCATGAACGCATTCGGCGCGGCGGACGTTGACGACGAGGGTTACTTCGTTGTCCCGGACGGCTCGGGCGCAATTATAAACTTCAACAACGGCAAGACGGTTAACCCCGCCTATTCCGGGACAATTTACGGGACCGATATTACGAAGGTTCCGATAACGGCAACGAACATGACGCGCACCGTTTCACTCCCGATGTTCGGTATCGTTAAAAACGGCGCGGGAATGATGGCGGTTATCGACAAGGGCGACGCGCAAGCGTCCGTCAACTCGTATGTTTCCGGGCTTAACAACAAGGTTTACTACAACTCCTGCTATTTTGAATTCTTAACCCGTTCAAAGGACGACTTTACCATAAGCGGTACCCAATCCGACTCGAACTCTCTTACCGTCTTCGAGCAGTACGGGATTAAGATTCCGGAGATTGAGGTCAGGTACTATCCTGTCGCCGACGCTGAGGGCGTTGACTACGTTGACATTGCGTCGAAATACCGCGAGTACCTCGTTACCGAAAAGGCGGCGAGCGGGAACACCTCCGCGCATGAGAATTCCATTCCTTTATACCTTGACCTGTATGGCGGGGTTATAAAGCAGGAATCAATCTTGGGCTTGCCGGTTAGACGCGCTTATCCCGTTACCGATTACGATACGGCGAAGACGATTTTAGAGCGGCTCTATGCCGGGGGCGTTGACAACAGCGTTGTTACCTACGAAAACTTCACAATCGCGAACATCAAGGAGAAGGTTTCAAAGGACGGCAAGCCGGCTTCCCTCCTTGGGGGCAAATCCGACTTCAAGGCTTTAACAGACTTTGCGGCAACTGCCGGCGCGAGCCTCTACCCGGCTGTTTCAAACATAACGTTTAGAACCGGCAGCGGTTTTAACACCGTAACCGACACAGCAGTGCGCATCACAGGGCAATTTTCCAGACAGACCGTCTTCGACCTTGCCCATAAAATCCCGAACCAATACTACGACGAGTTATCATTACTTTCGCCGCTGTCCTACGGCAAGGCGTTTAACTCCTTAACAGACTCCTACACCAAGCTCGGTTACGGCGGCATTTCGATAGGCGACACCGCTAACACCATCTACGGCGACTACGGACGCAAGTCCGCGAGCAGGGAGATGGCGAAGTTTGAAGTCATTAAGGGGTACGAGCAGTTTAACGCGGCGGGGCTTTCCGTCCTTGCCGACGACGCGAACGGTTACGTTATTCCCTACGCTGACTTTATAACGAACATTCCGCTTGAGTCCTCCGGCTTCGACATCTTCGACAGCGATATCCCCTTCTATCAGATTGCGATGTTCGGCTTCCTCCCCGTTTCGACAACGGGCGTTAACGGCGAAGCGCGGATGGGCGACGCAATCCTCAAGGCGGTGTCAAGCGGCACAGGGCTTAGTTTCGACATGATAGGCGTTTCGGCGGTCGACGTTAAGGACACAAGGTACGACAACCTCTTCTACGCTAATTACGAAAACTGGGTTGACGTTGCGGCTTCTGCTTGGCGGTTTGAAAATGACGTGCTTAAAGGGCTTCTTGACACAACCATCACCGGCTACAACGTAGAAGGCGATGTTATTACAACCGAGTTTTCTAACGGGACCACAATTGTTACAGACCTCTCGGAGCGTACCGTTACAAAGGGCTCTGAAAAGTTCTCGCTTTATGACTATATCGGCAAGGAGGTAATCGGATAAAATGAAAAAACCACTTGCTTCCTTAAAGAATATGTCATACGAGCGGAGGAAAGGGCTTTACGGCTACGGCTTTATCGCGGTCTGGTTTATCGGCGCGCTGATGTTCCTGCTGTTCCCGATTTTCGAGTCCTTCTACTACTCGCTCTTCAACGTAACCCCCGAGACCGGCTACATGAACATTCAGCCGATACTAAACAAGGCGGGGGACACCGACTACTTCAACAACTATGTTTACGCATTTACCGTTGACCCGAACTTCAGACAGCTGCTCGTTGAGTCGCTGGAAAATATAGCGTTAAAGCTCCCGGTAATTGTAGTCTTCTCCCTCTTTGTTGCAATTGTTATAAACCAAAAGTTCAAGGGGAGAACCTTCGCAAGAGCAATCTTCTTCATGCCGGTTATTATCGCAACAGGTCCCGTTTACGCAATTATAACGGGCGACATCAACACCTCCGGCAACTCCTCCGCAGAGCAGTTTTCGACAATGTTTGAAGCGGATATGGTTGACCAGCTCCTTGAGTTCGTCGGCATCTACGGCTTCGGCACCCGCTTCACCGAGATTATTACGACAATAACCTCCGACATCCTAAACCTTGTTTGGAACTGCGGTATACAGATAATTATCTTCCTCTCCGCGCTGCAAGCTATTCCGTCTTCCGCTAAGGAGGTTGGGCAGATTGAGGGCGCGACGGGTTGGGAATTCTTCTGGAAGGTTACACTTCCCTACGTTTCCCCGATGATTCTCGTTAACATAGTCTACACCGCAATCGACAGCTTTACCGACCCGACGAACGGCGTAATGGAGCGAATACTTGACGTTCAATCCGAGTGGAAATACGGTCTCGCCTCGGCGATGAGCTGGTCTTACTTCGGAATTGTCCTTGCAGCCCTTGCGATAATCTTCGGCGTAATGAAACACTTCGTCTGGTACGAAAACGAATAGAGAGGGGGAACGTAAACGTGGCAAAAAGTAAATTACCGCATACAGAAGAAGACCTCATTCACGCGGAAGAAGAGAATATGCATATGCATTCCGCGGCGGAAGCGAAGGAAGCGATAGAAGAAGCAGTCGACGTTATCGACAACAACGAAACAGCCGCTTCGTTCTTCAAGACAAAGATTCAAGAACCCATCCTCTCGTTTTTCCATATCGTACGTATGTTCTTCCCGGAGTCGGAGCCGCATTACAAAGAGGCTAAGTACACAAGGGCAGAGCTCAAGGAGCGTTTCAAGAAGCGTCTCGCGAATATGTCGCCGCAGGAGCAGAGAAAGCTCAAGATTCAGCGCGCACTCTCGTGGATATGGCCGATATTCAGAGCGGCAATCGTTATCGGTCTCTGCTTCATAATCCTCTACCCGCTAATATTCATGGTCTCGACGGCGTTCAGGTCGAGAGCCGACATGAGTGACCCGACTGTGTTATGGATTCCGAGGCATTTCACCTTAGACAACATCAGAGACTCCGCGAATGTTATGGACTATTGGACGACGTTTAAGAACACATTAATCTTAAATATCGGCTGTTCAATTATACAAGTGTTCGCTTGCGCAATGACAGGGTACGGTTTCGCCCGCTTTAACTTCAAGGGCAAGTCAATACTCTTCTTCATAGTATTATTACAAATCCTTATCCCGCCGCAGATTATCAATATCCCGCAATTCAAGTTCTTCCGCTATTTCGACCCGTTCGGACTTGCAAGCGCAATCGGCGGCGCGCCCATCAATTTCATCGACAACCCGATTACAATGTATCTTCCGGCGATTTTGGGGAACGGTATTAGGGCAGGGCTTTTCATCTTCCTCTTCCGACAGTCATTCAGGGGCTTGCCGAAAGAGCTTGAAGACGCGGCGTACTTAGACGGCTGTTCGCCCTTCAAGACGTTTTTAACCGTCATGGCACCGAACACCTCTTCCACGTTCCTAACCGTATTCCTCTTCTCAATCGTGTGGTACTGGAACGACTACTACGTTTCAACAACCTTCTTCACAAACTTCGGCATAATGGCACTAAAGCTCAAGAACTTAGACGCAACGGTCGGACGAATACTCTTCGGCAACTCGGTAACAATCCCGCCAAGAGACCTCATCATCTGGCTTGAGGCAGGGTGTCTCATCGGGATCTTGCCCATACTGATACTCTATATAGGTCTGCAAAAATTCTTCACAGAGGGTATCTCCCGCTCAGGTCTCACCGGTATGTAAACAAAAATCAACGCCCGCCGCTCATGCTATTTTGGGCGGCGGGTTATCATAAGGATTACTATGAAAGTTATCGGAATTAAAAAGCCGCTTGATAAAGAATTCCTTTCGCATATCGAAGACCTTGTCGACTCTGACGCGGTTAACGAGATGAAAAAGGTTATCCACCATGGCAAGACGACTACTTTTGAACATTGCTTAAACGTTTCATATTATAACTACCTCATCTGCAAAAGACTCGGCTTAGACGCAAGAGCGGCGGCAAGAGGAGGACTTTTACACGACCTTTTCCTCTACGACTGGCATACGGTAACGCTTAGTGACGGTCACGCCTTACAGCACGCCAAGCGCGCAAGAGCAAACGCCGAAAAGTATTTCGACATCACACCCTTAGAGCGGGACATCATAGAAAAACATATGTTCCCTCTAACCTTCGCCCTCCCGAAACATCGCGAAAGCTTCGTCACAACCCTTACCGACAAGTATTGCGGCGCGCTTGAGGTTATTTCGCATAGGTGGGGGAAAATTCGGGGGAAAAAGATTGACAAATGAGAAGGATTGAAATGCTTCGCGCACAGAATGGCGAACGATTCCGCCGGGAACGAACATATAAACCTTCGTGTGCGGAGTCTTTACTACATGGGGAAACTCTTTGTCGGACAGCGTACGAAAGCTTATTCCGATATGGATAAAGCCATTCAGATTATGATTTGTGACTATGTTGTTTTCGGCGACGATAAATTTATGTTGAACTGCCGAAAATAAGGAAATCACTTTCAAAATCAGTCGACGAAATGACCGACGACGAACGTTGGGCAGTGTTTATCGAGTACGTTAATGACAACAGATTCAAAGAGAAAGCACACGAGTTTGAAACACGAGAGGGGTTTAAGGAAGCAATGGAAACTTTATCAAGAGTAACGCAAGCCGACCGCGACTATAACTACCTTATGTCACGCGATAAGTACGAAAGGGACATGGCACAGGATATACATGATGCGGAGGAGAGGGGCAGAATGGAAACCCTTATCGAAATGGTGAAAGAATCATTCAAAATCGGGCTGAATATCGATGCTATATCGAAGCTTACTAAACTGCCGCCGTCAAAAATCGAAGAACTTCGAGGTTAGCTATATAAACAAACCGCGCCGGAAAGAGGTCCCGGCGCGGTTTTCAATAATATCTACTTTATCTCCTCATTACAGATAACAAACGTCCCGCCCCTGTCAATGTTGAACCGCAAAACCCCGTCGGTATAGGTATAAGCAGGAGTAAATCTTGTAAACACGCCGCCGGGCGTTACGTCGCCCTCAACGCGATAGAAGAAGTCGCGCTCTATCGGGGTCTTAAGCGAGATTGTCACCGGACAGCCGTACTCGCCCTCATGCGCGGTTACAACCGTTATTATCCCGTCGGGATAACCCTCCGAATGAAGTTTTAGTGCAAGCTGACGCGATGCTTTGCCGTCAATCCCGAACTGATAGGAGGGCTTTGCCGCGGCATACGCCTTAGCAATGTCAACATTCATCTTCGCCGTGTTTGAAGAAATGAAGCTGAACACGACTTGTTTGTCCGCCAAAGCCGGATTGCCCTGAATTGAAACAAGCTGATTTATCGAAATTTTCTCGAAGTCGTCGGACAGTCTGTAGGTAAAGCGATAAGCGTCTACGTCCTCTTTTACCGTCCCCTCCCCGTCAACATAGCCGTAAGCGAACTCCAAAACCTCGTCGGCTTCCGTCGCAGGGTCGTCGATAACTTCAAAGTCGGGGGTTATACCTTTGCGGTTATAGGTAGAGCCGTCAGGGGTGAAGAAGCGGAGGGCGGTTAACATCATAATGTTGCCGCTTGAAAGCTCATAGCCGGTTTGCCCGATGCCTTTCCCGAAAGACTTAGTGCCGACGCTTCTTGCGTAACCCGCTTTTTTAAGCGAAGCTGTAAAAATTTCTGCCGAAGAAGCGGTTGTTTCGTCTGTTAAGATAACAATATCGGGGCGGAAGTCCGACTTATTTGTCGAAACAACGCAGTTAATTTCATTCCGGGTTGTATTGTAGGTAAGGGGGACAATATCCGGGACGACCGTATCGAGCATCTTGTAACAGCTGTCAATCATCCCGCCGCCGTTGCCCCTCATGTCGATAATAACACTCTTAACCCCCGCCGTCTCTGCCGCGTTCCAAGCCTTCGCGAACTTCTCGGGGGTGTCAATATAAAAGCCGGTCGATTTAATATAGCCCGTATCGCCCTTAACCACGCAGTTACCGACCGCCGCGTCCGAGTCGTAATCAGCGAGGGTAAGGTGATAAGTCTTAAAACTCCCGTCGGGGAGCTTCATTGTAAGGTCGACGAAACCGTTTTCATCAATCGCCGCCCCATAGAGGGCGGTATCGGTAAAAACGTCGCCGGTTGCGGGTGTATCGTCTATTGCCGTTATCACCGCGCCTTTTTTAACCCCCGCCGCTTCAGCCGGGGAATTCGCCTCCGGTCTCATTGTAACAAGGGTACCGCCGACGTTTGTAAGAACAAGCCCTGTAGAGTCTTCTCGGAGACTGCTTGCAACCTTATCTACATGGTCGGGACCGAAAATGTCGGAATAGCCGTCAACGCTGTCTTTCCAGATGCCCTTAAGCCTGTCGTAAAGCTCCGGGTCGTTCTTCATCGCTTCGGTGAGGTATTCGCGAAGCGCGTAGAGGTTGCCTCTGTTTTCTTCGCGGAAAAACTGGTGCGCGGAGGATTTGTCGAATATCTCAAGGATTTCTAAGGCGGCGGCTTCTGCCTCCGACAACGGTTCCTGTACAACAGGTTCTTCCTCCGTATAGACCTGCCAATCCGCAAAAGTCACAGGCGCGAATGTTAACGCCAAAAGCAGGGCAACTATCCCCGAAAGTAATTTTTTCATTTTAACATATCTCCAAAACTGTATTCTTCCTGCGCCTTGTTAAAAACCTTCGCCGCGTCAACGGTAACTTTTGTCCCGTCGGAAGCCTTAAACGTCAAGTACACCGGCATACCCGCTTCATCAGACAGGCGTTTCGCCGCCGCAAAGCATGACAGCGGGAACTTTTCGTCCTTGGTTTCAAGGTTAATGGTAAAGCGGAGGGCGGAGGGCTGGTTATGCGGCTTCCCGGCGTTGTCAACATACGAATAAGCGAACTCCAAAACCTCGTCAACTTCGGTTTCCGGGTCGTCGACAACTTCCGCGTCGGGAATTAACCCTTCATCTTGATAGGTCGAGCCGTCGGGGAGATACAGCGAGAAAGCGGTAACAGTAAAGAGATTTTCGCCGGGAAGTTCGATAGGGCGTTGTCCTATTGCCTTCCCGTATGTCTTCGTTCCGACGCTTCTTGCGTAGCCGTGGTAGCGGAGGACTTCGGTAAAAACCTCGGCGGCGGACGCGCTGTTTTCATTGGTTAAGATAACTATATCGGGCTTGAAAGTCTTGCTGCCGCTGCCGAGGGTTATTTGAAACTGAAATCCGTTTTTCATACGATAGTAACTGATAGGGACCTTTTCGGAGATAACTGTGCTTAACATCTCCCATGAAGTAGTGTCAAAGCCGCCCATGTTGTCCCTGAGGTCAATTATAACACTTCGCACCCCCGCCGTTTCAGCAGCTTTCCAAGCACGCGCAAATTTCTCTGCTGTGTCGGCATAAAAGCCGCTTCTAAGCGCAATGTAGCCGGTATTCCCGGTAACTTCACAAATTCCGGCGGCGGCATCTACGTCGTAATCCCCGGGGGTTATCGAGTATTCGCAGGGCGTCCCGTCGGGAAGGAACCCCGTAAACGCATACACCCCCGTCTTGCTATACAGCTCGCTCAAAAGTGCCATACCGGCATCTCTGTCCATAGGAAGGGGTATGCCTTGGAAGTGTGTCATCTTTGTGTTAATTTTAACTCCTGCAACCTCTGCCGGTGAATTCTTTTCAATACCGACGACATAACAGCCGTCTTCACGAAAATGGACGGTTATACCGACCTTATTCTTCTTATGGGTGGAGTACGTATCATCAAATTCCGTTCTTGAACCGAAACCCGAATAGATGTCCGCGCTGTTTTTCCATATGTTAATAAGTTCCTCATACGCGCCCGGGTCTTCTTCGATAATCTTCGCAAAGTAATCTTGCAGCGCAAGCCACGTTCCGCGCTCGTCCCCCGGGAAGTCTTCATATTCTGTCGAAGCTTCAAAGAGATTGATTATTATCCGCGCCTTAAGCTCGGCGTCGGTTAAATCATCTTCGGCAAAAGCCGCCGGCGCAAGCGTTAAGCTTAACACCGCCGCAACAAGAAGCGCAAAAATCCTTTTCATCATAGAGCTTCCTTTGTAATAACAATAGTCCCGCCGCGGCCCAAATTAAACCGCAGCTTGCCGTTTTCATAAACATGAGCAGGCGAGAATTCTTCATATTCGCCGTTTTTGTAGTAGTAAAAATAACCGGGTTCAAATTCGGAAGTTGTCGTTATCGTCGCGGGGAAGCCGAAATCGCCTCGCTCAAAGAAGCGGTCGTCGAACAGTTTTGGGTCGGCGGTCTTTAGTACAATCGAAGTTTCGGGAATCTTGCCGCTCTCTACAAGCTCGTCTTTAATCTTATCGGAATTTTCTTTGTCAATCCCGAAAAGGTAGATAGGGAGAGCGGCATCATACGCCTTTTTTACATCGACCGTCATTTTGGTCCCGTCGCTTGAAACGAAGGTTAAGATCACTGCTTTACCGCTTTCATCCGCCGTTCTCTTCGCGAAGGCAAGCGCAGAGGTAGGGAGACTGAACCTGTCGTCGGGGAGGTAGAATGTATAGCGGAAGGACTCGGGCTCTGTTACCTTAACCCCCGCATGGTCAACATACCCGTAAGCGAAATCGAGGACTTCGTCGGTTTCGGTTGTCGGGTCGTCGATAACTTCGACATCCGGTGTTACCCCTTTAAGGTTATAGGTAAAACCTTGCGGGTCGGCGACCGGGAACGCGGTTATCGAAAGGACTTTGCCGTTTGAAAGCGTCTTATTCGACTGCCCGACGCCTTTTCCGAGCGTTGTTGTTCCGACAGACCTCGCCATTTTGTAGGATTTAAGGACAGTTGTGAAGATTTCGGCGGCAGAGGCGGTTTCATTATTTGTAAGGATAACTATGTCGGGGGAGAATGTGCTCGTTCCGTTCGCGTAAGAAAGACTAAGCTCGTTTTTACTGACCGCCGAATACGTCGGGACGCGCGCCGGTAGGACGGTATCAAGCATAGCATCAAGCGTTTTATTATAGCCGCCGCCGTTGTTCCTAAGGTCAATTATCACGCTCTTAACGCCCGCGTCCTCCGCCGATTTCCAAGCCTTCGCGAATTTTTCGTGGGTGTCTTCGTTAAACCCGTTTGAAACGCGGATATAGCCTGTTTTGCCGTCGGACGAAACGTCGCAGACCGCCGACGCTGTGTCGGCGTCGTAGGTTGCGCCCTTCACGGTGTAGTCCTTAATCGTCTTGTCGGGAAGTTCAAGCTTAAGATTAAGTGTTAAGTCATTCTCATAATACGACCGGCTTAATGCGTAATAGTCGGTTTCATAATCGCCGGTAGCCTTTTCGCCGTTCCATTCGAGGATTACAGAGCCACCGACAATCCCCTCAGCCCTTGCCGGTGAATTATCTTCGGTACCCCATATCGTTAAAACGTCCGCTTCAAAATCGAAGAGCACCCCGGGCTGGTCAACCCTATACGTCGAATATGCCGCATCAAAAACAGCGGGCTCGCGGAGGGCGGAATACCGGTCGACCGAGTCTTTCCAGATTCCGTTGAGCTTCTTATAAAGCTCGGAGTCATTAAGGAAAGCCTCCGTTAAGTAATCGACGAGGGCGAACCAATTCCCCGCGCCTTCACCTTCGAGCTGCTCATAATAGGTCGAAAATTCATAGAGTTCAATCGTCTCAATAGCCTGTTCGCGCGCCATTGCCCTGTCGTCTTCCGCGTCCGCAAAAGCACTCGGCGCGAGGCTTAAAGCAATAACAAGCGCAACTATCCCCGAAAGCAGTTTCTTCACTTAATTTCCTCCGGCGAAGCGATAATGATTCCGCCTGTCTCTATGTTGAAGCGGAGCACGCCGTCTTCATAAACGTACGGCGGTTCAAATTCTGTGTAGGAGTTTTTAACCGAATCGTAGTAGTAAAAATGCGTAGGTTTATCAGCCATCTTGAAGGAAACGGTCGGAGCGAAGCCGTAGTCGCCCTCTGTTGCCGTCATTATTACCCTTGCCTTTTCGGGGAGACCCTTTTCTTTAAGTATTTTCTCCGCTGAAGACGATTGGTCAGAGTATATGCCGAAATAATTATAAAGGTTCGCCGCGCCGTAAGCGTCGTCAGCGTCGACAATCATCTTCATGCCGTTTTTAGAGACATAGGTAATCCGGGTAGGTTTCGCTAATTTAAGCTGTTTTATAGCAGCGAAGGTATCGAGGAATTCGGGCTCGGAATCTTCTTTGAGGTAGTAAATATAGCTGTAGTAGCCGGGCTCTTCGACTTCTGTACCTTTGCCGTCAACATAGTTGTAGGCGAAATCCAAAACCTCGTCAGTATGGGTAGTAAGGTCGTCTTTTATAACGTAATCGGGTGTAAGCCCTTTGCCTTGCCAAGATTTCCCGTTCGGAAGGAATCCCTCCGCAGTTGTTAAAACCAAGACATTGCCGTCCGAGAGGCTTAACATATCCTGCAGGACCGACTTGCCGTAGGTCTTCTCCCCGACGATTCTTGCGTAGCCGTGGTACTGCAAGGTCCCTGCGAAGGATTCGGCGGCGGAAGCGGTATTCCCGGT
The DNA here is from genome assembly GCA_031262835.1 of Ruminococcus sp. GTDB lineage: Bacteria > Bacillota > Clostridia > Oscillospirales > Ruminococcaceae > JAISGY01. The sequence goes on from JAISGY010000061.1 coordinate 25,515, forward strand.
CGTAAGGCAGACGATATCGGGTCGCCAAGTCTTCGAGCCCAAGCCGTCGGAGGTCGAAGTCGCTATACTGCGGGCGTATTTATCGTAATACATCGGCAGTTTTTCGGGAATTATTGTATTTAGCATATTATAGCAGGGCATAACATATCCGCCGGTGTTCGTTCTTAGGTCGAAGATAATCGACTTTACGCCCGCTTCTTCCGCCTTTTTATAGCCCCTCGCGAAATATTCGTCGGAATTAAGGTTAAAGCTCGGGATAATCATATAGGCGGTGTCGCCCACTATGGTAATATCCTCCATCACCTCGTCTTCGACAAAGTCGGCGCGGGTTATGGTAGCGGTCAAAGCCTCGCCGGTCGGGAGTTTTACGGTAATCGGAGCGGTATCAACTCCCGCAAAGTAGTTTTGAAAAGCGGTAAGGTCTTCCGCCGCCGCAGTTTCGGGGACGGTAACATCGCCGTAAGATAGTATCACAGAGCCAACAACAATTCCGGCTTTCATAGCGGGGGAACCGTTTGATACCGCCTGTACAACAAGAGAACCGTTCTCAAGATTTGCGGCGAGCCCGAACATACCCTTCTTTTCGGTGGCGTATGAGGCTATGTTAGTAACGGTCGAATTGACATAAGAATAGTCGTCAACCGATTTTTTCCATATGTCGTACCAGTCTTCGTAAACGAAGTTGTTATTGTAGATTTGGTTAGTAAGGAAGTCTTCGAGGGCGAACCAGTTCCCTCGCCCATACTCGTCAAAAATCTCATACTCTGAGCTATAAGAGTAAAGCTCGATAAGTTCACGCGCCTTCGCCTTAGCCTCTTCCTTCGTCATTCCCTCCGCCGAAACGCCAAACGACACGGAAAGCATTAAAACCATTGCCAACAGACATGAAATGACCTTTTTCATAAAACCCTCACAAATTGCGAAATACGAAGCGGGAATTCCCCCCGCTTCGTACCCCGTCAAAAATTCACAAAATCTTTTCGCGAACGCTCTGCCCTAAAATTCTGTATTCTGTATTCTGTATTCTGTATTCTGTCCTCTGTTTTTATGCCCAATATTCCGAAGATGTATTTGCGAATGTGCCTTGGGGGGTGAAGTAGTAGGTGCCGGACTGGATGTTTTGGAGCTTTTGTTCGTATTCTGCGTCGGTCTTGTCAACCAAGATGTAGGCGAGTTTCGAGGCGTTGCCGCTCTGGATATACATTGAAACAACGTACTCGCGGGCTTCGTCCGAAACCTTCGGGGCGGTTGTATAGGCGTTGAAGTAGCAGTACACCGCTGTGTCCTTATACACGGCGTCGTTGCGCTTTAAGAAGTCGCAGTTTTGTATCGGGACAACCATGTAGTGGGTCTTCCCGTCCGTTGTTCTCCAAGAGAAGACTTGATTGCCTACGCCGGGGTTTGTGGGGAAGGTTTCTGTTACGGCATAGAGGGTGAAGTCTTGGTTGTTCTCGACGTCGGAAGCCTTGAGGTCGTTGAGGCGGTCTTGGCTGTAGTTCACGGGGAGGAGGACATAGCGGGCAATCTGTGTGCCTGTTTCGTCCACTATCCGCCAGCTTTGAACGGTGTCGGTGCGGACAGTCTCCGTCGGGCGAACATTGTAGATTGTGTAGTATTCAAAGGTCCCGAGGTACTTAGAAACCGCTGTATCAAGCTTAACCTGATCGAAGTTTCGCGGAACGAGTACATACCGCGGAGAGTACATTGAAGCTGTTGTTGCATATGGGTTATAGGGGTTATAGATGTTGGTATTGGTCTTGGTGAAGTTGCGGACGCTGTCGGTGTAAGCCTTAAAGGTCGGAGCTTCGGAATAGACGGTGTAGTATTCATACGTCTTGAAGTTCTTCGCAATTGCAGTGTTAACGTCCGCCTCATCATAGCCCATAGGCACGAGCATATAGTAGGTCAAGCGGTCTTTTTGGAAGGTAACAACTTGGTCTGTGCCTGTTGTTGCCGGTCGGGTTGTTCCTATAACGTAGTAAGCGGTACCTGTTACCGTTACGGTTATATCGGCGAAGTTAGCTTGGTTAACGCGGTCGTAGATGCGGACTGTCGTTGTTCCCGCCTTTACGCCTGTTATATTGTATGTACGGTTGTTGCCGGAAACTGTGCCGGCGGCGATTGTTGCAATGTCTGTGTCGGTGCTGTAGGCGGAGAGGGTTGAAGTCCCTGTTGCGGTCGCTATAACCGCCGCAGCCGCCCCGGCGTTAACATTTACCTTGGTCTGTGAAACTTTTAGGGTCGGTTCCGTCACTGCCGGTTTTGCGGGTTCTGCCGGAGCTGCCCCGGGAACGGTTACTGTAATTGTTTGGTAATAGTCGGATTTGTAATTCTTGCGGTAGACGGTTACGGTTGAAGAACCAGCCGCAACGCCTGTTATGCGCAGGGTAATCTTATTGCCGTCCCACTTTGCACCCGACCAGCTGCCCTTAGCGACAGCAGAATTGCCGGAAGAGAGGGTGAGACCGCTCTTGTCGCCGGTTACGGTAAGGGTTACGGTTGCGTACTTGCCCTTTTCGACGGTTACGGCTGTCTTGTCGGCAGAAATCTTCGTTGCGACAACCTTTACGTTGCAGCGAAGAGTCACGCCGTCGACAACCGCGCTTATTGTCGCGGTTCCGACTGCCTTCCCGACAACCGTTCCGGCGTTAACCGTCGCAATGGAAGTATCGGAAGAGCCCCACTGCACCGCCCCGGAATTGCCGGTAACTTTAAGCAGTATCTGATATCCCTTTGTGAGGGTGTAGGAAGTCTGGCTCAGTTTCGGCGCGGCAGAAACGCTCACCGCCGCGAAGCTTAGCATTAACATCAAAGTAATTATGACCGAGATTATTTTTTTCATTAGAATCCTCCGTTTTTTATTTGCCATTTTAATTTTAACACAATCTTTTAAAAATGTCAATTACACGAACGTTACAATATTTTTTATTTTGTGATGCTCCCCCCGCCGGAGGCGGGGGAAGCATCTATTATAACGGGAGAAACCGCCGCAATTGCAACTTCAATCATCTCGTCGGTAGGCTCGCGGGTAGTAATATGTTGAAGCCACAAGCCCGGGGCGGAAATTACCTTCGTGACGGCGTTGTTAAACTTACCGGCGAAGCGGATAAGCTCGTACGCTACCGCAGATTCGGGGATTAACAAAAGCAGTTGAAGCCCGTACCTGTGCCAGATATTCTCCCAAGGGAGGAAAAGCCCGATAACTATCGAGAGGATTATTACAATTAGAATGAAACTCGTCCCGCAGCGAGGGTGGAAGCGGGTTTTTGTGCGGATGTTCTCGACCGTTAAGTCTTCCCCCGCCTCAAAACAGGCTATCGTCTTGTGCTCCGCGCCATGGTAAGCAAAAAGCTCTTTCATTGCGGAGGTTTTTGAAACCGCGAACATATAGCCGCAAATCAGCGCGAATTTTATAACCCCCTCCGCAACCGTCTTAACCATATCGGGCGCGTTAACGAACCTAAGCAGCCCCGACAAAAACGTCGGTACGAACTTAAACACTAATATCGAGAGCGCGACGGTTACGATACAGACAAGAAGCATAATAGTGTTAAAATGTTTCTCAATCTTATCCCCGAACATCTTTTCCAACCGTTGTTCAAATGGGGAAAGCTCTTCCTCTTCTTCTTCGCCCTGCGCAGCCTTTTCGGCGGACTTAATAGTACAGCGGATTCCGGTAAAAAGGCTTAGAACAAAGTTAATACAGCCGCGAACAAGCGGGATTTTCGTAACGCCCGGTGCCTTCCCGGACTTGTAGTTGTCCCAAGTTTCGACGTCGATACTCTTGTCGGAAAGCCTAACCGCCATTGCAGTCTTTTTTTCCCCCCTCATCATTATCCCGCCGATGAGGGCTTGCCCGCCGATTTTTGCTTTATTTGTACTCAATTATTCCAAATTCTCCATTTCGCCTTGCCTGTTTCCCAAAGCTCTGTGAGCAGGTCGTGTTCGCGCTTTGTGTCCATGCACTGCCAGAAGCCGTTGTGTATATGAACCCCGAGCTTTCCCATCGCCGCAGCCGTCTCGATAGGTTTCCGCTCGAAGACACAATTTATATCGTCCTCAACAAGCGCGAATATTTCGCGTTCACATTCCATGAACCCCGCGTTGATAAAGTTCCCGGAGTCCGCCTGCTTTTCGACGAAGGCTTTTATCTTCGTCCTGTCCTCGTTAAATTCAAGGACCCCATACCGCTCGGGCGGCTGGACACTCGAAAGGGTAACAATATTGTCGGAATTTTCGTGGGCTTTTTGGAGGGCGTTAAGGTCAATATCCGAAACGCCGTCCCCATATGTTAAAAAGAATCTGTCGCCCTTGACGTACTCCTCAACGCGCTTAAGGCGGCAGCCTGTCATCGCGTTAAGCCCCGTATCGACAATTGTTACCTTCCAAGGCTCGGCGGCACTGTTATGGACAACCATCTTGTTCTCACCGCGAAAATCGAAGGTGACGTTTGAAGTATGGAGGTAGTAGTCGGCGAAATATTCTTTTATAACATAGCTTTTATAGCCCGCGCAGATTATAAAATCAGTATGCCCGAAAGCGGCGTAATATTTCATTATGTGCCAGAGGATAGGCTGTCCGCCGATGTCAACCATCGGCTTCGGGCGAAGGTGGGATTCCTCCGAAATGCGGGTGCCGAAGCCCCCGGCGAAGATTACTGTTTCCATAATTGCCCCCCTAAGTTTTTGTTGCTTCCACCGCCTGCGGCGGGGGAAGTTAAATTAACGACTTATATAAGTAGCTATATACGCCCGTTGCAATCGGCATTACAAACAGTGCCGGCAATAAAAGCAGCGAGAAGATGTACCACGGTAGAAGGCGAAGATAGACACCCGCAAGGAGGTTGCTTTTTCCTTTTGTGAGGGCGAGGGAACCCGCTATTATCTCCTTCGCGGGGAGGTCGGGGTTTTCGGCGAAGATGTGACGAGCCGGAAAGAAGCGGAGCGCGAAGACCTTGTAGAGCATAAAGAGCCCGAAGACGGAAAGCGCGCAGCCCCCCGCCGCGAATATGGGCATAAGCCCTGTCGTAAAGGCTATGATGTTAACGGTTAAGAACACATCGGTTAAAACGATAACAACAATCGGCAAGAAGACGGGCAGTTTTCGCAAGGTAAGGTAAGCCTCAAGTTTAAGGGCTTTTATAACCCTTTCGGGGTTGTTGTAACAGCCGAAAATCGCGGCGGAAGGGACAATCTTAACCTCCGTCGCATTTAGGCTGTACCACACCGCCCCATAGATATAGGGCGCGGTTATAACCTGAGAAATTACAAAAACAATTGCAATAAAAGCTAAGAAGCCGATAAAATCGTCATTCACACCGACAGTCAAGTCCGGGAAGGCAACGGTCTTAACGGTAAATATTAACATTAAAACTACGCCGAGGTAGCTAAGCAGCATTATAAACTGCATTAAGCTTGCGCCGAAGCGGTTGCTGTAGAGCTTTATTGCCTTTGTTATAATTTCACGCGGTACTATATGTTGTTCCATAATATTAAGCTATCCCCGGCACTTGCCCGACAATTTCAAAGGTTCGTGAAGACTGCCATAAACTTGCGGAGACGGAGATAAGGTAGCCTGTGCCGAAGCCGGGGACAATATCGCGGGGGGAGTATTTGGGCAGTCCGAATGCGCAGATTATGTTCGTAATAATTCCGGAATGGGTGAGGACGGCACTGTGGGTAATATCCCGCTCCATCATGTCTGAAATAATAAGGTCAATCGCAGAGAAACAGCGTGAAAGCACGTCCCCCCCTGATTCGCCGCCGGGGGGCGAGGAATCTATCCCCCCCGCGAGCCACGTTTTGTAGGTGTCGAGTTCGGTCAGTTCGAGTGCAGATAAACCCTCGAATATCCCGAAATCCATCTCGCGAAGGTCGGGGACGACAGTTATATGCTCAAAGTCGTAATCGGGGAAAAGAAGTCTTGCGGATTCGATTGCTCTTGTTAAAGGCGAACTGTAGAGCTTTTCCGGTGTAGGATAGAAAAACTTTTCCCGCATCAGTTCAAGCCCTTTTCTTCCCTCGTCGCAAAGCGGCAGGTCTGTCTTCCCGATATATAAACCCTTTTCATTAGCCTCTGTTTCGCCATGCCGCAGAAGCATTATGTTGTAGTTTTTCACTGTTATTCCTTCCGAAGCTTAGCATACGCCGCCATAAGCTTCTTTGTCCCAACCTCTTCAAAGGCAATCTCAAGCATCGAGTCGTTGCCCATCTTCTCCGCCGTTATAACCATGCCCTTGCCGAATTTCGGGTGGATAACCGTTTCGCCGATGTTATAATCCGTTGTATCAACGGGAGCTTTTGCTGAGCAGGGCATTGCCGTCGGTTTCGCGGCGATATTTCCGTCAACTGAATACTCCTGCACAGCCGACTTGTCAATCTCGCGAAGGAACCTGCAAGCGGCGTTTCGTTGGGTTGAGCCGAATAGAACGCGTTCTGCCGCACGGGTTAAGTACAGCTTCCGCTTCGCCCTTGTTACCGCAACGTAGGCAAGGCGGCGGTCTTCTTCTATATCGTCGGAGCGCGCGGAGGGGAAGATTCCCTCTTCCATCCCGACAAGGAAAACGGTGTCCCATTCGAGCCCCTTTGCGGAGTGGATAGTCAAGAGGTTAACCGCGTCCCCGATAGGCTCGTACCTGTCAACATCTGTATAGAGCGAAATGCTCTCTAAGAAATCCGCTAAAATCGCCGCGTTGCCGACGCCCTCCTCCGCCTCCTGCCTGAAACGGTAAATGTCGGAGCGAAGCTCGCCTATGTTTTCAAGGCGAGTTATCCCCTCGTCTTCAAGCTTACCGAGGGCGGCTTTGTAGCCCGTCTTGACAAGAAGGGTGTCAAGGAACTCTTCGAGGGGCTTTTCGGAAAAGAGCTCGGCGCGAAGCTTCCCAATCATCTCTTCAAAACGCCCGAGAAGGGGAGCTTTCTTTTCAAGCTGCGGGAAATTCGCAGCCTCCGCGCAAACCTGTTCAGGGGAGGTATTAAGGTCGAAGGCAATCTGTTCAATCATAGAGACGGTTGCGTCGCCGATACCGCGCTTGGGCTCGTTAACAGCACGCCTGAAATGGATTATGTCGCGGGGGTTGTTGATAAGTTGCAGGTACGCAAGGACGTCCTTTATCTCTTTGCGGTCATAAAAGCGAAGCCCGCCGACAATGCGATAGGGGATAGAAGCGGCGGACAGAGCGCGCTCGAAGCTGTTGCTCTGCGCGTTCATGCGGTAGAGTATCGCAAAATCGGAATAGGATACGCCTTTTTCTGTATTCTGTACTCTGTACTCTGTAATCTGTTCGGCGACAAATTTCGCCTCTGCAACTCCGTCCGGGGCTTTGAAAAGCGTTATAGGCTCGCCTTCGTCATTCGCCGTCCAGAGTTTCTTCTCGTGTTCGTGGGTGTTGTTGACGATAATCGAATTCGCCGCCGTAAGGATTGTCTTTGTACTGCGGTAGTTCTGTTCAAGCTTAATTACCTTCGCGTTTTCGTCGAAGGTGTCCTTAAACCACAGGATATTTTCAACCTCTGCGCCTCGGAATTTATAAATCGACTGGTCGTCGTCCCCGACAACGCAAAGGTTTCTGTGTTCATTGCAAATCAGCTTCGCGAGGGCGTATTGCGCCGCGTTTGTGTCCTGAAATTCGTCAACCATCATGTGGGTAAACCGGCGGCTGTAATACTCGCGTAAATCCGGGAATTCCTCCAAAAGCTTAACGCTAAGCATTATAATATCGTCAAAATCGACAGCGTCGGCGGCTCTGCATTTAGTCTGGTAAAGCTTGTAAACCCGCGTTGTAATCTTAACTTGGTATTGGTCGGGGTTCTTCCTCTGTTCCTCCGCGTAACTTTCCGGTGTCAAGAGCCTGTCCTTGGCGCGGGAAATCCGGCTTTGCAGCGACTTCGCGGGAAAGAACTTCTCGTCAATGTTAAGCTCATTGAGGCAATTTTTAATAAGCCTTACACTGTCGTCGGAATCGTAAACGACAAATTTTGAGCTGTAGCCTAACCGCTCAATGTCGCGCCGCAAGATTTTCATGCAAAAGCTGTGGAAGGTAGAAGCGGCAACGCCGCCGCCCATACTCCCGAGTGTTCGCGAAAGCCTCTCCTTAAGCTCCCCCGCCGCCTTGTTGGTAAAGGTTACGGCGGCGATACGCCAAGGCTCTATGGGACGATTCGCAATGAGAGCACGAAGCCTGTCAATATCCTCAGGCGACTTGTCCCCGTTATAGTTTTCCAAAAATAAACGGTCTTCGGGAGAGAGGTTTTCGGGAAAGCCGCCGCTTCTGTCTTCTGTGTCAACAGCCCCGAAAAGAATCATCATGACAATGCGGTTTATGAGTGCGGTGGTCTTACCGCTGCCGGCACCGGCAAGGATTAAGACGGGACCGTTTACGGAAAAAACCGCTTCACGCTGGGAAGGGTTAAGATTGTCGAAAAACTTTGTTAAAACGTCCTTTATTATTTTATTCATACGGTAGTTAACAAACGCTCCTTGACGAGGGGTGCAAGTATAGAGGGGTACGGGAATTCCAAGTTGTCCCGCCTTATTATCGCGAAGTTTTCGTAGTCGCCGTCGAAACTGCCGTTGTCCCACCAAACGCAGATTATCCCGACCGAAGCGGCTTTCCCGACGTAGTATTCAGTCCAAGCGGCGCGGGCTTCGGTGTTCCCGCCGCGGTTTGATGCCCCGTATTCGCCGATGATTACGGGAATTCCTTTGGAGGTGTATTTTTCATAAAGCCCTGTCATGAACTTGTCGATGGGGTCTGTGTCCTTCTTGTTCGCGGGGTCGAACTTGTCGGTTGCTTGTTCGGAGCCAATCGGCGCAAGCGCGAAGGGGTAGGGTATGTATGCATGAACCGAGACGATAACGCGCTCGTCTTCGGGAATTTTGAATTCCGGGATAAGGGTGCTGTCGGCGTTCGCCGCGTGGGAAGGGCAGAGAAGATACCGTCTGTAATTGTTCCCGCCCGAAGCCCTTACAAGCTTCACAAACCTCTCGTTGTATGTCATAATCGCGTCAAGGGCGGCTTTTTGCGTGTCATTACTGTAGTCGATAACCTTCCATTCGTACTCCGTCCCCTTAAGCCGGGGTTCGTTAAGCGACTCGAAAAGAAGCTTCTCGTCGTAGTCCTTGAAGGTTTCGGCGAGTTGCCGCCAGATTGCCCCCATGAATTTCCAAGAGCTTTCAAGTTTTTCTGCCGTCGGAACAACAAACTCGTCGTCATGATGAATGTTAATTATTACATAAAAGCCTATATTGAGTGCGCAGTCAACCGCCGCTTTATAGGCAGAAAACCATGCGGGGGAGATGTCGTAATCTTCGTTTATAACATGGTTATGCCAGCTGCAAGGGAGGCGGATTGTCTTAAAACCCGCATCAAAAACAGCCTTAAAAAGCTCCTTCGACCAGACGGGGTTGTTTCTGCTTGTCAGGTACTTCATCTCTCTCTCCGCGTCGAAAGGCTTCCCGTCCGCCGAGTCGAATACGTTCCCCAAGTTCCAGCCCGCCTTCATAGAAGCGGTAAATGTTAAAGCACTCAAAATGTTTCTCCTAATCGGTTTTATACCAACAATTATACCATATATATTTTTACTTTGCAAGGTTTTTTTATGAAAAATATTGACGGCGGTAAAAATATATGATATACTTAGTATAACTTAGGAAATCGGAGTTAACTTTTTATGAAAATATTTTACAGAACGCTTTGGCTCCTTGCAGTTATTTTAGGCGGCTTAACAGCCGTCGGTATTGCAGTCGGCATAATGGAGAGAGAAAGTAAAAAATACATTGAAGTATGAATAAATACAAAAAGCTTGTCTCCGACACAGCGGTTTTTGCGGTCGGTTCCTTCGGCGCGAAGTTTCTCTCATTCTTCCTTGTAAGGCTCTATACAGGGGTGATGAACGAAGCCGAATACGGGCAGGCTGACCTTATCTACCAGACAATAAACGTCCTCTACCCCCTCTTAACCCTCGCTGCGGCGGACGCTGTTATCCGCTTCGGGCTCGATAAGGGCTATTCAAAAACCAAGGTCTACAGTTCCGCACTTTTTGTTACAATTATCGGCTGCGGGGTGTTCGCGCTTGCTTCGCCCGTGCTTAATACTATACCGGAGTTTTTCGGACTTACCCTCTATATCTACGCCGCCTGTATGTTTTCATGCGGGAGGCAGATTACCGCGCATTTTGTCCGCGCCCGCAATCAGGTTAAGCTTTTTGCCCTCGACGGGATCCTTGCGACACTTACTACCGTCATCGGGAATGTTGTCTTCCTCGTCGGGCTCCAGATGGGGGTTAAGGGCTATGTTCTCTCGATAATCTGCTCCGACATACTTTCGATACTGTTTTTAAGCATAGTCGGTTCCACATATAAATATATTAACTTCAGAGGGATTGCTTCAACACTCCTTCATATGGTTAAATATTCGTTGCCCCTTGTCCCGACCTACATTTTATGGTGGGTAACATCCGCTTCGGACAGATGGTTCGTTATCGGGCTTGTGGGGGAGACGGAAAACGGCATCTACAGCGCGGCATACAAAATCCCGACACTCCTTTTAATGTTCACAACCCTTTTTTTCCAAGCGTGGCAGATGTCGGTTATCGAAAACAAGGACGACAGCGATATTAAGGAATACTACTCGAAAGTCTGGAGGATATATTCGAGCCTTCTCTTTGTCGGAGCCTGCGGGCTTATCTTGATTTGTAAGCCTTTAACCTACATTTTGGTTGACACAAACGGCAAGGACTTCGGTGAGTCGTATAGGTTCGCGGCGATTTTAATTGTTGCAATGGTCTTCCAGTGCTCCTGCCAATTTTTAACAAGCATTTATAACGTCAAGAAACGTTCGGTCAACGCCTGCCTCACGGCACTCGCCGCCGCCGGAACAAATGTGCTTCTAAACGCGCTCCTTATACCGAGAATGGGCGTACTCGGCGCGGCGGTTGCAACAGCTGCCTCATACTTCATCTGTTTTCTTGTCAGAATCATTGACACAAGGCGATACATTAAGTTTTCTTCAAACGCCGTTAAAATCATTATCGGCACGGTCTTGGCAACCGTGGCTGCTGCAATATGTTACACCGCGCCTGCGCATAGTATGTTAATAATCCTCGCGATAACGCTCCTTGCAGTCGTTATCAACCTCCGAGCGGTAATCGACACCGTAAAAAAGATACTCCGTCCCGAAAAATTAACGAGGTGATTATATTGTCAGCAAAGAAAGAAGAGAAGAAAAGGCTTATAAAACTCCAGAATATTATTTTCGACTCGAACGAAACCGAGCTTATGGTTACGCCGTCGTTTATGACTGAATGTGCGAAAAAATTTATCGTTAAGCACCTTCGCGTAATAAGAAACTGTATGACGAACATCAAGGTTACGAAGAATCCGGCGATTTTTTACAGCTCAATCCCGCCGATGCTTGAACATCTTGAAGAACTCATTAAAATCGAGGAATACTACGATATGTCCCGCCCGACGCCGTCAGCCTTCAAGAAGAGCTTTATGGAAAACAGACCTATCTACGCCTCAAACATGGTTAAGCGGTATATCCACGAGGCAAAGCAGCATATTCCGCCTCCCGGGCATATGCAGAACCCGCTTGTAAGGAACTATTTTCAAGAAGTCTTCGACGAAATTATGGGGTTTGAAAAAGAGATGGGGCGCGAAGAGGTTAACCTTGTCGATATTCTCTATAACGGGCTCTTTAAGCGTTCCTACAGAGACCCGAAGCCCGACGCCGATAACGATGAGACAGTCTACGACGATGTTGAAATCGAGGACAGCACAGTCGAAGAACCTATAGAGCAATTAAAGGAAATTTAACGCATGAACAAAAGGGAAGCCGCCGAAATAAGGAAACATTTTAATACCGACGACGGGCTTTTTACCGTCGGCAGCGTCATTACCGCCTATATAGACGCAGAAAAAAAGATTTGCGGAAAGTCGTCAAGGCGATTTATCTCAATCCCCGAGGACGAGGGGACACTGCTTTTTAACACCGCGAAAAAGACACTTTCCGGGAGTATCGGCAAGAATCTTGTCGAATACGCCTTCCCCCGCGAGGAATACGAGGAAGAGGGGACCCAGAAGCTGCTTTACAATCTTTTAAAAAGCGGCGAACCGGACGAGCTTCTCGAACAAATTGCCGCAAATCTACATATGGAGAGCACCTACGCAGTACAGATAATGTTTTGCACCTACAGCGTTATAAGCAAGGCAAAGGACGACCGCTCCTTGCAGATGAACGACCTTGACTACAAGTTTTTTGTAACGTCAATTGTTCCGGTTAGCAGTCCCGAGTCGGAGCTTGTTTTTGACGGCGAGGCAATTGTCAAGCGGGAGAAGGGACCGTTAACCCTTGCAGATAAGCCCGACTGCGGCTTCTTGTTCCCGGTTTTCTCAGACCGTGCGCCGGATATTAACAGCGTGCTTGTCTATTCTAAATCCGCCGCAAAGCCGAATGTTACGCTTGTTCAAAACGTGCTTAATTGCGAATATGTAAGGAGTCCGAAATCGGAGCGCGAGGTTCTTTCAGACGTTTTAAAAGCCGCCTGTAAGGACGAACTTGACTACACGAAGATTGTTGAACTTGATGAAAAGATTGCGGAATATATTGCCGAGAACCAAAACGAGACCGAACTCCCGACGGTTGATGCGGCAAGGCTTGCGTTTATGCTTAAGGACGTTGGAATGACGGAAACGGCGACTGCCGCTATTCCGGCAACGTTTGAAAAGATAGCGGGGGAAACGCCCCTCACCGCCGTTAACCTTGTTTCGAGCCGCGTTAACCTCAAGGCGGAAGGCATAACGGTAAGCATCTCCGGCGACAGCGCGGGGAAGCTTCGGACGGTTAGCAGGGACGGGCGAAAGTCCCTCATTATCGACCTTGACGAGCCTACTGTTATAGTAAATGGAATTGAGACAAGTGTTTAACAGAATACAGAGTACAGAGTACAGAGTACAGAATTTCGAGCGCAAGGTTTTTAATACGGTGGGTGTATGAATTCTGTTGTAATTAATGTAATAGTGCCTATTGTGCTTCTGCTCTACGCCGTGCCGACGCTTTTAACTTGGGAAGCGGCGAACCCCTTTATGAAGGTTTCGGCAGTCTTTGCCGCTATAACGGGGCTTTGCGCGGTAGTCGGGCTAATATTGCGCTTAAAAAAACAAGATGAAAAACAAGAAGATGTTAACACTAAAGATGATGAGGAGTGAACCCCGGTGAACCCTATTTACCCCGATAACTTTTTCTTTCACGAGATTCCTTTTTTTCAGTTTTCGCTCTATGAAATGTGCCTGTTGTTCGTATTCTGGAGCTTTGTGGGCTGGGCGGTCGAAGTCGTAACGATGACGATTCAGACCGGCGAATACCAAAACCGCGGCTTCCTCAATATGCCGATCTGCCCTATCTACGGGGCGGGGGTAATACTTGTTGTAACCTTCTTCCGCCCGATAACGCACACATGGTTTCTGCTCTTTTTATGCACGGCGATCCTCTGCACGGCGTTTGAACTTCTTGTCGGGATAATCCTCGAAAAGATTTTCCAAAACCGATGGTGGGACTACTCGATGTTTAAGTTTAACTTCAAGGGGTTAATCTGCCTTTGGGTCAGCGTCGGCTGGGGGATTGGGTGCGTAATTGTTCTTAAAGGGGTTGAGCCTCTTCTTGAAAAACTAATTGACAGGATTCCTTATATCGGGGGACTCATATTCCTTGCGATAATGTTTGTCTTAATTGTAATAGACCTTACGTCGTCGGTGCGCGCCGCAATTAATCTTAATACGCACCTCAAGCGGATAGACGAAATCTCCGGCGTGATGTTAAAGGGCGCGCAGGGGATAGGGAAACGCCTCGCCGGCGGCACACAAAAGGCAATGGCGGCGGCAGGAACCGCGAAGGAAAAGGCTGAAACAGCGGCTGAGACGGTTAAGGAGAAGGCGGGCGCGGTTAAGGAGAAGGCGGGCGCGGCGGCTGAGACGGTTAAGGAGAAGGCGGGAGCGGCTGTCGGGACGGCGAAAGAAGACGTCCGCGAGCGGTATGACGCGCTTGTTAACACCAAGAACAAGGCTGTAATAAGGCTGTTGAAAGCCTTCCCGACAATGCGAAGTCAAAGATATATGAGAGCACTCCGAATCTTGCAAAAGCAGTATGAGATTAAATATATTCCGGTAAACGAAGAGGAGAACCAAAATGAAAGTATTAGCAATTAACGGAAGCCCCCGAAAAGACGGCAACACTTCGCATATGCTTCGTCATGTACTTGATGTTGTAAGCAAGGCGGGGCATGAAACCGAGTTTTATCAGGCGGGCGGGAGAGCAGTAAGAGGCTGTCTGGGGTGCGCGGTGTGTTGGGACAAGCCGGGGAGATGCGTTCAAGACGACTGGATAAATGAAATCTACCCGAAGATGAAGGAAGCGGACGCGATTATTATAGGCTCGCCGACCTATTTCGCAGACCTAACCGCCGAAATAAAGGCTCTCATCGACCGCACCGGCTATATTGCTTTAGGCGATGGGCGAAGCCTAACGCGCAAAATCGGCGCGGGGGTCACGGCGGTAAGGCGCGCCGGCGGCGTTCATGTTCTTGATTCGATTCAACACTTTTTCTTCATTCAAGGAATGATCCTCCCCGGGAGCACGTACTGGAATCTATCAGTCGCCTGCAACCCTTCCGATTTCGAAGCGGACGCCGAGGGGGTTAGGACTATGGAGAACCTTGGGGAGAATATTTGTTGGCTTTTAGAGAAGCTTAAATAAAAAAAGGGGGGGGCAGCTCCCCTCTTTTTTATATCAACCCCAAACTCCGCTTAATCCCTTCCTGCAAAACAGACGAAAAATTAAGATGAGCGTCTAAGGCTTTTTCGTTAAGCCAATTCGGAATAGTTAAAGTTTTCTTGATAATGCGGTTGTCGTTTGCGGCACGATAAGCGTTTGTGTCAACCGATATAAGCGTAACAATATCTTCGGGGTTTTCGCTTTTATAACGGGTGGAGGGCGTTACCGCCGGCAATCTGTTGTCTTCGCGGTTACAAAGCCATATTGACGCGGCGTCCGCAGACATAATCATACATTCATCAATAGTTTCCCCCTGTGAAAAGCAGTCCGGGAGGTCGGGGAATTCAATCCAATACCCGCCCTCTTTCGCCGGGTGGAATACTGCCGGATAGGTATATCTCATATATAGGGGCTCCTTTTCTATAATACACCATAACACGTATTACACGTATTATCAAGCGGACTATTGTAAATTTTTTATTAACAGAGTAAAAACCCGCAGACAGGGGGGCCTGCGGGTTTTTCGGGGGAAAGCATGAAGCTTGGGGAAACATTCATGCTTTCTTTATGGGGAAAACGAAAACGGTGGTGTTTTCGTTTTGGGGGCGAAACGGAGAAGGAGGGATTCGAACCCTCGATACCTTTCGGGTATACACGAGTTCCAGTCGTGCGCCATAAACCGGGCTAGGCGACTTCTCCAGTTGGTATCATCCGCGCTAATAGATTATACCACAATTTAAGTTGTAATACAAGCGCAAATCCGTTAAATTTACAATTTATTAATATTTTTCACGAAAGTCGGGGTAAAATAAGGTTAAAACCAACGTCCGAGGGAAGAATGGCTGTAATATTTATCCGCGCCGTAATACTCTACCTGCTCCTTATCTTCGCGGTGAGGCTCATGGGGAAACGCCAGATCGGCGAGCTCCAGCCGACCGAGCTTGCGATTACGATACTTATCTCAAATTTGGCGACGCTCCCGATTGAAGACCCGGGCGACCCGCTTCTTGTCGGGATAATTCCGATACTTGTCCTTGCCGGGCTTGATGTGCTGATGTCCCAGCTCCAGTTTAAGTCACGTAAAATCCGCAAGCTAATGTGCGGAACGCCGGCAGTAATAATCCGCGACGGTGTAATTGACCAAGCGAAGATGAAAGACCTTCGCTTCACCATCGACGACCTCACCGAGTCCCTCCGGATACAAGGGATTTTTAACATCGACGAGGTGCAATACGCCGTCGTCGAGACAACAGGCGCAGTCTCCGTCTACCAAAAATACAAGAACCAACCCGCCTCAAACGAGTCTGTCGGAAGCACGGGGCAAGACCTTAACCCCCCTTGCAGCGTTATCGACAACGGAAAAATAATAATAGAGGGGCTTGACGAAGCGAAACTCACCCTCTCCGACATGATTAAAATCCTCCACGCCGAAAAAATCGAGATTGAAAACGTCTTCTTCATGTCCTGCGACAAGGGCGGCGAGTATGTTATAGTCCGTAAAACGGGCGGGGGGAATCTATGAAACGTGTAATTTTGTCGACAGTAATAATTGCCGCCGCCGTTATCTACAGCATAGGTTCTGCCGTCTTCGCGGACAAATCCGCTGCCGAAATTAAAAGCCTTACCGAGCGTATCGAAGCCGCCTATCTGCTTTACGCCGAAACAGACGACAGCACGGCTTACGTTGCGTCAATGGAGCTTTCCGAAAAACTTGAACGCGAGGCGGAAAAGTACGAAAACGCAGTCTCAATCTTCGTCCGCGACGAACGCCTCTCGACCCTCGAATACTCCGCCGCAAGGGTCCGACACCTTATCAAATACGGCTCTGACGAGGTTTCGGCGGAGCTTGAATCGGTGCGCGAACAGGTTGAAACAATCGCCGAGTCAGAAATTCCCTTTTGGTACAACATACTCTAAAAGAAGGTAATTTGGTTAGTTGCCGGTAAGTTTCCGAACGCGCCGGCATTTGTAAGAGCTTCAATAACGGTCTTGTTCGCACCGGTTCTAAACGCCAAGTCCTCAACCGACGTCAGCTCATTGTTCTTAACAAATTCTGCAATCTTTCGCCCGGAAACTGACGAAACTCCGGCAACGCTGCTCATCGGCAGGCGGATTTTGCCGTTGTCGAGGGTGTATTCCTCCGCGTCCGACTTCAAAATGTCGACGGGCGCGAAGCTGAAGCCGCGCTCGAAGAATTCGTTTATTACATAGAGCATATCGAGGGTTTTTATTTCCTTTTGTGAGGGGTCGGTTTTTTCCGTGAGTTCCCTAATACGCGTTTTAACCGCGGTCTTGCCCGCCTGTGCTGATTCCGCATCGAAAAACTCCGAGCGCACCGTAAAGGTTGTCGCGTAAAATTCAAGCGGGCGGTTAATCTTATACCAGCCGAGCTTCATTGCCGACATAACATAAGCGGCGGCGTGCGCCTTCGGGAACATATACGCAATCTTAAGGCAGCTGTCGATATACCACTGCGGAACCCCGTGGGAGAGCATATTGTCCTTAATTTCCGGCGTGAGGAACTTCTTTGCGTTGCCCTTGCGGGTGAATTCCATAATCTTGAAGGCGAGCTTCGGCTCGACGCCGTGCTGCATTAAATAGGTCATTATCGAGTCGCGGGTCCCGATTACCTCCGAGATTGTGCAGGTTCCGTTCTGAATCAGGTTTACGGCGTTGTCGAGCCAAACGTCGATCCCGTGGGAAAGCCCCGAAATTTGTACAAGGTCCGAGAACTTCGTCGGCTTTGCGGTTTCGATAATCTGCCTCGTAAAGGGCGTGCCCATCTCCGGCAGGGCGAGCGTCCCGATTTTGCAGTAGATGCGCGCCTCGGCGTTCTGTCTGTTAAGCCCGTTCCCCAAAGCGTCCGGTGAAAGGTAGAGGCTCATAACCTCTTCGTCCGCCGAAAAGACGTCCTCAATCGGGATGCCCGTTATGCCCTCGATATGCTTATAGAGGGTCGGAACGGCGTGCCCGAGTTCGTCAAGCTTCAAAATTGTATCGTGCATGGAGTTGAAGTCGAAATGGGTAGTAATAACGCCCTTGCCGTCGTCGTCGGCGGGGTGCATAATCGGGGTGAAGTCGTAGACGTCGAAATCGTCCGAAACGACAACCATTCCGCCGGAGTGCTGCCCGGTGGTGCGTTTAACCCCCGTACAGCCTGCCGTAAGGCGGTCAACCTCGGCTTTTGTAACCGTTTTGTGTTCCTCGTCAAGGTAATGCTTAACATAGCCGAAGGCGGTCTTGTCGGCAACGGTTGCGATTGTCCCCGCTTTAAAAACCTTCCGCACAAGTTTTCCGTCAACCACTTTGTTAAAGAGGGTTTCGGTGTATTTGTGCATCTCGGGTTGGAAAACGCCGGAGAAGTTAAGGTCGATATCGGGGGACTTGTCCCCGTCGAAGCCCAAAAACGTCTCGAAGGGAATGTCGTGCCCCTCGCGGGTTAAGGCAGTATTGCAATGGGGGCAATTCTTCGCCGGAAGGTCATACCCCGAGCCGATGTTGTCGCGCTTAATAACATCTTCGGCGATGAATTCCGTATAGAAGCAGTTTTTACAAACGTAGTGCGGCGGGAGGGGGTTAACCTCCGAAATTCCGGCGAGGAACGCGACAAAGGACGACCCTACCGAGCCCCTCGAACCGACCTGATAGCCGTTGTCGTTCGAGTATTTTACGAGCTTTTGCGCAATCATATAAAGCACCGAGAATCTGTGCTTTATAATTGAGTCAATCTCCCGCTTAAAGCGAGCGGCTATTATTTCGGGCGGATTTTCGCCGTAATTTGCTTTGAGGCAGGCGTTGGTAATTTCAATAAGGCTTTCGTCCGCGCCCGGAATAGACGGCGCGAAGGTCCCGTGCGGAATCGGGATAACGTCGGGGTTAACCATATCGGCTATGAAATTCGGGTTGTCGATAACAGCCTTCTCTGCGTAGTCCCCGAGGTACGCGAATTCCTCGAGCATCTCGGTCGTGGTGCGGAAATAAAGCGGGGTATCGGACTGCCCGAACATACCGTAGGTTAAAATCGTGCGGAAGATTATGTCCTTCTTGTCGAGAATATGTACATCGCAGGTTGCGCAGACGGGGATATTAAGACGCTTTCCGATATCGACAATCCGCCGGTTGAGTTCTTTCAGGTCCTCTTCGGAATTGATATGAGGGTACTCGCGCTCGCCGTAGTGCATAGACTTCTTGTCGGAAATGACGGAGCTTAACATGAAGCGGTTGTTGGCGATGGGTTGAATTTCAAGGTAGTCGTAATAGGAAGCAATCTTATCGAGTTCCGGCAGCGGTTTCCCGGCAAGCAGTGCCTGAAACAGCTCCCCCTGTTCACAGGCGGCACCGATAATAAGCCCGTCCCGCCAGCGGTTTAAGACCGACTTCGGGATACGCGGCTTGCGCCTAAAATATTTTAGATTCGAGTACGAAACAAGGCGGTAGAGGTTTTTTAAGCCTTGCGCGTTTTTTGCAATTATAATCTGGTGGTAAGAGGTTAACTCGTCAAGATTCGGTTCATCGTCGTCATTGACAAAATACGCTTCAACCCCATAGAGAATCTTAATATTGCCGCCCTCTTTGCGGATTGCAGCCGCTTCCGAAGCCGCCTCGGGGAACGCCTGAACGACGCCGTGGTCTGTAATCGCAATCGCCTTGTGCCCCCATTCAAAAGCCCTCCGAACGAGCTTTGAAGCGGGGGTTAGGGCATCGAGCGCGGACATATTTGTGTGAAGATGAAGTTCAACGCGCTTTCTATCCGCGTTGTCGGAAACGGTTTCTTTTACAACCGACATGATGTTCGCGGCGGTGAAAACGTAGTCGTTGTCGAACTTGTCGAGGGAAACCTTCCCCTTTAACAGGAGCGTCATTCCCTCTGTAAAACGGTCGGCGATGGGAGAAGTCCTGTCGTCGAAAAACTTAACGTAAACGCTGCCGGTGTAGTCGGTTACGGCAATCTTGACGAGGGTCGAAGTCTCACCGGTGGTGCGGCTTTTAAGGTCTCGAACGTCAACCGCAAAAACGTCCCCCCAGATTATAACATTCGCAATCTCGCCGTTAATATCTTTAATCTGATAGAGCTCATTGCCGGTAATCTTCTTCCCCTTGAGGGTCTTCGCGCCGCTTTGGAGGATAGGGAGAGTTTTAAAATCAATCGTTTCAAGCTCTTCGCGGTCGATTTGCACAGCCGCCTCTTTTAATGCTTCGTATGCCGCCTGACGTTCTGCCCTCTCCGCGTCCCTTGCAACCCGCGCTGCTTCTTGCGCCGCTTGACTCTCTGCTTCTGCCTTTGCCTCGGCAACGAGTTCCTCCCGCTTTTTCGCCAAATCCACGGAAGGAACGCCGCCCGTGAGGGTAGTCTTGACTTCAACCCCGAACATAGCGGCAACTATTTTGCTGTAATTTTTACAGAAACTGTTTAGCTCAAGGAAGGCGGTTGGCTTGTCTATCGTAAAATGCACTTCGCCGTCCGAGAGCGTTACAACGGCGTTCGCAAAATGCCCGTTAACGGCGGGGAGGGAGCGGCGAAGGTATGCCACCGCGCAGCCTGCCGCCTCTTCCCCCCAAAGCGAGGGGTTAAAGCGCGGGATAACCTCAAAGACAACAAGCCCGAGAGAGGTTCTTGCGGTTTCTTCAAACTGCCTTTGGAGGGCTTCATCGGTAAGCGTTTTAAAAGCCGCCGTAATTCGCATTTCGCTGTAATTTTTCGTATGCGAAACAGTAAGAATATCCCCCGCTGCAAATACAGGGGGGATATTTTCGACATAAGGGGATAGGAGCTCGGAAAGGTTCATGGTTTTTCGTCCTGTTTTTTGTATATTTGTTTAAAGCCTAAACTTAACAACCTCACCATTAAGCGCGGCAGCCTGACCTTCGAGTTCTTCGGCGGCGGCGGAGGTTTCCTCGGCTGTTGCGGCGTTGTTTTGTACTACGGAGGAGATTGAGTTAACGACGTCGGAGATGGTATCGAGTTCTTTTTCTTGGATGGCGGTTGCGTCGCTTATCATTTCGACGAGGGTTTGAGTGTCCTTGGACTTTTCTGAAACACGCCTCAGCGCGTCGGCGGTCTTGTCGGCTATCTTGCGCCCTTTTTCGACTGCGTCAACCGAGCGTTCGATAAGGGTTGTAGTTTCTTTCGCTGCCTCGGCTGATTTCCCGGCAAGGTTTCTAACCTCGTCGGCGACAACCGAGAAGCCTTTCCCTGCCTCGCCCGCACGTGCCGCTTCGACACTCGCGTTTAAGGCTAAGATGTTGGTCTGGAAGGCGATGTTGTCGATAACCGTAATAATCTTCCCGATCTCTTCGGAAGCGGCGGTAATCTCAGCCATTGCGGAGAGCATTGCGTCCATGTCTTTGTTTCCGCGTTCGAGGAGAGCTTCGGATTCGGTCGTTTGTTCCTTAGCCTTGGCGGCATTTTCGGAGTTCTCGGCGGAGTGCGAAGCAACCTTTTCGACGGTGCTTGAAAGCTGTTCGATAGACTGGGTTTGTTCGGACGCACCGGACGCAAGGGTAGCTGCCGCGCTTGCGACCTGCTCTGCGGCGGAGTTAACCTGCTCTGCAGAAGCCTTCATCATCGACATCGTCTCGCGAAGTGACATAACTGTCCCCTCAACGCCCGTCTGGATAGGCTGGAAGTCGCCTTGGTAGTTGTATGTAAGTTTAACGCGAAGGTCCCCGTCGGCAACCTTTGTAAGCGCGTCCGAAAGCTCGCGGGCGTAGTCGGTGTAATCGGCGAGGCGCGCTTGGATATGGGAAATTGCCTCGCAGAGCTGCCCGGTTTCGTCCTTTGAACAACGCTCCGGCGGAACTTTTACGTGGTAATTCCCCTCGGCAATTGAAGCGGCGATTTTTGTCGCGAAGCCTATTGCCGATTTAAGGTAAATCATGATAAGGATTGACAGCACTGCTACAGCCGCGGCGATAACGAAGACAACAACCATGGTAGCTCTTACCATTTCGCCAAGCTGTTCTTCAACCTCGGCTTCCGCTTCGAGCGCGTGGGCTTCGAGAATTTCGGTAACTAAGTTTATGTAATCTCTGCAAACGTCGAACTGGGCAATCTGGGCATTATAATCGCCGGTGTTCGCGGTAACATTATAGAGGCTCGTGTACTTGTCCATGTCCGCCCAAAAAGCCGTCTCATACTGGGCAACCGTCTTGCCGTCGGTCTCGTGTGGGGTGTTGTTATAAAGTTCCGCGTTCGCCTTCATTGTGTCGAAGGCGACCTTCATGCGGTCGGTTACCTGCGTTAAATTTGAATTGAAATCGTCTATGTAGCCGAAAATCGTCTCATCGTCGGCGGTTCCATCCTCGCGGGCTTCGTATAAAAGCACGGAAGCTTCCTTAGCCTGATAAAAATCGCGATCGGCGTTTATGAGGTTACTTGAGGCAATATAAAGAGTGTCATAGAGGGTAGACTTTATGTCGTGTTCAGCGCGTTCTACCGAGCTTTGGAGTATAAATGCAGTGACGAAAAGTGTAATGATTGCCGGTAACGTCATTAAGAGCATCTTTACGACAAGCGGGATATTCTTGAAGAATTTCATAAACTAACCTCTTTGTTATACCTATTTATAATGATTATACCACAGTGTTTCCTATTTGTCAAGCGAAACTTACGAAATCGTTAGTTAATTTTTTGTGAAATCATACAAAATATTTAGATAATTTTTAGAAAATTCGTATAATTTTTTAACAGACACTTGACAAAATTGTTTTTCTGTATTATTATTGTATTTGTGAAAAACTATTTTTAAGAGGTTACTATGAAAATCAGACTTGGCCCCTTGGTCGCGGTTATGGCGAGCGTACTTGTCCTTGTATCAGCGGGGCTTGTTACAATTATCTCGCTGTCTTCGACATCCAAAAACCTGACAGAAACCGCCGAACGTGAAGTTAATATGCAGCTTGTTTCGACTGTAAAACAAGTTAACGATACACTCGATTCTTTCCGTTACCAGATTCAGGTAGGCGCGCACAATAAAAGCGTGCTTGACACGAACCTAAGCCTTGACGAGCGTAAAGCACTCCTTGCCGATATGGCGAAGTCCTCCGACCTTCTCGACTACTCAATCTCGGACGCTTCCGGTATAACCTACTCCGACACCGACATCCACGAGCGCGAATATTTCATCGAGGCGATGAAGGGGCAAACCTACATATCAAGCCCGGTTATAAGGAAGACGAACAATTCCGTTGTAATCATGGCGGCGGCTCCGCTTCCGGGCGGTGCGGGCGCGATATATTCCGGCATCTCCTACGAGACTTTCTCCGAACGCATTACCTCCGAAATGTTTGAAGACAGCTTTAGTTTCATTATCGACAAGACGGGGCAGCTTGTCGCTTACGACGATGCGGAGGACGTTGCGAAGATTTTAACAATTAACGACCTCGCGAAAGAAAATCCCGAGGAATTCGGTGATATTGCCGCGCTTTCCTCCGACATGATTGCCGGGAAGTCCGGCACGGCGCAGGTTACACGTAATGGCGTCCTCTATAACATCGGCTATCAGCCTCTCGGGAATATCGAGGGCTGGTC
This sequence comes from Ruminococcus sp., assembly GCA_031262835.1. Taxonomy (GTDB): domain Bacteria; phylum Bacillota; class Clostridia; order Oscillospirales; family Ruminococcaceae; genus JAISGY01. The sequence goes on from JAISGY010000061.1 coordinate 48,815, forward strand.
TGTTGCCTTTGCAATCTCCGAAATAGAACAGATGGGCGCGTACGACGTTCTTGTCGGTAATATTATAATCGCACTCGTTGTCATTGCAATTTTCGGTCTGTTAATGGGTCTTCTCCTTGCGAAGATGTTAGGCGGTCCCGCTGCGCTTGTTGCAAAGAGGCTTACACAGCTGTCACAGGGCGACCTTGACACTCCCTTCCCGAGGAAAAAATCCCTCACAGTCGACTATACAACCCTCTTTAGTTCAACCGCAGACACAATCGAAATGCTCCAAAATTACGTCAAGGATATTGACCACGTGCTCCACGCCTTAGCTACAAAGAACTTAACGGTCAAGGCGGAGGTTCGCTACATCGGCGACTTCGAGCCGATTTACCACTCCATGCACGAAATTAAGGTTAACCTTCGCGACATCATGGACACGTTAACAGGCGTTTCCGACAATATCCACTCCGGCGCAGAACAGCTCTCCTCCGCCGCAGACCTCTTAGCCGCAACCGCCACCGAACAGTCCCAGAGCGCAGGCTCTCTCGACGTCGGAATTAACGACATCAGCGTCAACTTAAAGTCAACCTCCGCCGAGGCAAAATCCGCAACGGAAATCGTTTCAACCGCCGTAACAATGGCGTCCGACGGCAAAGCCCGTATGGAACAGATGCTCGATTCAATGCGCGATATCAGCCGCGCCTCCGAAGAAATCGGCAAGATAATTAAAACCATCGACGACATCGCCTTCCAGACAAACATCTTAGCCCTCAACGCCGCCGTAGAAGCAGCCCGCGCAGGCGAAGCCGGAAAGGGTTTCTCCGTTGTCGCAGAGGAAGTTCGTAACCTCGCGAGCAAGTCCGCCGAAGCCGCAAAAGACACAACCGGGCTTATCTCCAATTCAATCGACTCGGTCAAGAAGGGCACAGACATAGCCGACGCAACAGCCGACGCCCTCCAGAAAATAGTTACTTCTATCGAGCAGGTTAACACTCTTATCGCCGCAATCGCCGCCGATACAGCAGTCCAAACCGCCGACCTCGTAACCCTAACCTCAAGCACCAACCACCTAACCGAGTCCGCCAACGAAAACTCCGCAACCTCCGAAGAATGTGCGGCAACCACCCGCCAGTTCATGGAGCAGGTTGAGAAGCTTAGGGCGATTATGAACAGTTTTAAGATGTAGATGGGAACGTTGGGGGGTTTTTTTCAAAAACCCCCCAAGCTTCCCGAAAACTTTAAAATATGCAAACCAAAAGATTTACAATGATAGACGAGGGGTTTGTTTGTGCGGTTTGCGGGGCGGTTGTGAAGCCGCTCGGTAAAACCGCGCGGGACCATTGCCCCTCCTGCCTCTCGTCTTTGCATCTTGATGTTAACCCGGGTGACCGCCGCTCTGATTGCGGCGGCACTTTGTGTCCTGTCGGGATTAAAACCGGGAAAAAGGGTATACAAATAGTATATAAATGCAAAAAATGCGGGGAAAGTAAACTAAACATTGCCGCCCCCGACGACGATTTCGATAAAATTTGCCGCCTCAGTGCAGGAGACTGCTAATGGACACCATCGCCGCAATTTCAACGCCGCTCGGTTACGGCGGTATTGCAGTTATAAGGATTTCCGGGGGTAACGCCCTGCCTATCGCCGACGCCCTATTTACAGGCGTTTCAAGAACCGACCCGCCGTCTTCCTTCGCGGGCTATTCTTGTGCTTATGGGAAAATTGTATACGAAAACGAAGTTTTAGACGAATGTATACTTACGGTATATAAAGCTCCTCGCTCATATACCGGCGAAGACGTTGTTGAAATTTCCTGCCACGGCGGGGTTTTTTCTGCCGGGCAGATTTTGAAGGCAATTTACAGCGGAGGAATTCGCCCGGCAAACCCCGGCGAATTCACCGAACGCGCTTTTTTAAACGGAAAAACAACGTTAACCCAAGCCGAAGCCGTAATGGACATTATCTCCGCAAAAGGACAAGCCGAGCTTCGCTCCGCCCTAAAAGTCCGCGACGGGGCTGTCTACAGGCGGATTAGAGGGGTTATCAATAATTTAACCGAAATTCTTGCCGCGCTTGCCGTCTGGGCGGATTACCCCGACGACGAGGATTTAGATTTACTTGCGGGTGAAACATTTAATAATATACAGTCTGTAATCGGCAGCGTGGAAGCGGAACTTCTGTCCTTGACGGAGGGATTCACCTTCGGGCAGCTTATAAAAGCGGGAATCCCCCTCGTTATCGCGGGGAAGCCGAACGTCGGGAAAAGCTCGATTATGAACGCGCTTTCAGGCGCAAACCGCAGTATCGTTACCGACATTCCCGGAACGACCCGCGATGTTATCGAAAATGAAATAAGAATTGCCGACTACACTTTCCGCGTTTTCGACACCGCCGGAATTCACGAGACGGAAGATGTTATCGAGCGGACAGGGACTGAGCTTGCAAAAGAAAAAATTATTGACGCGGAGATAATCTTAGCAGTTTTCGACAGTTCGGGACCTCTTGATACGGCTGATGAAGCAATAATAGAGCTAACCGCGAATGACAGGGCAATTGCGGTTCTTAACAAGTCTGACATTTCCAAAGGGGAAGATTTCTCCGCCGTCTGCAAAAGCTACAAAAAAGCCGTAACCCTCTCGGCGAAGACGGGAGAGGGCTTTGATAGGCTTACGGAGCTTATCTGCGACGTGCCGGCTATCGGGGGCGCGGAGATAATCTTAAATGAGAGGCAGAACGCCGCCGCGAACGCCGCCGTCCGGCTGCTTCGTGAGGCTGGGGAAGCCGCCGCGTCAGGTGTTCCTCTTGACGCGTTAACAATCCTTGTAAACGCCGCCCTTGAAAAGCTTTTAGAGCTTACCGGGGAGTCGGCGCAAACGGCGGTTACGCGGTCGGTTTTCGACAACTTCTGCGTGGGGAAATAGCGGAGCGTTATTGTTGCTGGTAGACATAGCAGCCGTAGTATTTATATTGTTTTCCGGGGATGGACGAAACGGGGATTTCCCCCCAGTTGTCGCACTCCTCACAGTAGTTTACGGTAGGCGGGGACTTTTTGGGGCAGTTCCCTACCGGCGGTGCCGATGTGTTGACGTCTTTGGGACAGCCGCCCGATACGCTTAAATTTTCAAGCTCTTCGTCGGATAGATTAACGTATTTTTCCGACTCTGCCGCATCAATCGTTATCCCGCGCTCGGCGGCTTTTTTCATAATATCTTCGGCTTTCATATGTATACCTCTAAAAAGTAATTGTTTTTTTTGATAGTCTCCCCCGCCTTCGGCGGGGGAGACATTTCGAGCGCGTCTTAGTCTGCTGCTTCGGCTTCGGAGACTATATCGGGTTGACCGGGGATTGTTGTAACGTCGGTTGCGGGGGTACCTGCGTAGGTACCGTTTTCGGTCTGGACGGGGGTGGTGACGTAGGTTCCGTTTTCGGAAACGGCGGTGGGGAGGGTTGTGCCTTCGGGTTTATTGGTTGCGGCGTTACAGCCTGCGAGGGCGGCTGTGATAACTAAAGCTGAAATAATTGCAGCTGTTTTTTTCATTTTTTAATAACTCCTTGATTCGACAAGGACGGGGTTGTCGCGATGTTTTTAATTAAACATTGAAACGGAAGTGAATGATATCGCCGTCTTTTACGACATAGTCTTTGCCCTCGAGACGAAGGAGACCCTTTTCGCGGGCGGCGGCAATTGAGCCTGACGACTTTAAATCCTCGAACGCGACGACTTCGGCGCGGATAAAGCCGCGTTCAAAGTCGGTGTGGATTTTCCCGGCTGCCTGAGGGGCTTTTGTGCCGTTTGTGATGGTCCAAGCGCGACATTCGTCCTCCCCGGCGGTAAGGAAAGAGATCTGCCCGAGGGTTTCATAGCCGATTTTTATAATCCGCTCGAGACCGGTATTTTCCATATTAAGCTCATCTAAGAATAGCTTCTTGTCTTCGGGGTCCATTTCGCCGATTTCTGCTTCAATTTCGGCACAGATTGGTAATATTACCGCATTTTCGGAATCTGCAATCTGTTTTACCGTTTTATAGTCATTATTGTCGGTGTAGTTACCGATTTCGGCATCGGACATATTTGCGGCGTAGATTACCGGCTTTGCCGATAGAAGCGGCGTTGTTTTAAGGAAATCCGGGTCAAGATTGCCGAAGCTTCTGGCTGTCTTGCCCTCTTCGAGGTGGGATTTTAACCCTTCTAAGCTTTCGAGCTCCGCGGCGAGTTTCTTGTCGCCCTTCATGAGCTTTTTCACGCGGTCGATTCGCCGCTCGAGCATTTCCATATCGGCGAATATAAGCTCTAAATTTATCGTTTCAATGTCCCGTCCGGGATTAATATT
>JAISGY010000036.1 GCA_031262835.1 Ruminococcus sp.
CTTTTCATATCTCTTGTTGTGTTTGGGGGTGGTGGTTGTCGTGCCAGTCGGGTCTTGCGTTGGCCCCCCCCCCCCGCCCCCCCCCCCGTTCCCCCTTATACCCCGTATTTAATCGTAGAAACAGGAATACCAACGCCCATGGTTGACGCAACCGTGCAGGAGCGGAAGTATGCGCCCTTCGCCGCCGCCGGCTTTGCCTTCGTTACAGCGGTAAGGAGGGTGTCGAAGTTTTCTTCGAGCTTGTCTGCGCCGAAACTAACCTTGCCGATGGGGCAGTGAATGATATTTGTTTTATCAAGGCGGTATTCGATTTTACCCGCTTTTGCCTCTGAAACAGCCTTCGCAACGTCGGGGGAAACTGTTCCCGCCTTCGGGTTCGGCATGAGACCGCGGGGACCGAGGATTTTACCGAGACGGCCGACAAGACCCATCATATCGGGAGAAGCAATTACAACTTCAAAATCCATCCAGCCTTCTTTTTGGATGCGCTCCGCCATGTCTTCAGCACCGACATAGTCAGCACCTGCGGCAAGAGCGGCGTCTCTCTTGTCTTCTTTGCAGAAAACGAGTACGCGAACGTTACGTCCTGTGCCGTTCGGGAGGACAACTGCGCCGCGGACTTGTTGGTCAGCGTGGCGGGAGTCAACGCCGAGACGGATGTGTACTTCGACTGTTTCGTCAAATTTTGCAGTCGCGCCTGTGCAAGCGAGAGCGAGCGCGTCTTTTGAGTCGTATTGTTTCGTTTTATCTATATTTTTTGCGGCATTATTATACTTTTTTCCGTGTTTCATTTAAAAGCTCCTCCTTAGTCCACAACCGTAACGCCCATAGAGCGAGCGGTACCGGCTATCATACTCATTGCGGTTTCAACGGTCGCCGCGTTAAGGTCCGGCATCTTCTGCTCGGCGATTTTGCGGATCTGTTCCTTGGTAATTTTACCAACCTTGGTCTTGTTAGGAACGCCCGAGCCGGATTCGATACCGATTGCCTTTTTAATGAGGACAGCAGCCGGAGGGGTTTTTGTGATAAAACTGAAAGAACGGTCGGCATAAACGGTAATAACTACCGGGATAATGAGACCGATGTCGTTTTTTGTGCGCTCGTTGAATTCTTTTGTGAACGCCATGATGTTAACGCCGTGCTGACCGAGAGCCGGTCCTACAGGGGGGGCGGGAGTAGCCTTGCCCGCGTTGATTTGAAGCTTTATATAGCCTGTAACTTTAGAAGCCATTTTTATTTTCACTCCGATTATTAAGAGAAGTTTTTTAAAAGAAAAGGAAATTCGCAATCGGCAAAATTAACACGCCGCACAACCCTGCGTTCTGTACTCTGTACTCTCGCCTCTGTACTCTGTTAGTCGACTCTGGACAACGAATGGACGGGAGTTGTAATATCTGTGTTTTTGCCGAACATGGGGATGCTTATAACGGCGGTGCCGTCTTCGCGGTCGATTGAGGTAACGGTACCTGTCCAGCCCTCCATTGAGCCGGAATTGATCTTGACGAGGTCGCCCTGTTTGAAGCCGATTTCGATTTTTGCAGCGGCAGGTTCGGTGCGCCCGAGACCCATTGCCTCGACTTCGGCGGGGGTTAAAGGGATAGGCTTGTTGGAAGAAGGGGAAACAAAGCCGGTAACGCCGCGAGTGTTGCGGACGATATACCAAGTTTCGTCGGTTACAATCATCTTAACCATGACGTAACCGGGGAAGACTTTGCGTTCGTGTTCTTTAACAACGCCTTTATCGGTAGTTTCGGTAACGGTTTCGGTTGGGACTTTGACATCGGTGATGAGTTCCTTGAGATCATCGCGGTTTTCAACCGTTTTTTGGATATTGCCGGCAACCTTATTTTCGTAGCCGGAATAGGTGTGGACAACGTACCATTGCGGAACAGTCATATAAACTCCGATAATTAGTAATTTTTGTTATGCCGCAGGGTTGTTCGTCACCATAAGGGCGAAGAGTGCGGCGAGTCCGGAGTCGATACCCCAGATTATGAGACCGTAAGCAACCATACAAACCATGACAACGGTTGTGTTGTGTACGACCTTTTCGCGGGAAGGCCACACGACCTTTTTAAGCTCGGAACGAAGGTCTTTAAGGTATTTAACTACCCTGTTCTGCTTTTTCCCGGCGGGTTTACCGCTTTTTTTAGCCTTCACCTTGTCAGCTGCAATATCATCGGCTTGTTTTTTCGCCGTTTCTACTGCTTTACTAAAGGCGGACTTGGGTTTTTTATCTGCCATTTTTCGACTGCACCTTCTACGCTATTTTGTTTCTTTGTGAGCGGTATGCTTTCTGCAACGCGGGCAGTATTTGGACATTTCAAGTCTGTCGGGATCGTTCTTCTTGTTCTTCTTTGTGTTGTAGTTGCGTTCCTTGCACTCTGTACAAGATAATGTTATCTTGTTTCTCATACCTTTATCGGCACCTCCTTAAAATGATTGCCTTCCTCGATGCGCACTAAAAAAGACCTCGCATGAGGTATAATTATTCTAACATATTAAAAGTACAATGTCAAGCTAATTACTTAAAATTAATAAAAAATTCATAATTAAATTTATGTAAAAGATATTGAAATTATAAATATTATATGGTATAATACATACAAGAAAAATGGGGAAAATTAAGGTATGAACAAATTTTGGCGTGTCGTTTTTTCGCGAAAAATAATAATATTTCTGCTGCTGCTGCTCCAAATCGGTATTCTTGCCGCCGGGCTCATATTTCTTGAGGCGTATACCGAAGTCGTTTATGCGTCGCTTGAGATAATATCGGCAGTCGTTGCGATTAGGATTATCAGTTCCGACGATAACCCTGCGTATAAACTTGCGTGGATATTACCGATTTTAGTCATACCGATTTTCGGTACGGCGGTTTACCTTTTCTACAAATCGCAAGCGGGCGTAAAAATTCTCAAGAAAAACGCCGTCAGCCAAAAACACAATGCCGCTCCTCTTCTTCCCCAGTCAGAGGACGTTTTAGCTGAAATTGACGGGCTGTCGGAAGCCTTTTTCGGGCTGTGTTCGTACATGAAAAACTACGGGGGATTTCCTGTTTATAAGAATGATACGGCGGATTATCTGTCTTCCGGAGAGGAATTTTTCGATCGGTTTTTAGAGGATATAAACGCCGCCGAGAAGTTTATTCTGCTTGAGTTTTTCATTGTTGACGACGGGTTAATGTGGGAGACGATTTTAGCCGTTTTACGCGAGAAAGCCGGAAACGGCGTCGCTGTTAAGATAATGTATGACGGCATGGGCTCGCAGATGGGGCTGCCGTCGGGGTATGAAAAAAAGCTTCGGTCATTCGGGCTTGAGTGTAAAGTTTTTAACCCCGTGCGCCCGCTTGTTTCTTCTATCCAGAATAACCGCGACCACCGAAAGATTGCAGTTATTGACGGAACTGTTGCTTATACCGGTGGGATTAATCTTGCCGACGAATATATCAATAAGCGCGAACTTTACGGGCACTGGAAAGACACCGCCGTGCGGGTTACAGGCGAGGCTGTGTGGAGCTTTACGGTTATGTTTTTCGAGCTCTGGAATATTGCTTCAATGGAGCCGAAAACCGCGCAGATAATTGAGCAAAACCCCGAAATGCTGATGCGTCAGACCAACAGTTATCGTGCTGAAAAATCACCCGAAGAGCCGCCTGAAAGCGGGTTTGTGCTGCCGTTTTCGGACTCGCCGATTGATGATGAACACATTGCGGAGTCCGCTTATATTGACATGATAAGCCGCGCTAATAAATATGTCTATATAAGCACGCCGTATCTTGTCGTTGACAGCGATATGTTAAAGACGCTTGCCTACACCGCAAAGAGGGGCGTTGACGTGCGGATTTTAACCCCGAAGATTCAGGATAAGCCGTATATGCAGATTTTGGGGCGGTCGTATTACAAGGGCTTAATCGAAAACGGCGTGAGGATTTATGAGTACACGCCCGGATTTAACCACGCGAAAATTTTAGTTGCGGACGACAGGATAGCCGAAGTCGGGTCGGTTAACTTCGACTTCCGCAGTCTGTATCTGCATTTTGAATGTGCGGCGATTCTCTTTATGTGCCCGGCGATAACGCGGATTAAGCAGGATATGCTCGACACATTTGCGGTTTCGGAAGAAATTAATCTTGACAAATTAAAAACCTACTCCCTGCCGCGACGAACCGCCGGAAGGATTCTAAAACTCTTCGCACCGCTGCTTTAATGAATAAAATGCCTGTTCCTCCCATATATATTAGTACATATATGCGGGAGGAATAACCATTTTATGCAAATTCATGTAGTTGAACCCGGCGACACATTATCATATTTATCAAGCACATACGGCTTGCCCATCAGCAAAATCATGTCGGACAACAACCTATCCGACCCGTCCGCAATCTCAGTCGGGCAGGCACTCCTTATCGCAAAACCTGTCGTCTCCGATACCGTCAGAGCGGGCGACGATATATATGCCATCGCGGCGCGAAACCATGTTGAGGTTACGACGCTGCTTCAAAATAACCCCGAATTCGCGAACAGACAGCCGCGAGCAGGCGAGACCATTGCGCTTGACTACGGGGAGCCGAAGAACAACAGCCTTGCCGTCTTGGGTTATACTTACGATTATATTGATATTAATGTGCTCCGCGCCGCGCTTCCGTACATGACCTATGTCGCCGTTTTCGGTTACGGATTTACTTCGACGGGCGAGGTTACGGAGGTTAACGACGCGAAAATAATCGAGGAGGCGCATCTTCGCGGCGTGAAGGTTCTGCTTTCAATTACGACAATAACCGATTCCGGCGCGTTCGACAACCCCTACACAGAGCTTCTTCTCTCCCAGCCCGACTTCACCGACCGCGTAATCAACCGCATGATGGCAATTATTACCGAAAAGGGCGCAGACGGGCTCGATATTGACATGGAATATGTCCCCCCGAACAGCAAGGATGGGTTTGTCAGGTTCGTACGTCGTGCCGCGGAAGCCTGTCACGCACGCGGGTATCTGTTGAATGTCGCAGTCGCGCCGAAAAATTACGTCGAACAGCCGGGCGTGCTTTACGAAGCGCACGATTACAGGGAGATCGGGCGGTACGCGGATACCGTGTTTTTGATGACCTACGAATGGGGCTATAAATACGGTACGCCGATGGCTGTTGCACCGCTGCCGAATGTTCGCCGCGTTCTCGAATACGCTCTCACGGAAATCCCCGCCTCAAAAATTATCCTCGGGATACCGAATTACGGTTACGATTGGAAATTGCCGTTTGTACAGGGCGAAACAGTTGCAGAATCCCTTTCAAATGTTGTCGCCGCCGCTCGCGCAAAGCAGATGAACACGGAAATTCTCTTTGACGCGGTTTCCGCCTCGCCGTTTTACTATTATAATGTCGCGAAAAGTACGCTTGACCCGGGATTTTCCCGCGACCCTGTTGGAAACACGCCTGCGCCGTATGCCAACCGCGATTCGCACGTGGTCTGGTTCGAGGACGTTCGGAGCGTACGCGAAAAGTTCTCCCTTGCGGCTGATAAAGGGATTTACGGCGTCGGGTACTGGTCGCTCATGTATCCGTTTGCGCAGAATTACCTTTATTTGGCGGGGTCCTATAATATAATCAAGTTATAAACTGCTCTGATTGCCCGCCTTATCGGCGGGCTTTTTTCTTCTTAAGTGCCTTTTTAAGGTACGCCGCCGTAAACGACTTTTTGTCCTTGGCAAGCTCCTCCGGCGTACCTTCCGCTATAATTTCGCCGCCGTCGTCGCCGCCGTTCGGACCGAGGTCGATAATCCAGTCGGCGGTTTTTATGACGTCAAGGTTGTGTTCGATAACAAGAACGGTGTTGCCCGCGTCGGTGAGCTTCGAGAGAACGTCGGTTAGGCGGTGGACATCGGCGGTGTGGAGCCCGGTTGTCGGCTCGTCCAAGATATACATCGTCTTCCCGGTCGCGCGCTTTGAAAGCTCCGTCGCAAGCTTAACGCGCTGCGCCTCACCGCCGGAGAGGGTTGTCGCAGGCTGCCCGAGCTTAATATAACCCAAGCCGACTTCCGCAAGGGTCGAAATTTTCCGCAAAATCTTCGGCACGTGTTCAAAAAACACAACCGCCTCGTCAACCGTCATATCAAGCACGTCCGCAATCGACTTCCCCTTGTAATGCACCTCAAGGGTCTCGCGGTTATAACGCTTCCCGCCGCAGGATTCGCAGGGAACGTAAACGTCAGGCAGAAAATGCATCTCAATCTTAACAATCCCGTCGCCCTCGCAGGCTTCGCAACGCCCGCCTTTAACGTTAAAGGAGAACCGCCCCGGACCGTAACCGCGAATCTTCGCATCATTTGTCGCGGCAAAAATCTCGCGAATGTCGTTCCACACGCCCGTGTAGGTCGCAGGGTTAGAACGCGGCGTCCGCCCTATCGGCGATTGGTCAATGTCAATTACCTTATCTAAGTTTTCAATCCCCAAGCATTTCCCGAACTTCCCCGCCGTCTCGCGGGCACGGTTAAGATTCTTCCGCAGATGCTTGTATATAATTTCGTTGACAAGCGAAGATTTCCCCGAACCCGAAACCCCCGTAACACAGGTAAAAACCCCCAGCGGAATTGTTACATCAATCGACTTAAGGTTATTTTCTTCGCAGTCGGTAAAAGTTATACTATTTGTATAAGTCCTCCTTGACTTTGGCACGTCAATTGCCTTCCGTCCGGAAAGATACGCGCCGGTAATGCTCTCTTCGCAGTTTTTTATGTCGTCAATAGTCCCCGCCGCAACAATTTCGCCGCCGTGAATCCCGGCTTTCGGACCTATATCGACAATGTAATCGGCGGCGTACATGGTGTCCTCGTCGTGTTCAACAACAATGAGGGTGTTGCCTGCGTCGCGGAGGGCTTTGAGAGCCTCGATAAGCTTTCCGTTGTCGCGCTGATGAAGCCCGATTGACGGCTCGTCCAAGACGTACAAAACCCCTACGAGTGCAGAGCCTATCTGGGTTGCAAGGCGGATGCGCTGTGCTTCGCCGCCGGAGAGAGTCGCCGCCGCGCGTGACAGCGTAAGGTACTCGAGTCCCACATTCTGTAAAAACTTGAGCCTTGCGGAAATTTCCTTCGTGATTTTATCTGCAATGAGTTTGTCGCGTGCGGAAAGGGTTAAACCGCCGAAAAATTCCGCCGCTTTAGTTACCGACATATGCGTGACTGCGGTGATGTTTTTTTCCCCGACAGTTACCGCCCTACTAACCGGCTTTAGGCGTTCGCCCAGACAGTCCGGGCAGTTTTCGGACTTCATCAACCCGTTAATTTCTTCCTTAACAAGCTCCGAAGTTGACCCCGCAAGCTTTCGCTCAAGGTTCGGGATAACCCCTTCAAACTCGCGATAAAAATACCCGCCGCCCCATTCGGGAAGCTTCTCAAATTCGAGCTTTACTCCCTTGCTCCCGTACAAAAACACGTCCTGAACAGCCTTCGGGAGCTTTCCGAAGGGAGTATCAAGCGAGATTTTATGCGCCTTCGCAACCCCACGATAGTAAATCATCGCGAAGGAATCGGGGTTCAGAGTGTTCCAACCCATCGCCTTAATTGCGCCGTCCGCAATCGAAATGGTCTTGTCCGGGACAATCGCGTCCGCGTCAATCCGCACAAGCACTCCGAGCCCCGTACAGGTCTCGCACGCGCCGAAAGGATTGTTGAAAGAAAACATTCGCGGTTGGAGTTCAGAGACGGAAATCCCGTGTTCAGGACAGGCGTAGGACAGCGAAAAGAGCTGCTCCTCCGCTTTATGAACCTCGTTTTCTTGAATGTCAATGAGAATAAGCCCTTCCGAGAGCGCGGAGGCGGTCTCAATGCTCTGCGTCAGGCGCGAGCGAATGTCCCCCCGCACCGTAAGCCTGTCAATAACAATCTCGATGTTGTGCTTCTTGTTCTTTTCGAGTTTAATCTCTTCGGAAAGCTCGAAATAAATTCCATCGGCGCGAACCCTTACAAACCCGGCTTTCCGCGCCTTTTCAAGCACCGAAACGTGCTCGCCCTTCTTCCCCCTTATAACCGGCGCAAGAAGGATAAATCTGGTTTTTTCGGGGAGCTCGCCAATCTGTTCGGCAATCATATCAGGGGTCTGTTTTCGGATTTCACGCCCGCAGACAGGGCAATGCGGCACCCCGACCCTTGCGTACAAAAGCCTTAAGTAGTCGTAAATTTCAGTAACCGTGCCGACGGTTGAACGCGGATTTTTGGAGGTTGTCTTCTGGTCAATCGAAATTGCCGGCGAAAGTCCCTCAATAAGGTCGCAGTCGGGTTTCTCCGCAAGTCCCAAAAATTGCCTCGCATAGGAGGAAAGACTTTCCATATACCGACGCTGACCGTCCGCATAGATGGTGTCGAAGGCAAGCGAACTCTTCCCCGAGCCCGACACACCCGTCATTACAATGAATTTATCGCGCGGAAGGTCGAGGTTAACATTTTTAAGATTATGCTCCCTCGCGCCGCGAATTACAATTTTTTCAATCATATTAACATTATAAAGCCGAAACATATGTTTGTCAAGAGGTTTTTAAAATTAAATACAATATTAACATTTTCGACAAATAATATACATGAATAATATTCAAATTTAAGATACTATATTAATATGGAAAAACTCTACACGTATAATTACTACGACACTCACGCACATTATGACGATGAAAGATACGACTCGGATCGGAATGAGATTATACAATCTGTATATTCTCGCGGCTGCAAGAAGATAATTAACATCGGCTGTACGCTTGAACGCTCAGAAAAGTCGCTTGAACTCTCGAAAAAGTACGATTTTGTCTATTACACAGTCGGAATTCACCCGTCAGACGTTGTTAATACTCCCGACAACTATTTGGAAAAACTTCGGGAGCTTTCGGGCTACCCGAAATGCGTCGGTGTCGGCGAAATCGGTCTTGATTACACCGTTTTCGAGGGAGAAAAGCCCGACAAAGTCAGGCAGGAACGGTTTTTCCGCGAACAGCTTGCGCTGGCAAGAGAGCTAAGTTTACCGGTTGTTATCCATTCGCGGGATGCGGCGGAGGACACGCTACGGATTCTACGCGATGAGATGAAAAAAGGCGAATTCCGCGGCGTTATGCACTGCTATTCCTACTCTGCCGAGGTCGCAAAAACCGTGTTGGCGCTTGGCTTGCACATCTCTTTCACCGGTGTTATTACCTTTAAAAATGCGCGGAAGACGCTTGAGTCGCTGTCAGCCGTCCCAATCGACAGGCTCCTAACCGAGACGGATTGCCCCTATATGTCGCCCGAGCCGGAACGCGGAAAGCGCAACGACAGCGGAAAAATCCCCTATATTATCGCAAAAATGACGGAAATATACAACCTATCCCCGAAAGAAATTGCGGACAGGACGATGGAAAACGCCGAAAGGCTTTTCAAATTTATGTAATATGAGCTATATTGAATACAAAAATGTGTCAAAGAAATTCGGCGAGACTGTTGTCTTAGAGGACGTAAATATCGGTATAGAGCGGGGAGAAATCGTCGGATTTTCCGGTCGGAACGGTTCGGGAAAGACCCTTCTTTTCAAGATGCTTGCGGGACTTGTCCGTCCGACATCGGGCGAGATAACCGTCGCCGGAAAGGCACTCCGCTCGTCGTTTCTGACCGATTGCGGTATGCTTATTGAGATGCCCGGGTTTATCGGACATTACAGTGGGTATAAGAACCTCGACATAATCAACTCAATCGGAACAAAACGCGCAGACAAGAAGCATATCCGCGAGCTGATGATGCACCTTAACCTCGACCCGGACTCGAAAAAACACGTTTCAAAATTCTCCCTCGGACAAAAACAAAAATTGGGAATTATACAGGCAGTAATGAATAACCCTTCAATCCTTATTCTTGACGAGCCGATAAACAGCCTTGACGACGCGAGTGCTGATGACGTTCTCGAATTTTTACGTCAAATGAATAAGGATAACGGCACGACGATCCTAATCGCCTCGCACATCAAAGGCGACTTGGACTCGATTTGCGGGCGGGTATTGAAACTTTCGGATAACAGGGTAAGCGTATGAAGATTTTTTCTGTAAAACAAGCTTTAACCCTTTTCGGACGATTTTTCTCTACGGATTTGCGTCGGATTTTTACCGAAAGAACGTTTTTAACCTCCGTCTTTCTCGGTTCGTTAACGCTAATTATACCCTTAGTATTACTTTTAAGCAACTCCGAAACCGATTCGTTATCAGGCGGTTATGTAACGGCGCAAAGCACGGTATTTCCTTTCATCGCCCCGTTTTTAGCCGCTTTACCCTTCGCAGGAATGTACAAAAACGAGATTCAAACGAAGTATTCGGAACTGCTGAAACTTCGGCGCGGCGGCAGAGATTACGGCTTTACCCGATTTATTACTGTCGGTATAAGCGGAGGGTTAGCTCTTCTTCTACCCGAGTTGATATTGCTTATATTTTCCTTAATTTCCATTTATACAGATTGTATAGATGATTTCAAGAGGATAGTCGCGGTTATTGTTTTAGCGTTCCCTTTCGGCTTTGCATTTGCCGTTACAGCACAGGCTGTTACTGCATTCACGCGTTCTAAAACCATCGCCTTGATAACTCCCGAAGTGTTGTATCTGCTTTTCACCTATTCTTTCCCATATTTGGAACTTGACGAATACTACCCGCCCCTCGCAATCTCTCCGTTCATCTATTCGACACCTAATTTTGCCAATATATTTGTATTCTTTGCCATTTTAATAGCTTTCTCAATTGTTGTTACCACTGCTTATAAGATTAAATCAAATTAGGTACTTTTATGAACTTCAGATACCTGAAAATCAGTCTGACAGAAGATTTCCCGACATTTCGCCTTATTATTGCGGCGTTTGTAACTGCATTTGCCGTAACAGTCACGGTTTACAAACACATCGACCTGTCAGACAGCGTTTCAGCCTCTTTTTCCGCGCCCGAAACGATAATATTAACCCTCACCGACATGATAAACCGTGTCTTCATCTTCCTACCGCTGTATATATTTGTCATTTCGGGAGCAAAAAGCACCGACCTCGGCAACACCGGCGTAATTATGCAGCGAAGCCGCCCGGGACTTGTCACCCTCGAAATCATAAAGGTATTATTTTACACCCTTATTTTTTTCGTAATTTTGTTGATAATAGTCTTGGCGACATCAAATGCGGCTTTCCCGCAAGCGGAAGATTTTACGCGCACATTTTTCGGTGCGTCAAGCTCATACGGCATTAGCAGTGATGTTTTGCGCGGAACGCCGTTAACAGCCGTCGTTAATCTATTCACATCTATGTTTCTGACGTATTTTACAATCGGTATAATTAATATGTTCCTCTCCTTTATGTTAAAGGAAGAAGCGGCATTTGTGCTGACTGTGATAATCGGAATTCTAAGCGAAATTTTAATCACAGCTTATCGAATCCCTTTGTCACTCTCAGCCTGCGCCGTTTTTATCCTTGCATCGTTTCTCCTTATGAACAAAAAAAATCTGTAGTTTAGAAATTTTTATGAAATTTGTTAAAATCACCGCTGTAGCAGCCGCTATCGCAGTCTCAGCCGTCCTTGCAGCCCACTTCACGCGTGAGCACATAAACGAAGTACACGAACGCGAAAAATCGCTCGCGGAAATTATCCTCGGGAATGAAGCCGCCGCTGCGCTCGAAAATGAAGCCGAAAAGGTCGAAGAGAGTTTACAAACGGCAGTCACCGAGATTACGACAACTGTCACGGAGGAGCCGGTAGAAACTACAACCGCGGTAATTCCTGCGAACACCGAAGTACCCGAAATTCCAATTAATACTACTGCGAGTATAGAAGAAGAGCAGGAAAATATTGTTACTGATTACCAAATCGGCGGGCTTATTGATCTTAACAATCCTCCAGAAAATGTTATCTCAATTTTAGCTTTAACGTCGGAACAGCAAGCTTTATTAAGCAATTACCTTATTGATCATTACTTTTTAGACGGCTTCATTTTCGCGCAAAATGAGGAAAATCCTGCCGTTCGCGAGCGTAAATATGCCGCGGCGGAGATGGAATCCGCTGCCGTTCAGACCGTCAACATGATTATGTCAACAATTGACATTTCGAATCCGATGAACATTTTCAATACCGATTTTGCTGACCTTATAAAGAAGGTAACTGAAATTCGAGTGGGTTTTGCCGCAAACTATGGTAAGGAAAGCATCGAGGACGACGATTTGCAAAAACTTTACGACGGTTCAATTGCATATTTCGACAACCTCATTGCGTCACTTGAAAAAATTAACACTGCGGCGACCGATTACAAAAACTCCTCAAACGCTTTATTAGCCGCATCTTTAGCGGCAAAATCCCTAACCGAAACGATAATCCCGGAGTCGATGAACATCTTAGAAGGCTCGTTCGACCTCGTTGAGGCATCTCAACCGATTTTCCTCGAAAACACCGTCGGGCACACGCTTCTGACCCGCGACGAAGTTAAGGCAATTTTAAGCAACCCGGCTTATATTATACAGTGAGTATATATTTTACGTGGAGATGAACTGAAATTTTCAGACTTGCTAAAAAATTTTTCGGAAACTATAAAAAATACTTCATAATAGGTCCGCTTGCAAAGCTCTTTGAGGCTGTCTTAGAGCTTTTTGCGCCGCTTGTTATGGCGGCAATTATCGACAACGGTTTGCGGTTCGGTGCGTCTTACGTCGTAAAAAACGCAGCTCTTATGGTCGCAATCGGCGTTGTGGGGCTTGCATCCGCGCTTGTTTGCCAATATATGGCTTCTAAAGTCACATCGTTAATCGGAACAGATATACGGAACGTATTATTTGCTAAAATTAATACATACAGCAGCGAGGTTTTAGACAGATTCGGCACACCTACCCTTATTACACGCCTCAACAACGACGTAAATCAGGTACAGACTGCGGTTGCGACCTTTATTCGCCTCGCTGTCCGTGCGCCGTTTCTAATAATCGGTGCGGCGGTTATGTCGCTCTTTATCGACCTTCGCCTCTCCGCTGTTTTTATCGTCTTAATACCGTTAATCGCTGTCTCACTCTGGCTTGTAACGGTAAAAACCATCCCCCTTTACCGCAAAATTCAAGGGCTTCTTGATAAAATTACCGCCTCTTTTTCTTCACATATATCCGGAATACGCGTAATTCGCGCTTTTAATACAGAGGAGCGCGAAACTCGTGAATTTTCCGAAAAGAACGCAGATTACAGGAATAATATAACAAATACCGGCAGGATTTCTGCCGCCTTGAATCCTGTAACCTTCCTCTTTACAAATCTTGCCATCGCCTATATTCTTTACGCCGGAAGCCAGCAAATCGCGGCAGGCACTCTCACAGCGGGCGAACTAATCGCTTTTATCGGCTATCTCACACAAATTTCGCTTACCATGGGTGTTTTAGCAAACCTTATCGTTATCTTCACCAAAGCTT
Source organism: Ruminococcus sp. (assembly GCA_031262835.1). Classification (GTDB taxonomy): domain Bacteria; phylum Bacillota; class Clostridia; order Oscillospirales; family Ruminococcaceae; genus JAISGY01. Next base: position 13,415 of record JAISGY010000036.1, read on the forward strand.
CCGCGAGCTCGTCCCGAATTATGGAAATAATAGACATCGATAATGTTTCACCGAGCGAAGTCAACAACAACGATGAAAATATTACAGATAGTATACTTGAGTTTCGCAATGTTTGGTTTAAATATAACGAAGCAAAAAGTGATACCGTTTCGGATGTAAGTTTCTCATTAGGTGCCGGCGAAACCCTCGCAATCGTCGGCGGAACAGGCTCCGGGAAGTCTACGCTCATAAACCTTATACCGAGATTTTACGAATTTTCCGCCGGCAACATAATTTTAGACGGCAGGTCCATACGCGATTATGGTTTACACGAGCTTCGGGAAGCAGTTAGGGTTGTACCGCAAAAATCGGTGCTTTTTACAGGGACAATTCTTGATAATCTTCGGTTCGGAAATCGTTTTGCAGACAATGAAACGGCATCACGTGCCCTTGAAACCGCCTGTCTGCCTGCATCTCGAGTAAACCTTGATACGCCTGTAACCGCCGGAGGGAAGAATTTTTCCGGCGGCGAACGCCAGCGCATAGCGATTGCGCGGGCGATTATTCATGGTGAAACGTTGCCGAAACTCGTTATCTTCGATGACAGCTTTTCCGCTCTCGATCGCAGTACCGAAAAGACTTTGCGGGCTAATCTCCGCGAATATCTTCCCGAATCCGCGTTTATAATTATTACAGAACGTATAACTACCGCACTGACTGCCGACAAAATCCTCCTCCTTGAAGACGGAAAATCGGTCGGTTTCGGCACTCACGAAGAGCTTTTGGCTTCAAGCGATTATTACAGGAGCGTTTATGAATCACAAGACGGATAAGGTCAATATATCGGTTGTTAGGCGAATTTGGCGCGAAATTCATATGAATAAGGGTCTATTATTTATAGCCATTATCACCGCGATTTTTAACGTTGCCGTAACAATTGCGATACCGGCGATGATTGGGTCGGCGATAGACGATATTACAGATAGTATAGAAAATTCGAGTAATCTTCTTGCTAATACGAATGTTAACATAGGAGTAATTGTCCTTCTCGTCGTTTTGTCGGCTTTATCCTCCTATATTTTACAAATTACCGCGTACAAAATCGCTTACGGTACGGCTTTTAGCCTCAGAAACGAGCTTGAACAGAAGCTTCACCGTCTTCCGCTGGTCTTTATTGACAGAGTTTCTAAGGGTGAGCTCATAAACGCTGTGTCAGTCGATACCGAGATACTTTCCGACAGACTTGTACAGGCTATTGTGCAGTTTTTGACAGGTATACTGACTGTAATCGGAACGATTATTATTATGCTTTGTATAAATGTCAGACTTGCTTTAGTTGTTATATGTATAACCCCTTTATCGCTTTTAACCGCTAAACTGATTACTCTCCGCTCAAAAAGGGAGTTCGCCGCGCAATCCGCTCTCAGAGCGAGTTTGTCCGCACATTCCGTCGAGTGGATTGGCAACCAAAAGCTCGTTTCCGCCTTTAATATGGAAGATGAATCCATCGAACGTTTCGGTGCGGTTAACGAAAAGCTCCGGAAAGTCGGCTTCTTAGCGGAACTTTTCGCCGCGCTTGTTAACCCGACAACCCGCTTCGTAAACGGACTGGTGTACACATTTACCGGGTTTTTCGGCTTCATGATGATTTTGGGCGTTATTCCCGGCGGGGGCGACGTTTCTGCTTCGGCAGCCGGAGCAGTCACCGGCGGAATTTTGGGTGGAGGTGTTGTCACTGTCGGGGTTTTAGCGGCGTTTTTAACCTACGCGAACCAATACACCAAGCCCTTCAATGAGATTTCCGCGACCTATGCCGAACTTCAATCTGCTCTTGCTTCCGCAAAGAGAATTTTTACCATTCTTGACGAGGCGGAAGAGGATAATACAGAGAGTTATATTTTGCCGAATGGAGAACATGACATTGCAATTAAGAACGTAAGTTTTGCCTATAGCAGCGCGAAAACAGTGCTGAAAAACATAGACATTGAGATTTCATCGGGGGAAAGTATCGCGGTTGTAGGACCGACGGGCTGCGGGAAAACTACCCTTATTAATCTTCTTGAACGCTTTTACGAACCGTCATCGGGCGAAATTTTCGCGGATAAAGCGGCGTTTTCCGGTATTACAAAGCGTTCGCTTCGGAAAAACTTAAGCATGGTTTTACAGGACAGCTTCATCTTCCCCGACACTGTTCTTGAAAATATCCGTTACGGGAGCGATGCGACGACTGGGCAGGCAATGTCCGCCGCGAAGACTATCGGCGCGGACAGTTTTATCCGCCGCCTTCCCGACGGTTATAACACGAAAATTAACGACGGTGACGAACTTTCCGCCGGGCAAAAGCAACTTATCTGCCTCGCCCGAGTTATGGTCTTCAACATGGCGAATCCCGCTGCCATACTCATCTTGGACGAAGCGACCTCTAACATCGACACAGTTACCGAGAAGAAAATCAGCAAAGCCGTCAAGCTTTTAACGAAAAACCGCACCTCAATAATTATCGCCCACCGCCTCTCTACTATTAAAGATGCCGACAAAATTTACGTGATTGCAGACGGCGAGATTGTCCAGAGCGGGTCACATGATGAGCTTATTAATACAGACGGTATATATTCCATGATGTATAGCAGTTAACTGCTATGTAAGGAGGCAATATAATTTGGCAGCGAGGAACCAAACGATAACCTTAACAGAAGAGGATGAGAAGTTTTACCTTTCTTCCTGTAAGACTGTTTATGATGGCAATTATACAGATTGTATATTTAACGGCGACGCATACGAGATTATGGAACAACTTCCGGACAATTCGGTTGACCTTATAATTGCCGACCCGCCCTATAATCTGTCAAAAAGATATGCCGAGCGGTCTTTCCACAAAATGAAAAGACAACATTACAAGGATTTGGCAGAAACCTTTATGAAGTCCGCAAAACGTGTACTCCGACCGAACGGCTCGATTTACATATGCTGCGATTGGCACGACAGCGTTGATGTTTCCGAAGCCTTAGATAACCATTTTTCCATAAAAACCCGCATAACTTGGCAGCGTGAAAAGGGGCGCGGTTGCTCTGCAAACTGGAAAAACTGTATGGAGGACATCTGGTTCGCGGTTTCAAACCCGAAGGATTACGTTTTTAACCTTGACGCGGTGAAACAGCGGCGTTCTGTTATTGCTCCATATAAGGCGGACGGGAAACCTAAAGATTGGGTTGAGACCGAAATCGGGCGTTTCCGCGACACCTGCCCGTCGAATTTTTGGGACGACATTTCAATCCCCTATTGGTCGATGCCCGAAAACACCGAACACCCTACGCAAAAGCCCGAAAAGCTTGCCGCGAAGCTCATATTAGCAAGTTCAAACCCCGGCGGAGTTGTTCTTGACCCGTTTTTGGGCTCGGGCACAACCGCCGTTACCGCAAAGAAATTAGGGCGGCATTTTATCGGGATCGAATTACAGGCGCGATACTCCGCTATTGCCGCAAAGCGCGTTGAACTTGCAGAAACCGATAAATCCATTCAAGGCTACGCCGACGGCGTTTTTTGGGAGCGAAATACCGCTATGATACAGAGCAGATACAGAAAATGAATCGCCGCTGTTTACAATTCATCTTAATTTTAACGAAAATTAATTTACATTTTCATAACAAACAAAATGTGCTTATTTCGAGTTTTTATGATAAAATTATTCTAAGGGTAAGATTTGCTTCCCCTGCCGGAAGCGGGGGAAACAAAGTAAAATAAACTCATTTCATTGTTCATGGAACTTAACATAAAAAGGACCGTTTATGAAAAGCCAAGGTTATCTTTTTACCGATCCGAGCGAAATCCCGAATATTGTGAGAAGCGCCTCTCTTTCCCAGACCGGCGAGCTTCTCTGTCTTATTCATTTAACTGAACTTACCGAACCCGACGCGCTTCGGATTATTACTGTTTTAGAAAAAGAGCTTCCGCAATGTAAAATTGCGGGGACTACTGCACCGTTTATAATATATTACGGTAAGCTATATAATGACAAGTCAATGATAGAATTCATCGAGACGCAAAACACGCTCATTCAAACCGAAGTTTTCGACCAGAGCGTTAATACACCCCTAACCCTTGCGGAAAAGATTTCCGAATTCGTTATTCGCCCCGAAACGAAGGTTATGCTTTGTTTCTTCTCGGGTGCGTTTGCGTTTATCCCCGAATTTTTGGAAGCCCTTGCGCCCAGAATCGGTGATGTTAAGATTGCCGGCGGGCTTGTCGGGGACGTCAATTTCGCTCCCGGTTTCATCTTCACACGCGGCGGAATTTATCACGACAGCACCCTCACGGTGAGTTTCCATAACGCCGATTTATACTCCTATAACGGAATGTTCATCGGCATGGATATAATTCACGAAGCGTACGAAATGACCGAGACGGAGGACCAATTTATAACCTCAATCGACGGCTATCCCGCCGCCGAGTGGCTTCGTTCAATCCTCGGAGTTGATGTGCTTCACGCGCCCGACTTGACCCCTGACGGGATTGCGCGGAATGTCCTGATGAAATTTCCTTTTGAATTCGACGACGAACGCGGGGTTGCGCGGATTATTAACTTCGACCCCGAATCCCAGCGGATTTATGTTTATAACAAGCGTCCTGCGAAAAACCAAAAATTCCGCCTCGCCTACATAAATTCCGAGAGCATCGCCGCCGCCGCACAGCGTATCTGCGCCGATCTTTCGAGAACGCCGATTGAACTGCTCCTTTGCTACAGTTGCCTTACCCGTGCGGGGCTTGAGGGCGGCTGCGCCGAATGGGAGCTTGCGCCGCTTACGAAAGCCGGGATTTGCGGCTGTCTGCTCATGGGCGAAATCGGCAACGTCCCCGAGCTTTCCGGCAACCGCTCCTTAAACGAAACCTGCACAATAATAACCGCTGCGGAGAACCGCCGCTACGTCTCGATAAACGCGAACATTCTCTCCGACCGCCGCATTGCCGAGGACTCCCACAGGGACATCTGGAACCACGTTTTAAGGTTTCAAAACCGCTCAATCGCCGAAAAAAACGACATATTAAAAACCGCAATCTACGACATGAAGATTGACCCGGATTATTACGATTCCTTCAAGGATTTTGCGACTAAACGTCCGAGCCTGAAACGTTTTATCAAGGACAACGAAACCTATCGTTTCGATAAGGTCTGCCTTGTTGTCGTCGAGCGCGGGCATATTGCGCAAACCCATTTCGGTCCTGAAATGTACGGGAAGATTATTGCAAAGAATATCAACAGTTTTGAAAATTATCTTTCTCTGAGCTTCCCGGAAGCGTTCTTGCCGATTTATGTTTATGACGAAAACTCGTTCTTAATCGCGGGAGCTAAGGATATTGACCCGACAAGGTTTCTTTGCGCAATGCAGGAGCTCTTCATTAAATACGGCACGGTTAACGTACTAAGTTTAAGTTACACCTGTATCCACCGCTTCATCGCGGTAAAGGAAAACCGCCCCGGCAACCTCATCGAGGAATTAAAGGTTATCCAGTCCCGCAACGTTTCAACCCCCGACCGCTTCATCGTCTTTGAAACCGAGACCGAACACTCCGAGAGCGTTTCCGACGCGTTTATGAAGACGAAACTCATCACCGAGGCGATCGAAAACGACGGGATTATCCCATATTTTCAACCGATTTACGACAACCACACCGGGCGGATTGAAAAGTTTGAAGCCCTCATCAGAATTCGCGGCGCGGACGGCAGAATCTACTTCCCGGGGCAGTTCTTAGAGAGCGCGAAGGAATACCGCCTCTATCTCCAGCTTTCCGAAATCATGATCGGGAAGGTTTTCGACCTATTTGAAAACCGCACCGAAACCGTTTCAATAAACCTTTCCGCCTACGACATAAACTCTTCGCATATCCGCAACATGATTTACGGCAGACTCGAAAAAATCAAGAACGCCGACCGATTCATATTCGAGGTACTCGAGTCGGAAGAGTTCCGCGATTTTGAGGTATTGACCCACTTCATCGAGCGGGTTCGCCGCTATGGGGTTAAAATTGCCATTGACGATTTCGGAGCGGGCTTCTCGAACCTCCTTGAAATTGCAAAAATATCCCCGAACTTCATCAAAATCGACGGGCAGATTGTCCGCGAAGTTGTCGAGTCGGAGATTCACCGTAAAATTATGGATGCAATTTTACACCTTGCGCGCAGTTTCGATATTGAGCTTATCGCCGAATATATTGAAAACGCCGCGCTCCAAGCATACGCGAAAGACAAAGGTGTTCGCTACTCCCAAGGCTACTTCTTCTCCCCGCCCGTTCCCTTCGGGCAGCTCGAAGACTTTACAACCCGGGCTGAAGCAACTGTTTAGCACAAAAAACTGCCCCCTTTGGTATAGCATTGACTATACTTTTGGGGGCAGTTTTAAGTTTTGGGGTTTATTCTGCCTTTTGGCAGGTTGCGACGAATTCTTCGTCTGCTGTGTAGAGGTCAAACGCGTCGGGGACATTTTGCGGCGCAAGTATAATATAAGCATGGTCGCCGTTTTCGTCGAAGAGGTTGAAACAGCTGATATAAACGGTATCTCCGTTATCGTCGGTGCCTTCCATATCATCAAAACGCCCGATACTGTACGATGTTTCGTATGAGCCGCTTCCTACATACGCGTCAACAGTAGTAGAATTGCTAAACTCAAAGCTTGCTGCTGCTGTATCGCCGTCAATGAAGTACCGTCCGGAAAGGTGCCCTGCGGGGCTGTCGCCGGTGTAGTCTTCCGCCGGGTCGCTCATGGAATCGGCAGAACCTTCCTGCCCGTGGAGGGGAGGATCGTATTGGTCAACTGTTGACGGGTCGAAGAGCTGGTCTCTGTTTAGCTCATAAAGTTCGCCGAATTCAGGGGTATATGCCCATAACATATGGTGCGGTTCGTCCAGTGTTTGCTCGTGTATAACCGTAAGCTCCATCAGGTAACTTAAAACGTAATACTCGCCGTTATAGGTATAGTTGAAAGCCTTTACGTCAACTGTGTCAGCGTAATCGGGGGCATACTCGGAATTATAAACGTCCGCAATCTCCTGCTCAAGATCTACCTTAGTAGTACCGTTAAGATCAAGAGTTTCTTCAAGGGTAACGTAGTTGTCGTTGGTTATGTCATAAACGAAGCCGAAAAGTTGTCCCGAATATCCGTAAGTCGGGTATTCGATATAGGTGTTATAAATCTGAATGTAAACGTCGTCGGTGAAGGAATAGGCGAACGCATTAAGCCAGTACGGGTATTCATCATCAGAAGACCAAGCTTCTTCAAATGCGCTTATACGGTCGTAAACCTCTACCTGTATATCGTTGTTCATCTCTGCAACTGCGTCGGTTTGGGTGCCGTAAAGCATGATAACTTCGGCAATTTCGGAATCCATGTTGATCATGTATTCGATATCGGGGTATACATTGGCTGACGCCGGTTCTTCTTCGGGTTCTGCTGCTGTGGTAGTTTCCGCCGCCGTTGTGGTAGTTGCTGCTGTGGTGGTTGTTGTCGTTGCCGCTGTGGTTGTCGTTGTTGCAGCTTTTGTTGTAGTTTCGGCAGCGGTTGGCGCGGTACCTCCGCAAGCTGTTAAAGCCGCAATCATTGCTGATGCTAAAATTGCCGCCAAGATTTTTTTCATTTTCGGGTCTCCTTTTATTTTATCATTCAATGTATTGTAACACATTTCATACAGCTTGTAAATACATTGAAGAAATCTTCAAGATAAAACGCCGTATTGAGAAATTTTCCTCAATACGGCGTGATTTTTTATGAATCTGCCTGTAAACTCAAGATTACTTCCGGAACAAGGTTAGCGGGGAGTTGTTCGTAGCGGAGGTGTTCGAGTGTGAACGCGCCGCGCCCTTGGGCGATTTGACGGAGAGCCATTGTGAAGCTCTGCATTTCGCGCATCGGGACTTCGGCTTCGATTTCGGTTAAGCCTTTGCCGATAGGATTCATGCCCAGAACCCTTGCACGGCGTTTATTGAGGTCGCCCATGATGTCGCCGGTTTTATCGTCGGGTGCGACAACGACAAGCTTGCCGATAGGCTCGAGTATTGCGGGGTCGGCTTGTTTTAAGCCGTCTTTATAGGCGATTGATGCCGCCATTTTAAACGCAAGCTCGGAGGAGTCAACGGGGTGATACGAACCGTCAACGAGTATAGCTTTGAGACCCACAACGGGACAGCCGGAGAGAACGCCTTTCTTCATGCTTTCTTGTAAGCCCTTTTCAACCGCCGGGAAGTAGTTTTTCGGAACAGCACCGCCGAAAACCTTCTCTTCAAATACGAGCTCGTCGGAAACGCAAGGCTCGAACTCGATTTCAACGTCGCCGAACTGACCGTGACCGCCGGACTGTTTCTTATGCCTTCCGCGAACGCGAACCTTTTTGCGGATAGTCTCGCGATACGCAATCTTCGGGTCGGTGAGGTTAACGTCCGCGCCGAACTTGGATTTAAGTTTGCCGATAGCGGATTCAAGATGTTGCTCGCCCAAGCCAGCGATAATCTGTTCGTGGGTAAGCGGGTCGATATAAAAGTCAAGCGTCTTGTCCTCTTCAAGGAGCCTTGTTAACCCTGTACCAACCTTAGCTTCGTCGCCTTGAGTCTTCGGGTGAACAGCCATTCTGTAGGAAGGTTTTAAAAACGGAATCGGCGTAAATGTTAAGTGCTTGCCTGCTGTAATTGTATCGGAGGTGTTAGCGTTAATCTTAACCGCAACGGCGATGTCGCCCGCCTTCGCCTCTTCAAGCTCAATCTGCTTCTTGCCGACGAGGGTAAAGAGTTTGCCTATCTTTTCGGGCTGGTCGGTAACAGCGTTATAATACTCGGTGTTTGATTTAAGTGTGCCTGTAATAACCTTTAGGTAGGACATCTTGCCCACAAAGGGGTCGGCAACGGTTTTAAATACAAATGCGGAAAGGTCGCCGTCACCGCAAGAAATCTCGACTTCCTTGTCGCCTTCGGTAGCCTTAAGCGGGTTAGTCTCATTCGGAGACGGAACTAAAAGCTCAATCTCCTTAAGTATCATCTCCGCGGCGATGTTGCCGGTACCGTTACAGAGCACGGGGGTAATTATCCCCTTTTCCATGCCGGCGTGGAGACCGTGGATAAGCTCGTCTTTTGTAAACTCCTCGCCCTCGAAGAACTTGTCCATTAATGCTTCGTCCGTCTCTGCGATTGCTTCGGAAAAAGCCGCAACAAGCCCGTCAAGGCGGTATTCGATCTTGTCGTTAATGTCGCTTGTCGGCATTTCGGTTTCGGTAGGCTTGCCCTTATCGTCGTAGGTGTAGCACTTCATCTCGATAAGGTTAATATAGGAAATAACCTTCCTGTCGCGGATTACGGGAACAACAACCGGGCAGACTGTCGGACCGAATTTGGTCTTAAGGTCGGTTAATACATTATAATAGTTCGCGTCGGGGTCGTCAACCTTAGTTATAACGAACATACGCGACTTACCGAGGGTTTCGGCAATATCGTAAGCCTTTTCGGTACCGACTTTAACGCCGGATTTTCCTGAAACGGCAATCATCACTGTATCTGCGGCGGAGATGCCCTCATAAAGCCCCCCTGCGAAGTCGAAAAGCCCGGGAGTATCAAGGAGGTTAACCTTAACGGGAGCCTTCTCGCCCTTAATTTCAAAAGCCGCAAGAGCCGCCGTAAGGGAGGATTTATGTTTAACCTCTTCCGGGTCGAAATCGAGCACGGTGTTTCCGTCCGTAACCCGCCCAAGCCGCTCTGTTGCACCGGCAGAATATAAAATCGCCTCCGCGAGAGAAGTTTTACCGCTGCCCGCGTGTCCGCAAACAGCAATGTTCCTGATATTTTCGGTGTTATATACTTTCATAGTAACCGCCGCTTTTCTATTTATTTTTAGCGTTAAAATACGCAATTAAATTATACAACTTTTCCAAAAATAAATCAAGTATTTGAGAGAGATTTATAATATATATTAATTTTTGGGGATTATTTTGTGCAAGTTGAACAAAAGATTAACTGTTTATTATCGTCATAAGTTCATCGTAGTTGAGGCTGAAATATTTAACCTTTCCGACTTTTCTTATGTTTAGAAGAGTTTCGGGGATTTCCGAGAGTCTCCGAACCAACGTTGCGGTCGAAATTCCTAATTTTTGTGTGATTTCTTCTCTTGTTGTCCCGGTTTCGGAAAAAAGTGTAACTGCTATTAACATGGCATAAAGGTCATGTAATTTTTCGCTTGATGAAGGAAGCTTGTAGATATTTTCATGAAACATTTTAAATTTGTCAATGCTTCCGACAATTACGCTTTCTGTATTATTAGCTGCTTTTTTTATGAGGTCTAAAAAAGTAATAATGAAAGGAGTAACATCGCCTAAATTTTGCGGGTTATCAACCGTTTGAAAGGCTTTATAATATGCAGGCAGGTTTTTATTGATAATATAGGAAAGTCTGAAGCCGAAAAGGTTAAAAGTCTTATAGTTTAAAAGATATGAGCTTATGAACCGATTAACACGTCCGTTGCCGTCATAGAAAGGATGAATATATCCGAAAAGATAGTGAAAAACGGCAACCTTAATAAGATAATGCACCTTCCCGTTGTATAGAAAATCAAGTGCTTTATCCATCGTTTCGATAATTTCCGATTCGGGCATAAGACCCTCGTGTATAACTTTACCGTCGTTACCGATTATACCGACACCGCGCTTCCGGAAAATTACGCCGTCCGGGGCATCGTCGGGATCGGTGAGATAAACTTCATCTGACACAAGCTCATCATAAATTTTCCGTATATCTTTTGATGAAGTTATCTTAATCTTTTCTTGCTCTGCAAGCATACGGTAACGATTTACCATGCCTTGGAGACGTTTGTTGCTTTTAGCCCTTGTCATAACATCATTAATGTCTTTTCGTGAACTGCGAATACCCTCAATATTATTTGTTGATTTAATTTCATCAATTATAAAACCATTCATCAAGAAAAGTTGCATATCTTTGTATAGATTGTTATAATGCGAATAGTACATCAATTTGTTGGATATTCTTTCTATTTCGATAATCATTTCAAAAATTTCAGGAGTAGCAAAGAAAAAAGCTTTGTTTTCACCGATATTTATATCAAGTTCAAAATAGCAATGGTCGAGTTTCGCATATTTTATACGTTCTTCATATTCTTCCTTGTTAGAATGAAAAAGCTTTGAAAATGATTTGTATTTCACTGCGTTTTACTCCTTCGCGAATCAAAATCGCTCTTTTGATTAGTATATTACATATTCATAATAAAATATACATACATTTTGTAAACTTTGCATAAACTTAAGCGGGGGAATATTATGTCAAAGATAAAGCCGCTTACCGAACGCTATGAAGGACCGCTTAAGAAGTTTGTTACGCGTAAATTATACCTTTACACCCACATGAGCCTTACCGACAACACTCATCTTGAGATTGAAAATGTTAAGAACATAATCGAATATAACGACATTTACATTAAGCTTAAAACATCGAATATGACGGTGGCAATATGGGGAAAGAACCTGTCGGTTAACGATTACGGCGCGGACGGGATTGTTATTAACGGCGAATTTTCGAGTATTGAATTTGAGAAGTGAGGGAAAAATTTTATGCTCGACCATCTTCGCGGAATAATTAAGTTCACTATCGTAACCGACTCGCCCGAGGAGTTTATTAACACAATACGAAAAAGCAGCGTCTCCGCGAGGAATCTTAAAATCGAAGACGGCTTTTTAACCGGCGAATGTTACGGCTTCGACAAGAAAACGCTTATTAAAATTGCTTCCATGAACCACGCCGAATTTATCGAAACGGGCAGGCGCGGTTTTATCTTCATTGCAGCAAAGTACCGCCGCAGATACGGCATTGCCGCAGGTGTCGCCGCGGCTCTTGTCATGGTTTTTTTTCTGTCGAATATAACGATGAAGATTAACATTTACGGGAATGAAAATATGTCCGACGCGGAGGTTTTAGCAGTTCTTGACGATGCGGGAATACGAATCGGGAGCTATCTCCCGAACATCAGCCTTGCGGCGGTCGAGCGGGATATAATATCGAACGTGCGCGATGTCGCTTGGGCGGGGATAAAGCGCAGCGGTCCTATTGTGTCGGTTGAAATCTCGGAGATGACAAAAAAGCCGGAGATAACCCCGACCAACAGACCTTGCAATATTATTTCAGCGAAAAATTGCCAGATTGTTAAGATCAACAGCGTCCCGATGGGAATGTTAATCCCGATGCTTTTTGACACCGTCAATGAGGGCGATATCCTCGTTTCCGGCGTTATATCCGGCAAGCTCGGGAATACCTATTACGTCCACGCGATGGGCGACATAACGGGGAGGTATTCCGAAAAGATAACCTTCAATGAGTCCTTCACCCACAGACGTATTGACTATAAAAGTAAGATAACAAAACGCTCGCTATACCTCTTCGGCTTAAAAATCCCGCTTACGCCGTCGACGGGGGAGCCGGAAAATGCAGAGGTTAACGAGGAACTATCCTACTTCAATATCTTAACGCTCGAGATACCCATAGGCATAGTCAACACCGAATACCACCCCTATGAAGTGACGGAAGAAATTTTAGCTCCCGAAGCGGCGAACACGCTGCTGCTTGAGAAGGTTTCGCGGTATGAAGAAAATTTTTTTGCCGACGAAGGGGTTAGTATTGTCTCGAAGGATATTATCTATACCCCTGCGGAGAATGGCTTGTCGCTGACGGTGAGTTACGTTCTTGAATCAAACATCTGCCAAACGCAATATATCTACGTGAAGAACCACCGATAGTTCAAATTAAAATCCCCAAAACCGTAATATTATCTTTAGACCCGCCCATCAGAGCACGTCCGTAAAGTTTTTCTATCCGTACGGAGAGCTTTTCGGGCTGTGACATTATATATTCCGCGTCGGAAACGGGTACGTAGTCTGAAAAGCCGTCTGTACACATCAAGATAACGTCGCCGGAAAAAAGCTCGGGGAGCTTCGTTACATCGGGGACAGGCTCTGCGGTGAGGTTTCCGAGGGCAGGGAGGATAACATTTTTATGGGCGAAGGCTTCGCGCTCGGCTTTTGAAAGCTGCCCTGTCTCGAAGAGAAGCTGGGCGAGGGATTGGTCCTTTGTGAGCCTTGTGAGCTTTTCACCCCGCCAAAGATACGCTCTCGAATCCCCGACGTTGATGACATAGCCGTCAGTGACGCCTGTGAAAGCTACGGCACAGAGCGTCGTCTGCATATTTTCAAGCTTTTTAAGAGTCCCCTGCATTTTTAAGAACCTATGCACCGAAATGATTAACGCCTCAAAGTCCGTCTTCTCGGAAGGCTTAACCCCCGACAAAACCCCGAGAGCCATAGCCGAAGCAACCTCCCCGGAAGTTTCGCCCGAGACGCCGTCGGCGACTGCTGCAAAAAGCGGAGGGTTTGCGGTTACCTCAGCGGAACCTGCCGATATAACCTTTTTCCCGATTAAGAATGAGTCTTCGTTCTGTCCCGGTTTTTTTCCTTGGTGGGTATAGCCGAAAATGTACACTGCCCTATAACTCCTTATGATAAGCTGTTAAATCGGATTGTAATGTATCTCGTCCTCTTCGTCAACATAAACAGACACGCGATGCCATTCGCCGGTTACTTCAAAATGCACGGTGTTGATATTAATCTGTGTCTTAGGGTAGATTGTCCCTAAGACATCGAGTTTTAAGTTCTGATGACTCGTTAAAATTTCTTCAATCTCCGCAACTCTGTCCCTTGCCGTCTTTATGTCGCGCTGGCGTTTTATCCGCTTCCTTACCGATTCGCCGAGGAGTTCTTCGCGCTCGGGAAGAAGGTTTCGCTCCTCTTTTTTCTTCGCGTTGAGGTAGTCAATAACCATCGTAAGGTCGGTTATTTCGTTTTCGTATCTTAAAATAACGCTTATAAGCTTTCCGCGCTCGGCATCGAGTATTGAGTTGTCCCCGAGTGAGATAACGGTTGTCGGATAATTGGGCGAGCCGATATTGTTACCGATATTAATCCCGGTAAGGACTGTATACCTCCCGCCGACAAGCCCGCCGGTTTTCGAGCCCTTTGTAGTTAATGTTCCGCCGCAATAAACTTCGCAGAGTATCAGTGTTGAAGCGGTTATATCCCCCTCAGCCCTGATATTGCAGTATTCACAGAAATTCGCGGTAATATTCCCGCCCGCTTCAATATTGCAGTGGTTCGCAACCTGCTTAAGCGTAATGCTCCCGGTAGCCTTAATAAGCGCGCCCGAAAAAACACCGCCTTGGATTGTAATATTGCCGCCGGTGCTTACAACCTTAAAACCCTCGCCGACATTCCCGCGGATATTAATATCGGACAAAAATTCAATATTCCCGGTATTAAAATCAATATCGGCTTTAATATCAAGCACCCGCTTAACGACAAATGCGGTTTTATCATAGACAAGATGCCCGTCAATCGCGGCGGATAGCGTAAGCCCGTCAACAGATAGAACAGTCCCGACACCGACAGTAAATGCCGCCTTTTTCGGAGGATTCGGCGTAATCTCTCTGTCGAAAACATCCCGCCCCGGTTCGCCGTCAACAGGAAGAGTTATCACGGCGATAACAGTCCCGGCGGTAATGCTTCTAATCTGCCCGAGTTCGCGATAATCGACATACCCGTCCTCGTCCTCAATAGGCACAGCCGCGACGAATTTATCGAATTTATATGTAATTGTTCCGTCGTGTCCCGCGGTTGCCGGTTTATACTTAGCAACAACCATTTCCTTGCCGTAAATCTTCGCCGAAACAATTCCCTCAAGCGTTTTTTCATTTATGCCGTAACGAACGCCCGCTTCTTCGAGGGCGGTATGTAAGAGTTCGATGGTCATTTCTTTTCCGCCGTTTTTCGGCGGGACAACTTCAATGGTTGCCGATACGCTTTTTTCTTCTATCCTGACAATTGCGTAACAGTCAACGACAGGTTCGGTATTTTGCGCCGCTTGGACGGCTTCGTTCTCGTTATTCATTTTCTTACCTAAATATACCGATTAATTCTTTATCTGTATGTATTTGTCATCTGCATCCTGCCAATAAGCTACTGTAACACTATTATAACATAAACTATTCAAAAAAACAATACATTTTTTTAAAAAATATCAACGAACCAAGGTAATGGTGTTACAAATTCTTTTTTGTCTAAATACGACAAACTCTCCGCAGGCGTTAAAAACTCAAACCGCAGTTTATACGCATGAAGGCACTGGGTTTTAACATGAAACTTCCGATTAACCGCATTGCTCCCGTATTTTCCGTCCCCCAAGAGCGGATAACCTATATGGGCAAGATGTGCTCTTATCTGGTGGGTGCGCCCGGTAATAAGGCGGACTTCAAGTAAAGCCAAGTCCTTTTCCGGGTAGGTTTTCATTACGGTGTATTCGGTAATAATCTTCTTGCTCCCGGGGACGAACCTGTCGTAAATTTTAACCATCTTGTCGTTCTTGATATGGTAAGCGGTAAGGGTATCACTTTTCTTTTCGGGGATTCCGACGGTTAAGGTGAGGTAGCTTTTTTTTATTTCGTGATGTTTTATCTTCTCGTTCATAATCCGAAGTGAGGGCGCGTTTTTTGCCGCGATAACTATCCCGCTGGTGTTTCGGTCGAGGCGGTTGCAGAGCGCGGGGGTAAAACTCTGTTCATTATCCGGGTCGTATTCGCCCTTTTTATAGAGGTAGGAAATAAGCCTGTCCGCAAGGGTATCAAGGCTTCCTTCGTCGTCTTCATGAACAACAAGCCCGGCTGGCTTATTAATAAGAATAATATTATCGTCCTCATAAACGGGGTCAATGTCTGAGTGTTCATTAATTTTCAGCTTATTCTTCACTAAAAATTCATCATTAATGTAGATTTTTATGTTATCATGTAATTGTATAACTGTATCCGGATATGCACGCCGCCCGTTAACCTTAATATCCTTTTTGCGAATAGCCTTGTGGAGCATACCGGCAGGGAGTAAAGGGAATACTTTTGTTAAAAACTTATCGAGCCGCTGCCCTGTATCATTCGCGCCGGCAGTTATCTCTTTCATCAGCGAACCTTTCTAATCGGAGTATATATATGAAGGAAAATCTTCACGAGAACCACAGAGCGCGTATGCGGGAAAAATTCTTCAAAGAGGGTTTTAGAAACTTCGGGGCGCATGAAGTTGTTGAGTTTCTCCTCTTTTTTACAATTCCGCGCGTTAATACAAATGAAATCGCGCACAAGCTCTTACTTCGTTTCGGAAGCGTTGCCGCGCTCTTTGACGCATCGAAGGAAGCACTCATGGAGGCGGGTTGTTCCGAAAGCACAGCCGCGCTCCTAAAGGCAATCCCGCTCTGTTTTCGTGTCTATTTCGGTTCAAGGAACGATTCCTTCGTCTACGATTCGCCGAAAAAGCTTATGTCGCTCTTTACCCACGAGTTCCCGGTTAAAAACGTTGAGGAATTCCGCCTCGCCTGTTTCACCCCGAAACTTCATCTTATCGGTAACTCCGTTCACCTCATAAACGAGGGCGCGCCGAACACAATAGAAATCAATATGCGAAAGCTCGTCAAGACGGTAATACAAAGCGAAACAAACTCCGTCGCCGTCTCCCACAACCACCCGAACGCGTCGTCTTACCCCTCAAACGCCGATATCTCTTCAACCCGCTACATAGGTCAGACCCTACGCGCCTTCGGCGTTCGTCTTCTCGACCACATTATCATCGGCACAGACGGTCCCTACTCAATGCGAGAAAGCGGACATTTTAATATTTTTGAATAACTCCATTATAACATATTATCAAGCGAATTTAAAGAGGTTTCATGGATAAATTTATTCTTCACAGCGAATATGCCCTCTCCGGCGATCAGGGCGAGGCAGTGGACAAGCTTGTTGCGGGGCTCCAAAGCGGCATGGGTGAGCAAACCCTTCTCGGCGTTACCGGTTCGGGGAAGACCTTTACTATGGCGAATGTCATCGCGAAGGTTAACCGCCCTACCCTTGTCCTCGCACATAACAAAATCTTAGCCGCACAACTCTGCTCGGAGTTCAAGGAGTTTTTCCCCGAAAACGCCGTTGAATATTTCGTCTCCTATTACGACTATTACCAGCCCGAAGCATACGTCCCCTCGACAGATTCATACATTGAAAAGGATTCGTCCATAAACGACGAGATAGATAAACTCCGCCACTCCGCAACCTCCGCGCTTGCCGAACGCCGGGACGTTATAATTGTCGCCTCGGTTTCCTGTATCTACACCCTCGGTTCGCCGGAAGACTACCGCACAATGATAATCTCCCTCCGAAAAGGGCAAATTTGTTCAAGAGACGACCTTCTTTCAATGCTTGTCGCGCTTCAATACGAACGAAATGACATGAATTTTACCCGCTCGACCTTCCGGGTGCGCGGGGACGTTGTTGAAATCTTCCCTGCGGGGGCGAGCGAAACGGCGATACGGGTTGAAACTTACGACGATGAAGTTGAACGGATAACCGAATTCCGCCCGCTGACGGGGGAAATTATTGCGGAGCTTTCCCACGCGGCAATCTACCCCGCTTCGCACTATGTTGTTTCAAAAGAGCGGCTCGAAGGGGCGATACTCGACCTACAAGAAGAGCTTGCGGAGCGGATAAAGTATTTTGAGGAAAAGGGCTTGTTAATTGAGGCGCAGAGGATAAAACAGCGGACCGAATATGACATTGAGATGCTTGAGGAAATCGGTTTTTGCAAGGGGATTGAAAACTACTCCCGTGTTATCGCGCGCCGCGCCCCAGGCAGCACCCCCTACACCCTCCTCGACCACTTCCCCGAAGACTTCCTCTTTATCGCGGACGAAAGCCACGTTTCAATCCCCCAAGTCCGCGGAATGAGCGCGGGGGACAGGGCGCGGAAAGAAACGCTTATACAGTACGGCTTCCGCCTCCCCTCCGCGATGGATAACCGCCCCTTAACCTTCGATGAATTTTACGATAAGCTTGGGCAGATTATCTACGTCTCGGCGACACCCGGGGTAATTGAACGAGAACGTTCCGCACAGATTGCCGAACAGATTATCCGCCCCACAGGGCTTATTGACCCCGAAATCATTGTTAAACCGATTGACGGGCAGATTGAAGACCTTATCTTCCAGATCCGCGAGCGCACCCAAAACAAAGAGCGCGTCCTTGTTACAACACTCACAAAAAAGATGGCGGAGGACTTAACCGAATACCTTGCAAATGTAGGCATAAAGGTGCGGTATCTTCACCACGATATTGACACAATCGAGCGGATGGAGATTATCCGCGACCTTCGCCTCGGGGAATTCGACGTTCTTGTCGGGATTAATCTTTTGAGGGAGGGACTCGACCTGCCGGAGGTCTCCCTCGTTGCGATTCTTGACGCGGATAAGGAAGGATTCCTGCGCTCCGAAAGTTCGCTTATTCAGACGGTAGGACGCGCCGCAAGGAATGAGCACGGACAGGTTATAATGTACGCCGACAGCGTTACAAAGTCAATGTACGCCTGTATTACAGAGACGGAAAGGCGGCGGAATATCCAAAAAGCCTACAACGAAAAGCATAACATCACGCCGCAGACCATTATCAAAGACATTCGCGGCGTTCTCGAAATTTCAACCCGCGCCGAAACCGATTCGGAGGTTAAGGCGGCTAAAAAGCAATATACGGCAATTGAAAAAGCCCGCCTTATCGAAAGCCTCACCGAACAGATGAAGGACGCGGCGAAGATTTTGGAATTTGAACACGCGGCGTTTTTGCGCGATAAAATTAATGAACTGAAAGGTATAAAAAAAGTTGGAAAAAAATAATATGTCGGTAAACGGCGCAAAAGGCAGCGATACGGCGGCGAGTTTAACCTTACTCGGGAGCGGGAAAACGGTTTACCCGGCGGAATATTCCCCTGCCCTGCTTGAAGCCTTCGACAATAAGTTCCCGGACAGGGACTACTTCGTCGAGTTTAACTGCCCGGAGTTTACCTGCCTCTGCCCGATAACAGGGCAGCCCGATTTCGCTAAAATTACCGTTAAATATATCCCGAACATAAAGATGGTTGAATCGAAGTCGCTTAAGCTCTATCTCTTTTCCTTCCGCAACCACGGCGGCTTCCACGAAGACTCCGTTAATATTATTATGCGGGATTTGGTTAACCTAATGAGCCCTAAGTATATAGAAGTCTTAGGCGAATTCACCCCTCGCGGCGGCATTTCAATACACCCTTTTGTTAACTACGGAATGGATGAAAAGTGGCAAGGTTTTGCTATGAAGCGTATGGAAAAATATTAATGAAAAAACGTGCGGCAGATTAAAATCTTCGCACGTTTTCGTTTATATTACACAGACACAGAGGTTGTTATTCTGGAAGGTGTTTACTACCTTTCCGTCAATGAACATAGGGTAGATTTCACCGCCCGAGTAGGCGAAATTATACGCTTTTCCGGCAAGCTTTTCGGCGATTATATTTATCTCGTCGGTTGAGTCCGTACCGAGCTGCCAGAGCCTTGTTGCACACGAATATATAAGCACAACCGAAGCTTCTTTCGCTATGTACATAATCTCATTCGCAATCTCCGACGCCGAGCTTCTTACATCGTCCGATGTAATGAGCGCGAAATCAACTATCGCACCCGGATAAGCGTCCCCCGAAAGGATTATTGCCTTCTTTTCAAAATCAATCCCTAAGCAGTTTCGCATTATTACCGAACCGTCATGGTAGGTTAAGACAAGGGGCTGCGTAATAATATTCCGATACGTCCCCTCCGTTGAAATGCCTTTTTGTACGATATAGTCCCAAGCCGGAATCCCGTCAATCTTATAAACATAGGTCTGTTCCGCTTCTTCAATCATGCCGCTCGTTCTGTACATTGTCCCTGCGCGAAAAGAGGTACATTTAAAGGTCGGCTTTATATTACCGTAAATTCCGACATAAACCGCACCGAATTCGGTGTGCTTTCCGTTATGGATAGTATAAGACTCGGAAAAATCCTCATTGTCCGATATAGGGAGCGACCCGAACACAGGCACACCCGGAAGCCCTTCCGAAAACGAATTAACAAGAACATCACCCGAAACAAAACTCATAAAACTAACATACGATAAAACAAGCGCGGGCATTTTTCCGTCTTCGGCAAATTGAACGGCGGTTTTATAGCAATTCGCCGCAACCTTCGAGCCCTCATCAGTCTCGAAAGACTTAACCTTAAATTCACATTCGTCGGAGGTCAAAACAGTTAACGTCAACGCAAGGTGAGCACTCGTACCCGAAACCGCCGGAAGACTGCAGGTTATCCCAACCGTCTCGAACGGCAGGGCTTTACATACCGCTTCAAGCACACCCGTCGTTATAAACTCCGAGTGACACTGTACTATCCCTACGGCGTTCGACTTAATCTTAGTAATGTCAATCTGTTCTTGTATCTCTTTAACAGCAACTTCGGGAATGTCAGCTTCAGCCGTAAAAGCCGTTACCATCTTAATCATGATATTCTCACTATAATATAATATTCCAAAATGAATGATGCAAAGTAATTTCTTTCATTTTCTCTCTATATACAATTATATCAATCGTTTTATGAAACGTCAACATATTTGTTTCATGAAATTAACATACAAACTCATATTTACACACCAAAAAAGCGTATAATACGCCCTTTTGGAATACTTTATGCCTGTTTATCCTTTGTTTACAGTTTGTACAAATAATATTGTTTATATCTGCTTAAAATTTTGTTAAAATAAAAAAGCATATGATATGTGTCCGTAGCTCAGCTGGATAGAGCGTCAGACTCCGACTCTGAAGGCCGCCGGTTCAAATCCGGCCGGGCATAGAAGCATCAAAGATGCACAAAACCGCCGAAACGAAACGGCGGTTTTTGTGTTTATATGTGCCACAACTCACTGGCGTACTGTTTAATTGTTCTATCGGAGGAGAAGAAGCCGGAGTTTGCTATATTCATCCAACATTTTTTCGCGAAGACTTGTTTGTTCTTGGTGTCGTACAACGCTCTTAGTTTTGTATCTACATAGCCTTCGAGGTCGGCGAGTAGGAAGTACACGTCGGGTTTGTGCCATGATGCGCCGATTGTGAGGCTTGCGAAGAGCTCGCCGAACCAGCCGCGGTCGCCGTCGTTGAATGTTCCGTCAACGAGGGTGTTTACGACGCGTTTTACCCGCTCGTTGGTGTTATAAATCTTCTCTTTCGGGCGGTAGGTCGGGCGGATTCTTGCAATTTCTTCCACTCTGCACCCGAAAATATACTCGTTCTCCCAGCCGGCTTTCTCGGTAATCTCGACGTTCGCGCCGTCCCATGTTCCGAGGGTGACTGCACCGTTGCACATGAATTTCATGTTGCCGGTGCCGGACGCTTCCGTGCCTGCGGTTGAAATCTGCTCGGAGATGTCGGCAGCGGGAATAATCTTTTCGGCGTAGGAGACGTTGTAGTTATGGAGGAATATTACCTTTAGTTTATCCTTTGTGTCGGGGTCGTTGTTAACAAGTTCCGCTACGCAGTTAATATACTTAATAATCGCCTTCGCCCGCCTGTACGCCGGAGCAGCCTTCGCGCCGAAGATGAAGACGGTCGGAGCAAGGTCGGGCAGTTTCTTATCCTTAATCTTGAAATAAAGGTCCATAATCGAAAACGCGTTAAGGAGCTGCCTTTTGTACTCGTGAAGCCTCTTCACTTGAACGTCGAAAACCCATGTCGGGTCGATATCGACGCCTTCGTATTCTTTGATAAATTTTGCAAGCTGACGCTTCTTTTCTGCCTTAATTTCGATGAAGCGGTTAATTGTCGCGGGGTCATCGACGTATTTTTTAAGGTCAGTTAGCCTGTCAAGGTCGGTCTGCCAGCCATCGCCTATCTTTTCGGTTATAAGAGAAGACAGCTCGGGGTTGCAGAGCCCCAACCAACGGCGCGGGGTAATACCGTTCGTCTTGTTCTGGAACTTGTCGGGGTAGATTTCATACCACTCTTTTAAGGCATCTTTCTTGAGGATTTCGGAGTGGATAGCCGCAACGCCGTTGATATACTCTCCGCCGTAGATGGCAAGCCTTGCCATATGGATTCTTGAGCCGTCGAAGATTGCCTTTTCCGCAATCTGCGCAGGGTTCTGCCCAATCCCTTTGAGGTATCGAATCAAGTGCTCATTTATAAGCATGATTATCTCATAAATTATCGGGAGCACCGATTTGTAAAGCTTCGCGTCCCATTTTTCGAGGGCTTCCGCCATTACGGTGTGGTTTGTGTAGGAACACACTTTCCGCGCAATTTCAAAGCTCTCATTGAAGGTCAGCCCCTCTTTGAACATGAGGATACGAACAATTTCCGGGATTGCTACGACGGGGTGTGTGTCGTTCAGCTGCACTGCGTATTGTTCGGCAAAGTGGGAGAAGTCGCTGCCGAAGCGGGATTTGTACTGCTTTATTATAGTCTGGATTGTTGCGGAGACGAAGAAGTATTGTTGCTTTATTCTTAGGCGCAAGCCCTTCTCATAGTTGTCGTTCGGGTAAAGCACGTCTGAGATTGCCTCGGCGTTGATTTTGTCCTCCGACGCCTTACTATACTCCTGCTTGTCGAATTCCGCGAAGTTAAAGCCCTGTAGGGATTCCGCCTGCCATAGGCGAAGAGTTCCGATTGATTTTAAGCCATAGCCGATTATAGGCATATCATAGGGCACAGCCTTAACCGCGCCGTCCCCGAATTCAACCGTTACAGCTTCCGCTTCGCGCCGTACAGACCAAGGGTCACCGTACTTTAGCCAATCGTCCGCTTCCTCCCCTTGACAGCCCTCATGGATATACTGCTTAAAAAGCCCGTACCGATAACGGATTCCATAACCCGTCAGCGGCACATCAAGCGTCGCGGCGGAGTCGAGAAAACACGCCGCAAGACGCCCCAAGCCCCCGTTTCCGAGGGCGGCGTCTTCGATCTCTTCAAATTTGTTTATGTCAACTGTTTCCTTAATTTCGTCAAGGAGCCCTGCGCAGTAGAGGTTGTTATAAACCGCTCTGCCCATAAGGAATTCGCAGGAAAGGTAGCAAGCCTGCCTGCCCGAATTCCGCCTTTCGGTGTCCGCCTTCCATTTCGGCGCAATTTCGCACATAACGGCTCTTGCAACCGCGTTATGGAGTTCATACGCCGGGAGGTCTTGCCTTAGTTCTGTGCCATATTCGCTCTTTAGGTTGTTGTTAATAAGTTCGCGAAGATTTGACATATAATACCTTCTTGTTTCTTATTCTGCCGCGGTTAAAGTGTAGTCTTTCCCATCATATGCGACCTTAAGGGTTGTTCCCTTTTCGAGGGTTGCTTTATAGTTTGTTGAGCCCATGTTAAAATCAATATTCCCCTCTGAATTGTAAAAATTCCAAGAGTCTAATTTTTCGCCGAGTTTTACAACAGCTGTCTTGTCGCGAATGAAGCGGATATAGTTGCCGTCCGCGTCTTCGTACTTAACGCCGTACTTAATGGAGTTGCCGCTTATGAATTCTTCCGGTTCTTCCTTTTCGGGGGTAAATGTTTCGCCGACGGTTACGTGCTGGAAAAGCTGCGCTTTGCCGTCTTCGGTATATTTACCCGGGGTATAGGTCATGAGGTATTGCCACTCTTCAGCCGCCGGGTTAACTAAATTCATGTAGATAATGTAAGAACGTGTGTTATCGTCAGCCATATAGAAGCCGAGGACTTTTCCGCCGAAAAGGAAAATATCGTAGTATTCAGGCGCATAGAGCTTTTCAGCATCTTCAATGATTTCAGATTCGGTTAAGCCGTCTTCAATAAGCGCGTCGGAAAGGTGAACATATTTTTTCGCTGTACGGTCATAAACCCAAGAATAGGTGTAGGGGTCGTAGCCGTAGATAGGGTAGGAGATGGATGTTGCGATAATCTGTAAATATTTATCAGTCTCATAAGTGAACGAACGTATGTTGAACCAGTCCGAATCATCTTCATCAGCAAGTTTGTATCTTGCCTCACGAACGTCAGACCCGATAGTTCTCGCTATGTCGGAGTTCATCATGAAAATTTCTTTGCGAACCGCTTCGGAAGTGCTTCTTGACGCGTCAAATTCAGAAAGTTCAAGGATAGATTCGCCGTCTGTCTCAATTTCCTCACGGTTAATCTCAACACCGTCGTCAAGTGCATATGCCGGAACTGCCATTAAACCAACAGCTAAAGCTGCCGCCAAGATTGCCGATAAAACCTTTTTCATAACTTACCTCTTTATATATTTTTTTATTCTTTGGCGGTCAGAGTGTAATCTTTCCCGTCAATAGTAATCTTTAGGGTTGTTCCGTTTTCGAGTGTTCCTTCATGGTTTTCTGTGAGCTTGCTAAGTTCTATCTTCTCGCCGTTCCGATACCAGAACAGGGACGAAAGTTTACCGCCAACCTTAACAATCGCGTATTTGTCACGCAAGAATCGGATATAGTTGCCGTCGGCATCTTCGTACTTGACGCCGTACTTAATGAAGTTACTGCTGTCAATTTCTTTTACTTCCGCTTCGTAACATTCAAAATATTCGCCGACGATTACGCTTTCAAAGAGCTCGGTTTCGCCGTTTTCGGTGTACTGCTTCGGAACGTATACCATAAGCGTCTGCCACTCTTCGGCTTGCGGATTAACCATATTCATACGGAGGATATACATAGGGTGAGGTGTTTCTTCCTCTTCACAAATCCAAAAGCCTTGGACTTTGCCGCCGAAAAGGTATTCCTCGCCGAAGGGGGTATAAAGTTTCTCCGCGTCCTTAAGGATTTCGTCTTCGGTTAAGCCGTCCTTTATAAGAACGTCCGAAAGGCGGAGATATTTTTCAGCTCCCCTGTCGTAAACCCAAGAGTAAACGTTGGGGTCATAGCCGTAGGTAGGGTATTCAATTGAAGTTGCGATAATCTGTAAAAATTTGTCGGAAGTGTTAGAGTATGAATGAATTTGAAATGTACCTTCATAGGTTTCATCAGAAAGTGTTCTTTCGGCGGTACGCACTTGGGGCTTGATTGTATTGTCAATGTCGGAGTTTATCATCAAAATTTCCCGCCGTACTGCTTCGTCAGTGCTTCTTGACGCGTCGAAATACGAAAGCTCAACAACAGAATCGCCGCTTGCTTCAAATTCCTCACGCTCAATCTCCACACCGTCGTCAAATGCCGCCGCTGCCGGAACTGCCATTAAGCCGAGCGATAAAGCTGTAGCTAAGATTGCCGATAAAAGCTTTTTCATACTTACCTCTTAATTTTATTTAGGAATTATGGAGCTGCCGTAAAGGTGTAGTCTTTTCCGCCGATGTTAACCTTAAGGATTGTACCGTTTTCCACAGTTGCTTCATAGGCCTCTTTCCGATTGACAATCTGTAACATCCCGGCGTTATGATAAAAGCTCCAAGACGAAAGTTTCCCGTCAATCTTCATAAACGCGCTTTGGTCCCGAAGGAAGCGCATATAGTTGCCGTCAGCATCTTCATACTTAACGTTATACTTAGGGAGGTTGTCGTATTCATTTTTGCCGCCTTCTGCTTCTTCATATTCAATACGATCGCCGAGGGTTACGTCTTCGTAAAGTAAGGGGGTGCCGTCTTCGGTGTACTGCCCCGGTACGTATACCATAAGCGTCTGCCAAGTTTCGGAAGCCGGCCAGCATTTATTCATACGGAGTATGTAGACGCTATGAGGAACTTCTTCCTCTTCACAAATCCAAAAGCCTTGAACTTTTCCGCTGAAAAGATATTCCCCGTGTGAAGTAGTATAAAGCTCTTCGGCGTCCTTAAGGATTTCGTCTTCGGTTAAGCCGTCCTTTATAAGCACGTCCGAAAGGCGGAGATATTTTTTTGCCGTACGGTCGTAAACCCAAGAGTAAGCGTAGGGGTCATAACCGTATGTGGGGTATTCAATTGAGGTTGCGACAACCTGCAAAAATTTGTCGGAAGTGTTAGAGTATGAACGAATCTCAAATGTACCTTCATAGGTTTCATCAGAAAGTGTCCTTTCGGCGATACGAACTTGCGGTTCGATTGTGTAGGCAATGTCGGAGTTAATCATCATTATCTCGCGTCTTGCCGCCTCGGAAGTGCTTCTTGACGCGTCGAAATAGGTAATGTGAACGACAGAATCGCCGCTTGTTTCAAGTTCTTCACGATTAAGCTTAACACCATCGTCAAGTGCACTTGCCGGAACTGCCATTAAGCCGAAGGCTAAGCCCGCCGCCAATATCGCCGAAAGTAACTTTTTCATATTTACCTCTTTATTTTGTTTATAATTCCCGAAAGTCCCGCGCCTACAACCGTACAAGCGGACGCTTCGAGTGCGCCGTTTAATGCAACAACCGTTGCGACAATATAGAGTATTATGCTGCCGCCGTCAAAACCAAGTGCGGAAGAAACGTCGGCGTTATTCCCGAAGATAACAAGAAGCGCGCCGAGGAAAAACACGGTATTGCAGAGCGAGCCGAAGAGTGCCGCCGCCGGATAGAGGAATCTTGCCCGCGCTTTATTTTCAAGGAGTTTTACAAGGAGCGCAGGGAGAAGCCCCGCAAGTGTCCTCATAGGAACACACATTATAAATGTACCCAAAGGATTAAGTTCCAAAACCATTGCGCCGAACGCATCCGTCCCCGTTACACAGGTTAAAAACGATGTTATCCCGAAAACCGTTCCGAGGAACGCACCGCCGGCAGGTCCCGTTACAATCGCGCCGACAACTACCGGCACCATCAAAAACGAGATTTTAAGTGCTCCGACCGGGAGGTAGCCTAAGGGGGTTAATGCCATAACGACTGTTATCGCCGTGAGGATTGCAAGCTGTACAAGCTTTAGAATTTTGCCGTTTGTTCGAGTTCCTGTCGCTGCTAATGCATCTGCTTTCATGATAGCCTCCACTGGTATCTCTTCCTAAAAAAGAGTACACCGTAAAATATTAGGTAATGTTTCGCATATAAATTGCCGCAAGTCCGTCAAGAACAAGGGTGTCGTCGATTATAACCCTCTCTTCGCAGTATTTTGACGCAAGCTTTGCGTAACGCCCGGTGATAACTACCGCCGCGTCTGCTCCTAAAATAGCCTTGTAACGGCGTACAAAGCCGTCGATAACCGCCGCCGCCGCATAGACGATGCCGGATTTCATACAGCTTTCGGTATTTGTCCCAAGGACAGAGTAGGAAGCGTTTTCACGAACGTGAATCCGCGGGAGTTCCGCCGTCTTGTCAGAAAGAGCACGAAGGGAGAGTGCAAATCCCGGAATTAAGGCACCGCCTCGCACGACCGAATCTTTGTCGATGACGGTAAAAGCCGTCGCCGCCGCAAAATCGGCTGTTATCGCGGGATAGCCGTACTTGGCTGTTGCCCCCGCCGCAACTGCGACAAGGTTCGCGCCGAGTGCGGCAGGGTTGTCAATACGGATATTGAGCCCCGTCTTTACCCCCGGACCGATTACAACAATCCGCCCGTTTGTAAGCCTTTTCACCGCCGCAGAAATAACACTCGTATCCACGTCCGAAACATCTGCAATTACCGCTCCGTCAAACTGCGTATGTGAAACGTCAAGCATCGACCGCAATTTAACCGTATACTCGTCCGCCGTTACGGCAGATGGAGTTACAAACTGCGCCCTGAATGTGAGCTTGTCGGAGTCGAAAACGCCGACGTCGGTGAATTCGTTCCCGGAATTAATTGCTAAAAACATGATTGCCTCAAAAGATAAAACGGCAGTTTTTTATGGCTGAAAATTACCCATACCATTATAACATACCGTTTATTATTATTCATTATGATTTTGTGTATATTTTGTTAATTGTTAGGCAAAGGGTTAGCCGCCGACGAAAATGCGGGGCAGGGCGTAAGGGTGGGGCAGATTCGGCGGGGCGGCAGCGGGGGGGCAGGGCGGCTCGGCTCGGGTGGCTCGGCGGGGCGGGGGGGATTCGGCGGACTTTATTCTGCCGCTATAAGGCGGATTGACAGCTCGATGAGTTCTTTTATCTGCGGCTTGGAGAATTGACCGTCCGCACCAACCGCCTTGCATTTTGCTATCATCTGCTCGTTAATGAGGGACGAGAAGAGGAGGACGGGGATTGAGCGGAGAACGCGGTCGTCTTTGATGCGTTTTGTGAGGGCGTGTCCGTCCATCTTCGGCATTTCGATGTCGGAGATTACGCAGGCGATGTTGTCGGTGACTTTGCCGGTGGTGTTTTTGAAACTTGAGACGTACTCCCACGCGTCAAGCCCGTTAGAGAACGAGACAATATTCTTAAAGCCGACCTTCGAGAGCGACTTAACAACCATTTCGTTGAGGAATGCGGAGTCGTCGGCAACGACAAGGCGCTTGTTCCCGACCTTTTCGGTCATGAGGGTGATGTTGTCGATTCCCGAGTCGTCGAAACCGGAGGTGAGGTTGAGTTTCGAGACGATTTTCTCGAAGTCCATTACGATTATGATCTTCCCGCCGATTTTAACTACGCCGGTTGAGATTCCAGCCTCTGTCCCGGAACTTGCCATTGCGGGCGGGTCGGATATGTCAGACCAAGAAATACGCTGAATTCCCTCGACGTTCCCGACGCGGAAAGCGACGGTGAGTTTGTTAAACTCACAGATTACGAACATATTCTTCTCGGGGCGTTTTTCGGTATGTATAACTTTATGCAGGTCAATTACAGAGATAAGCTTGTCGCGGGGGATAAAGACGCCCTCGACTTCGGGAGCGGCGTTCGGCACGGGGGTAACCTCCGAGTCGATCATTATCTCGACGACCTTCGCAATATTTATGCCGAAGATGCTGTCCCCAACTTCAAAGACCAAGAGTTCAAGTTCATTCGTTCCGCTTTCGAGCAGTATATTAGTTTCCATATATATCCTCTCCATTAAGAGATATTCGGGGCAATTATATTAGTACTTTATATTATAAATCATTTTTTAC
>JAISGY010000001.1 GCA_031262835.1 Ruminococcus sp.
CGCGGAAAGAAACATGGCAATAGCCATTATTCCGCTTAAAATAATCGGTGTTTTTTTCTTATTCATTTTAGTTTTTTCTCCTTTGGGATGCCTTTGGAACGGGGGTGAACTTCGAGACGTCCGGCGTGGTCGCGTTGGGTAGCCGGGTACTCCGGGGTATCAGGCACACTTAATATTCGAGGTCGTATTGTACCGTTTGTGTGCCGGCACGGTCGGTTTTCTGGCGTTTTAAGGTTATGCCGGGATAGATGGTGCGGGCGTATTTTTGTGCTTCTTTCCAATATGTATCCGAAAGAAGCGTATCAAAGCTCTTTTTATCGGTAACGCGGATTTCGGCGGTCATTTCGCCCGCTTCGATTGCACGTTTAATCTCGGCACAAAGTCCCGCCCATGCGGCTTCGGTACCGGTATATTCACGGTTCATTATGCGGAAATAGTTGAGGCTGTCGTCGGTGCAGGGAGGAGTGTCAAAATAATGGATAACCGAACCGGTGCTTAGGGTCTTGGTGTTAGCGTCAAGGTGAGAATCTTCTATCCACTCGTCGGGAACGAGGAAGAACGGGTGAGATATAAAGCTTCCGCCTCTTATTTCGGGGTCGCCCCATGTTGAGTCAAAGTTATACCACTTGCTGCCGATTTTAACTTTGTTCCATGCGTGAGTTGAGCCGTGGGCGTTCATACCCGGAATAACAACGCTGTCGATTCCCGCAATGTCACAAAGGTATTGGATGGTTTTAGCATAACCGTTGCACTGTAAGCCGTCTGTGCCGGGACGCAAGCCGTTTTCGATACCGCAGGTTGCGGCTGTGCCGGTAAGGAGGAAGTCGTTGTTTAAGATTATGTAGTTATAGAAGACAAGAAGCTTGTTGAAGATGTTGCTGTAGCGGGAAGCGTCGGACATTATGACCTTTGTGGTTGCGTCAATTTCCTGTTGGATTATCGCCGCTTGGTCTGCGTTTAACACATACTTAAGACCGATTCCGAACGGCGAAACAACCGCGCTTGTGTCAATCCAGAAAAGCTGCGGTTCCATATTGAATACGAGGAAGAATATCTTCATCTTGCCTGTGTAGTCAAGGGTTGTCGATTCAATCGTGCTTGTATCGAAATTCTCAGCCGCCTTAACGAGTTTCGCATAAAGGTCCTGTTCATCAGCCGAAAGTTGGCTCCAATAATAACGCTCGGTATAGGGCACGCTCGAAGTTATCGAAACATTCGCGGAAGGCGCGTTTGTTTGTGCGGCAGTTGACGCCGCCGGAGCAGCAGACGTTCCGGGAGCCGCGGTGCCCGATTCGGTGAGGTAGTCGGAATGGATAAATGTTCCGTCTTCAAGTTTGTAGTAGCCTGTATTTGTTGCGGCAACAACCTTAACCTGCGTTCCGGCAGGGTATTCGCCGGCAATCTCCGCGCCGATTACTGCTTCGCGGCGGCTGTAGCAGGCTTGGGTCGTGTACATTGTCTTATTGAGAATCGTTTCGGTCCATTTGCCGTTAGAGGTCGTTGCGGCGGTGGTTTCAGCGGCGGTTGTTGTATCGGAAGCCGAAGCGGCAGTTGTTGTTGTCTCGGCGGTTGTTGTTGTCGTTGTCTCCGATTCGGAAGCGGTTGTTGTAGTCTCGGTCGGGGTTGTCGTTGTCGTGGTTACGGTCGGGATTTCGGGGACGGTTGTTGTGGTTGTCATCTGCGTCAGGGAGATGCTCGTCGTCGTTTCCGTAACTGTGGGAACAGCGTTCGGGTTAATATTTTCGCAGGCTGACAAAAAGATTGCAGCAGATAACGCTATCGCAGACAAAGCAGTGAGCTTTTTACCAAAACGTATCATTTTTTATAAATCCTCTCAAGTGTGTTAATATTTAATAATACTAAGCTCGTATTATATATACAAATTAAATCATTCGGATTTTTCATCCGGTGCGGTATCGCCCTCGGTAAATTCAGGAACGTCAAAATTTTCCGGGCATTTTTCCGCCCTTATCGAAGTTATCCGCATATCATTTACCGATTCCGCCGTGAATTTCCAACCGTCATATATGCCTTCAATCTTATCGGACTCGCTCGGAAGCACTCCCGCAAGGGCAATAAGGAACGCGGACATGGTATCGAAATCAGGGGTGTTGTCGTCGCGGGCAAGCCCCAACTCCGAAAATACGTCTATAGGGTCTGCTAACCCGTCGATGTTATAAGACCACTCGTCAATCTTAGCAATATTTTCCGTCTCGTCGTCATATTCGTCTTGAATACTCCCGACAATCTCTTCGAGTAGGTCTTCCATAGTAACAATCCCGGCAGTTCCGCCGTACTCGTCGGTTATAACCGCCATCTGCATCTTGTTGTCGCGAAGTTTCTTAAAGACGTTCTTCGCCGCCGCCGTCTCGGGAAAATAGAGAACGGGGCGCAAGAATTCCGCCGCTTCACGCTCTTTAGCTCCGCAAGAAATCAGCGGGAGAAGGTCTTTAACGATAATTATGCCGATAATCTTGTCAACGGTTCCGTTATAGACCGGCAGTCTTGAAAAACCGCTCTCGGCGGATTTTTCCGCAATTTCGGCTGGGGTCGCGGTGTTTTTTACCGCAACAATATCGGTTCTGTGGGTCATTATATCCGAAATGGGTGTATCGGAAAACTCGAAGATGTTAGAAATCATCTCGGCTTGCGACTCTTCAATCGCTCCTGTGTCAGACCCGGCGTCAACCATCAGCAGAATCTCTTCTTCCGTAACCTCCGAGTCGGTTTCGGGCTTCTCTATACGGAAGATAAGAGCGATAAGTTTTACGAAAAGGCTTGAGAGCAGCACAAGCGGCGTAAAGATAAGCATTGCGAAGTCTACGGCGGGGGTTAAGAAAATCGCTAACCGCTCGTTTTCTTCGGGGGGAAGACCTCTTACAATCCGGCGCGGGATACTGTAAAAGAAAACAGTTTGAATCAGAAGCGTAGCAAGGGCGGTTGTTATAAACACTAACAATGCTTCCTGCAGCGTCGCATCGCCGAGATGTTTAACCATGATGCGGTTAAAGTTCTGAAAGATGATGAGGAATATAGCTATATTTTGCAGCAGTCTTATCTGGAAAAACACCGCAAGGAATTTCGACGACTTTTTAGTTATCTTAAAAAGCCTCTTTTTAAGCCCGCCGGAGCTTTCAAAATTACGTATTCTCTGGCTCGGAATCTCCGTCAAGGAACTTTCTGCAAGAGAATATAGGAAGAAAATTATGAATATTATTATAACAACAGGCAGTAAGGATACACTTCGGGCACCATCGCCGTCCATTTTCTAAACACTTCCATATCTAAATAAGTATACAAACTATATTATATATCATAATTCGCGCTTTGTCAAGACGTTAAGGCACATATGTAAACAAATTGACATTTATAAGGGGGAATTTTTTTGGCTTATAACAGGCAGGCGGCAATCGACTACGCTAACAAATGGGCTTTATCGAGAAATCCGAGGTATTATGATTTTGAAAACATCGGCGGAGACTGCACCAACTTTTCCTCGCAAGCTCTTTTTGCAGGTTACGGCGAACAAAACTACAAGCCGACTTTCGGCTGGTATTATAACAGCCTTCATGATCGTGCGCCCGCGTGGTCGTCCACCGAGTACCTCTACAAATTTTTAACGACAAATAAAGGCGCGGGTCCGAAAGCCCGCGACGTTAAGATTTTTGAGGTGCAGCCCGGAGATTTGGTTCAACTTTCATTCAAGGACGGCGTTTTTACCCACACGCCGTTTATAACGGAAGTCGGCAACCCCGCAACCCTTGCCAACATCAAGGTTGCCGCACATTCCGACGACAGCATCAACCGCCCGCTCTCAACCTATACTTTTGAAAAAATCAGGTTTTTACATCTGCTGTGAGTTTTAGGAGCGGTTTACTGACGGCAACTGACAAAACCGCCTTGATAATGTCAAAAGGGATAAAAGGCAGAACGGTAAGCGAAAGCGACGTTATAATATCAACGTTCCCCCAAAAGCAGTACCAGCCGCCCCCGAATATGTAGCAGACCGCAAGAGCAACTGCAAACCCCGCTATTTTATTACGGTTCCGAAAAGCCGAAACGGCGGCAGCCATAACAGGGTAAGCAATTAAGAACCCTCCCGTCGGTCCGAAAAGCACCCCCGCTCCGGCGGTAAATCCCGCGAAAACAGGCACCCCCGCAAGTCCGAGCGCAAGATACGCAAGCACCGACAGCACCGCAAACTTCGGCGGCAGCAAAAGCCCCGTTAAAAGCACCGCGAATACCCCGAGGGTTAAGACTATCCCCGCGAAAGGAATAGAAATGTTCGCCAACACGGCGGTCAAGGCTGTCATAATTCCGGCTGTCGTCAAAAGCTTAATATTCTTCATAAAAAAAGTTCCATTCCATCGCAATAGCGGCACAAAGATTAAAGATTTTATTGTTTCCCCCGCCTCCGGCGGGGGAAACAATATGATTATAACATATCAAAAAGCTATTGTCAACACTAAATCTAAAATTTTATGTTGACAATAGTAAATTTTCCTTTTCGTATTAACATAAATTTTTCACACTTTGTCTATATTTTTATCACCATTTTCCGCATATTATATGGTACAATATACTCAGAGCAATTTCACCTCTTAAAAAAAGGAGCGGCGCAATATGAACATGGACCAAACAATGCTTTTTTCAGTTATCGAAGAAAAAGAACGTCTTCTTCGTACCAATGTCCAAGAAGTCGGCTGCGCCCTTCTGGAAAAAGGTTACAATCCCGTAAACCAAATAGTAGGTTACATCCTCTCCGAAGACCCAACCTACATAACCACGCACAACGGTGCGCGCTCTAAAATCATGCGTCTTGACCGCGACGAACTCCTTCAAGACCTCGTTCGTGTTTACCTCGAATCTGATAAAAAATAACCAAAAAAATTGACATAAATTTGTTCACTTTTTGTAACTAATTTCGCTTGCATTTCCATAAAATTTATGTTATAATAAAACTGGCGGAAGTCTCAAATAATACCCCTAAAAAAGGGGTGCAAAAATGAAACTTGGCGCAACGATTATTGCCGCTTTTACAGCTCTATCCATGATGGCTGTTTCAGTCTCGGCGGCTGACTATGAGGACTATGATTCTACTTCCTACGGCTACGGCATGGGGAGAGATGTTGACAGCGGGGGGAGACCCTACGGGGCAGACAACTTTAACGCGGATTACGGTGGGGTAGGGGCTTATGCCATCTTTGAACCCGGCTCCGGCGTTACTCTTACCTTCGATGAAGGCTACGAGAACGGTTACACTTCCATTATACTTGACGCGCTCCGCGACAAGGGCGTAAAGGCAATCTTCTTCGTTACCGGCGACTACGTTCGTTCCAACAAGCCGCTCATACAGAGGATGATTGACGAAGGACACATCATCGGCAACCACGGCATGAAGCACAAATCTATCCCGGGGCTGTCGCATGAAGGCTTAGTCGAGGATATTATGTCGCTCCATGAGCTTGTGAAGTCCGAGTTTAACTACGAAATGGTTTTCTACCGCCCTCCTTGCGGCGAATTCTCCGAACGCTCCCTCAAACAGGTTCAGGATCTGGGTTACACGACGTTAATGTGGAGTTTCGCTTACGTTGACTGGGAGGAAAACAACCAACCCGCTCCCGATGCTGCGTTTGAAAGAATTACTTCCGCGGCGCACGAAGGGGAGATAATGCTTCTTCATGCGGTGAGTTCGGTTAACGCTTCTTTAATGCCGCAGATTATCGACAACTTCCGCGAACAGGGTTTGGAATTCGTTCTGCCTGTTGTACAGTATGTAAATTAGTTTATCTTTCATGTGTAAAAGCATGAATTTAATAAAAGTTATTGATTGCAGACAATAACTTTTTACCGCACGGACGCCGTGCCCTTCTTGTTATACGGTGTGCCTGCACTAACAGGCACACCGCTTTTTTTGTAAAATTATACCCGCTCAGGAGGATTATTATGTCAGCCGCACCAATTGTTTTAATCGTTGACGACGACCCTGTTCAGCTTAACACTGTTGTCAGCGTACTGCAAAAAAGTTACAAATGCGTCCCCACAACGAGCGGGAAAACCGCGCTGAAATACTTTGAAACGCACACCGCCGACATTGTGCTTCTCGACTACAATATGCCCGACCTTACAGGCATAGAAGTCATGAAGCGTATGCAGGAAACCGAGCACACCGCTTCGATTCCCGTTATTTTCCTAACCGGGGTTGACGACACCGAAGGCGAAGTTTCCGCGCTTCGCATGGGGGCGGTTGATTACATAGTTAAGCCGATTCGCCCTGCCGTGCTCTTAACGCGGGTTAAAAATCAGCTTGAGCTCGCAGAGCACAGGCGCGACCTCGAATACGCAATCGCCGAGCGCACCGAAGACCTCTGGCACGCGAATGAACGCCTTAAAAAGCGTGAAGATTCGACCCTCCATCTTCTTGCCCGCATAACCGATATGCGCGACGAAGACACAGGCGGGCATATCCTCCGCACAACCGGCTACACTAAGATAATCGTTACTCACCTTCGCGAGGACCGCAACCCTCCGAAGGGCTACGAAATTTCCGAAGACGAAGCGCAGAGCATTATTAAGTGCGCCCAGCTCCACGATTTGGGTAAAATCGCGATTCCCGACAGCATTTTATTAAAGCCCGCGAAGCTCACCCCCGAAGAATTTGAGGTAATTAAGAAGCACCCGATTTACGGCGAGCGTTTCTTCGCCGATTTCATAAAGTCCGACTCCGACGACCCCTTCCTCGAGACGGCGCGAGAGATTACCTACAGCCACCACGAAAAATGGAACGGCACAGGTTATCCCCTCGGGCTTTCGGGCATGGATATTCCCCTTTCCGGGCGGATTGTCGCCATTGCGGACGTTTACGACGCGCTTGTTTCGGAGCGTCCTTACAAAAAGCCTTTTCCACACGAAAAGGCGGCGGAAATCATCATCTCCGACAGCGGCAAGCACTTCGACCCCCATCTCGTCGAAATCTTCACAGCCCACCAAGACGAATTTATTGCAGTCTCAAAAATCACCGACACCGCCCCGAAATACGACTTCGCATTCTCCCGCTAAAGTCGGAGTAGCCGGAGGGGAGAGCGGGCATGGCACGGGCGGCGGCGCAGGCGCGCAGTCGCCTTCTGTATTCTGTATTCTGTACTCTGTATTCTGTATTCTGTATTCTGGTGATATTATGCTTCGTATCGCTGTCTGCGACGATGAGCAGGACGACCTCTTAAACAACCGCGCGGGTATCGAAAGCGACCTCTTGGGGCGCGGCATAACGGAATTTGAGATTGAATGCTTCGGCGACCCGGACGCGCTTATTGCTTCCGATTCCATATTTAACTTAATCTTCCTTGATATTGAGATGCCGGGGAGAAACGGCATTGACACTGCGGCGAAGCTCCGCGAAAAGGGCATCTCGACCCCGCTTGTTTACGTTACAAATTACACCTCTTTCGCCCTCGCGGCGTACTCGGTTTTCCCGCTCTCGCTCGTCTCAAAACCGCTCACAAAAGACACGGTTCAAAATATAATGGACGAATTCTTCCGCCGCGCCGCCGCCGACAAGCCGAAACTCATTGAGGTTAAGACTGCGGACGGAATGTTAATGCTCCTGCCGTCCGATATAATTTATTTTAATTGTGTCGCAAAAAAGGATATTATCGCGGTAACTGCAAGCTCAATGCTCACCCTTACGGAAAAGTTCGAGACACTTTATGAAAAAATCGCCGAGTACAACTTCTTTAAGATAAGGCGTGATATTATCGTAAACCTCAGTCATGTTAAGGCAATCGTTGACGACTCTAAGGTTAAGATGACGGGCGATATAATTCTGCCTGTTGCGCACAGGGTTAAGAACGATTTTTTAGCGGCACTTTCAAAGAAGGTTATTGTTGAGCTCGCCGGGAGATAGATTCTATGCAAACTGTTCTGCTTAATACACTTTCGGCTTACGCAAATATAATGTATGATATTTTTTGCGTGGGTTTTATATTTATGTTTTTTGAAGGGGTTTATCGAAAAAGATTTCATAACAAGGCTGTTTATATTGCGGCCTTCGTTTTTGTTGCCGCCTTAACTGTATTTATAGACTATCTGAAAATACCTTTATTTAATATGCTAAACACGGCTTTTGTAATTTTCAGTGTTTCTTTTCTGCTTTATAAGGCGAAACCAAATCCCGCGATTATTTTTAACCTTCTATTTTTTATCCTTCTTATACTGTGCGAAACGCTTGCGGCTGCTGTTCTTGCGCTTAACAGGGAGATTCCGTTCCACACTCTTTTGGCAAAAGATGATGAAATGATTCTCGGTTATCTCATGAATACAGTTATAATCTTCGGCGCAACACGAATTTTAATTCTTCTTTTATCGAAGCAGGCGGCTACAAAAATCGGGTATAACGAAATATTAATCCTTGTTTTTATGACTGTATTCGAGTCGTATATTATTCACAGTGCCGTCATGCATTCGTTTTCAGCTGATGATGTGTTAATTATCGTTGTAATAATCCTCGGGTTTATTGCCATGAATATTTTCGTTGTCTTTGAAGTTCACCAGATTTCAAAGCTTATGCGGATAAAATACGAATCGGATATTATAAAGCAGCAAAACGCCCTTCAGCTTTCGCACTACAGCGAAATGAAGGAAAATTACGACCACTACCGGAAAATCGTCCACGACCTGCGAAAGCATATGAATATTCTTGCTGCTCTTAATGACGATGAGCACCACAAAGAATATGCCCGGACAATTAACGAAAAAATGGATATGCTTTTTGACGAATACGAAACGAAATGCCCGATATTATCAATTATCATGACGCAAAAAATACGCGCCGCGAAGAATAACGGCATCAAGCTTATTATGAGAATGGAGGATATCGACCTTTCATTCATAAGCGACACC
Organism: Ruminococcus sp.; assembly: GCA_031262835.1. Lineage (GTDB taxonomy): Bacteria > Bacillota > Clostridia > Oscillospirales > Ruminococcaceae > JAISGY01. The sequence continues at coordinate 8,899 of JAISGY010000001.1, forward strand.
GACATAACCTCAATTTTCGCGAACCTTTGGGACAACGCGCTCGAAGCCTGCGAAACGGTTGATTCCGAAGAGCGGCTTATAAATATTACCCTTGTGAAAAAGGGTGAGCTTATCATAATTCAATTTGAAAATTCATTCGACGGGAAAGTTTTAACCGCCGCGAAAAAGAGCGGAGAAACAGAGCATTTTCTTACGACGAAAGACGAATCCCACGCGGGATTGGGCTTGCAGATTATAAAGTCGGCGGCTGAAAAATACAACGG
>JAISGY010000066.1 GCA_031262835.1 Ruminococcus sp.
TAATAAGAGACACAACATCATTTTTATTGTACCATAAATCAGCAAAAAATGCTATTAAATTTATGGGAATAAATTGTGTAAAATTCGTGAAAAAAAATAGCTTTCCATATGAAACTTAAACCGTTTTATATGGAAAGCTATGGTAATATGCGCTTTCGATAAGATTATCGCCTATAATTTGTTATTTTTGTTCGAGGCGTGCGGCGTTGTTGTGCATCTGGTTCATCTTTTGGCGGTAGTCCTCTTTAAGTTCGGCAAGGCGTTTTGAATCCTCGGTGCGTTTCGCCTTGGCGTCTGCCTGAATCTGTTGGGTTTCGGCGATACCGTTGACGATAGTCTGCCATGTCTGTTCAAGCGTTTCAACCTTTATGCTCGAACCGGACGCAAGCTGAGTGGTATATTTTGTCTGTGCAACTGTGTTCTGCGCGTTCTTGATTAGAAGTTCGTTGGTCTTCTCGTCAAGTGCTGCCATGGATTCCGCTTGGATACGCTGACGCTTAAGCATAACCGCCTGTGCGAGAGCCTGCTTGAACACGGGTAGGGTAATAATAAACGCGCTGTCTATCTTGCGGATAAGGTTCAAATTGGAAAACTGCATTGCCTTTAACATCGGGATAGTCTGCATTGCTACATTTTCCGCAATTTTAAGGTCCATAACGCGCTGTTCAAAGATTGCGCGGGTCTGTTCTAAGGTTTGAAGGTCCATTGCAACCGCGCCGGAATCAGGGCTTGTCTGTAGTTTCTTGGCATACTCGTCGATATAAGCGTCGATTTCGGTACAAGCCTGCTCCCCTGCCAAGATATAGAGGGTGAGGTCCTTGTAGTAGCCCAAATTCGCCCTGAACATCTGTTCAAGCTTGGAATTCGCCTGTTTAATCTCGGTTTCGTAACCGTTAAGCTGCACATAAATTTTGTCAACCGCGCTGCCCATATTCTGGTACTTCGCAAGAAGCCCTTCAAGCTTTTTCTTAACGCTCGCAAGGAACCCTTTTTTGCCGTCGTCGGTAAGCTCCTTCGCGTCGAACTGCTCCATAATCTCGGAAAGATTTTGGAGAAGCGTCCCGGAATCGTTAATCTGCTTTAGGTTCATGGAATTAAGGACTTGGTCGGAAGCTTTTGAAATCTCTGTCGCAACATCAGACCCGAATGTTACAATCGAGTTAACATCGTTAATGTTAATCTGGCTCACAAGCTTGTTGACCTGTTCCGTCCTGACAAGATCAGCCTTAATCTCTTCGGCAGTCTTAACCATGGAAAAGTCCTGTTCGGGAACGGCAACAACCGCCGTGCTGCTGTTTTTATCCGCCTGTTCTGCTGCCTCTAATTCTGTGGTCGGAGTGAATTTTAACGCCATCTTTTTTCTCCTTAAAATTTAATTACTTAAATAACTTCCCGAAAAGCCCCGTCTTCGGTTCGGGAATTTTATTCGGAATCTTAAACCGCGGAATTGAAATTTTGTATTTATATTCGCCTTGAATATAACTTTCAAATGCGCTGTCGTCAACGAATGTTTCTAAATTTCTGTAACCTGTCGGAGTATAAACAATAATGTCAAAACCGAGAAGATTGCAGAGCACAAGCTGTATACACTCGGACTTCGAGAATGTGTCTTCAATCGCATCGATAATTATGAACTTCGGTATGTCCTTTGTGAAATCGTATTTTTGATACAGATGCAAAAAATTCTTGTCAAGATTAATCCCGACATGAATAATCTGCGGAAGAAGCTCCGCAAAACCGAGTTTTAAAAACCCGCTGTCTGCCGCCTCCTGCATCTTTTCAAAGATTGTGTTCTGGATATTTTCGGAGAGGAATTGAAATTTATTGAGTGAGGAATTTTTAAGTTTGGCAATTTCAATATGTTCGCCGGTAATGTAATTTTGGTAAATGCGAAGTTGCGAATTGTCAAGGTCACGCTTATACGAAGCGGTGTTTCGGGTTTGTATCGTCATCGGCGAGAGCTTCATTTTTATATCGTCCCAATAGTCGTCCATGTCCCCGCCCTTTACCCCGCTGATTTTAGCGAAGATGTTCGGCACTGTAACCCTGTCGCCGTCAACCTTAAACCCCGAGCGGTATTTTGCCTGTTCATGCCACAGCACGTCAATTTCATCGAGGGTAGTTTTAAGCGTCAGTGCCTGCATTTTCGGAAACTGAAAATCGCGGAAAAACGTATCGGAGCCGTACAAATACTCGTCTAATTGCTTAGATGCGCGATAAGCGTCGGTCGCAACCTTTACCTTTAAAAGTCTGTCCGGGAAGGGCGGAATTTCGCCTGAAACGGGAAGCGAAAAGAGCTGCATCTTTCCCGTAAAGTTGTTGTTTTTAAGCATCTCCTCCGCCGCTTTATTTTCGGAAATATAGAGGACGTCCATTCCTGTCATCGACATAAAATGAAGAAAAATAAGCTCGTCTTTTGTTATCTTTCCGTAAAAAAGAATTAGCGGTATTTCGGCACAGGCGGTAGTATAGTGGTTAGAGCGGGTGCATCTTGAAAGTCTGATTATCAGCTTTTCGCAAAAGTCAAAAAGCTCATTATCGGGAACATCAGCCGTAACTTTCGCGAACGCAGAAGCCGCCTCCTTCTCGCGGATAGGGTCACCGTTAATCTTTACAAGAGGCAAAAAAGCCGCAAGCATTGATTCCCTGTCTGTCTGCGGAATTTCCGCAAAAATACTCGTTTCTTCCGGCGTAGGGTCGCGCATCCCGTTTTCGATATAGATAAGGCATTTCGGGGATTTAAGAAGATTATCACGAAGGGTAAAAAGCATATTGCGGTATACGGAATAGTCGTCGCCGTTGTCAACAGGCGCACCGATTAATGCGGCAAAATAAACGTTAATGATTTCGGAATTGTGGTTTTGAGAAATAAGTGTACGTTCCGATTTTGTCTTAAGTACATCGGTCGGAAAAGTCTCCGCCGTTGTTAAAAGATATGCGACAGGCGGCGTTTCACCCGACGCGGTTGAGAATCCCTCGAATTTCATAGCTTCACCGGAATTAATTTATTTTATCGGTAATTTCCATTACTCTGCTGTAGATTTCGCTCTTTTTTATCATGAACTTTTCAGCGGCAAGTTTACAAGCTTCCGTCATCTTCATACTGTCCATAAGGCTTATTGCGTAATCCGCTGCGTCGTTGATGCTGTCAGTTGTTACTTCGGGTTTCTCCGGAACAAATCCTTCGACAATAAGTACAAATTCGCCCTTCGGCGGGCGGTCTGTGAAAACCTTTATCGCCTCAGAAACAGTGGTTCGGAGGACTTCCTGATGAAGCTTCGTAAGCTCACGGCAGACCGCAATTTTTCTGTCGCCGAATACACTTAAGAAGTCCGTAAGGGTAGTTAAAAGCTTATGCGGGGCTTCATAGAAAATGAGAGTGTGACGGTCCTCTGCAAGCGAATTGAGGTGTTCAAACCGCTGCTTTTTTGATACCGACAGGAACCCTTCAAAAGTAAACCGCGAAACATTCATTCCCGAAACAGCCGCCGCAGTCGTAAGCGCGGTCGGTCCGGGTACAACGTCAATTTCAATCCCGGCACGGATACAAGCCGATACAAGTCTTGTCCCCGGGTCGGATACTGAGGGCATCCCGGCATCGGTTACCTCCGCGGCTGTCTTTCCGCCTGCGATTTTTTCAACAATCTTAGCAATATCCGCGTCGGTCGAATGTTCCCTGTAGCTTATAAGCGGCTTCTTTATTTCAAGGTAATTCAAAAGTTTCGCCGTTACGCGGGTGTCTTCCGCACATATGAAATCGGCTTTTTCAAGCGTCTTTACCGCCCTGTGTGTAATGTCGCTGAGGTTGCCTATCGGGGTTCCGACAAGGTAGAGTTTTCCTGATGAATTCATATATATTCCATTTGCGGTATATTGTAGTGTAAGGTCTTTAGCCTTACATCATATATTGGTATATTTGGTACATTCTATATTGGTGAAGGGCTTTGCGTCCTTTTTACCTTCAATCAAAAAGAGCACAGGCTTCGTGTTTTCATCTTTAGCAACCATTCGCAATCGCTTCGGTTCAATCCTATTCTTTCGCATTGCGCAGATTACATCGGCAAGGCGTTCTGTACGGTTAATCATACAGAGTCTCCCGCCGCTTTTAAGCAGTTTATAGGAAGCCTTACAAACGTCCTCTTGGGTACAGCTTACCTCGTGTCGAGCAAGAAGCTCCGCTTCAGTCTTGCTCACTATCCCCGTCCCGACTGCTTTATAGGGAGGATTGCAGGTTACAACATCGAATTCGCCGTTATATTCGGAGCTTAAAGCCCGCAAGTCAGCGCAAAGCGGAAATATACTTCCGATATTGTTCGCCTTAACAGATTGCTTCAAAAGCTCAATCGCTTCCGCGTTTATATCAACGGCTGTCACAGCCTTCACGCCGAAATCACGGAGCAATAAAAAGGGTATTATTCCGCAGCCCGTTCCGAGGTCGATAACGCTGTCTTTTCGTCTCGGCGCAGCAAACTCGGCGAGTAATAACGCGTCCGTCCCGAAACGGTGGTCTTTTGAAATAAAAATCTCAAGTCCGTTTCCGAGTGCTTCTTTATCGGTATTTGTCCCCGCCGTCCCGGTTAAGTCGTGGAACCCGGTTTTCAGGGAAAACGTTTCCGTTTTTGGGGTAATTTCTTGGTACATATACAAAGTATAACATAGAAGCAGAAAAAATGCAATACCGAAATGAGAAGTATTGCATTATTCATAAAATGTTTACATATTGTTCCGGCTTTTGAGCGCGCGGTCGATGTCGCGCTTTGCGGAGCGTTCCGCCGCGGAATCGCGCTTGTCGTGAAGCTGCTTGCCCTTACAGAGCCCCAACTGCACCTTAACCATCGAATCCTTGAAATATAGGCTCACCGGGATAAGGGTTAAGCCCTGCTGCTTAACCTTGCCATAGAGGCTTGAAATCTCTTTTTTATGCATTAAAAGCCGCCTTGGGCGAAGGCTGTCGCGGTTGAAGATGTTGCCGCGCTCGTATGGCGAAATGTGCATCTGTTTAATGAAAAGCTCGCCGTGTTCAACCGCACACCAGCTGTCCTTAAGGTTAACGCCGCCGCCGCGAATTGACTTAACTTCCGTTCCCAAAAGTTCAATCCCCGCTTCAAAGGTTTCGAGTATGAAATATTCGTGTCGTACCGCACGATTTTCTGCTATTGTCTTAATTCCCATAATAATCCTCGTCTTACTCGCCTATCTGTGTGTCAACACTGAAAACCCGCCATTTGTTCCCTATATAAGTAACGTTCGCGACTGCATCTTCAAAAACAAAATGCGCGTCGTCGTTATATACCGTCAACTTTATCGGTACTGCGAAGTTATCTCCACCCTGTTTTATTGTCACGCCGGACGGAAACTCGACCTTAAAATCAATATCGTCCGAATCCTCTAAACCGCTCTTTTTAATGTAGTCGTTTCGGACAGAATCGACATTCGTTTTCTTTTCGGAATATTTGTCGAACGCCGTTTGGTCTTGTCGGTCGATTGCATCAAAATACCGCTCAACTGCTTTAGTTTCGCCCGAAAAAAAGCCTGAAAAAACAAAGACCGAAACGCTCAAAAGCAGGGTTACTAAAGCTAAAAGTTTACCCGTAATTTTCTTCATATTAATCCGCGTTAACCCCGTAAATTATCTCGCACAAACGCTTGCCCGAAGGCGTTTTGAAAACTTTTTTGTATGCGGATTCTATCATTTTTTCGCTCATTTTTTCTTCTTCCATATTGACAAGAAAATCGGCTTCAAGCAGTATCTGCCAGTCCTTGCCGTCAACGTCCGTGTATGTATGGTGATGCCCGACAAGAAAGCAAATTCTCTCGATTGCCTTATCGGGGAGTTCCATCATCTTTATCATTTCAAGCGCGGCTGCCGGTCCCAATTCTTCTTGATATTGCCCCGCACTGCTGCCGTATTTTTCGAGAGCGGGTTTGATACCTATATCGTGCATAATCGCCGCAATCTCAAGAATTAACTGCCTCGGATAACCGAGTTTTTCATGATTTCCGATATGCGCGGCGTAAGAATGAACCTTCAAAAAATGCCCGATTCGCGCTGCGTTTCCCGCTTCGTATTCAACCATTTTGTCGATTACATCCGTCAGTTGAACATAAACGTACATTCTATATCTGCCTTTCTACACGCTCTTCCCGAGGAACGCCGCACCGATTATTCCCGCGTCGTTCCCGAGTTTCGCAAGAACAACTTCGGTATTTTTCGTCAGCATCTTTGTGTAAATCTGCTCTCTGATGAGTGCCTTAAGCGGCAGGAGCAGCGGGTCGCCCTCGTTGCATACTCCCCCGCCGATACATAGAATGTCGGGTTGGAAGATGTTTATCACGTTTGCGATACCGATTGAGAGATAACGAATGTACCGCTCCACAACGTCCTTGCCCGCTTGGTCTCCCTCGCGCATTGCATTAAAAGCGTGACGTGCGGAGACGTGGTTGTCCTCCTTCGCCATCTTTGAAAGAAGGCTGTCGGGGTATTCGGAAATCTTGTCTTTCGTCATATTAATAAGCCCGGTTGCGGAGGAGAAAACCTCGAAACAACCGTTCCGCCCGCAGGTGCATTGCCTTCCGTGCGGGTCAATTACGGTGTGCCCGATTTCAGTCCCGGCAAGGTTTCGCCCGGTAAAAATTTTTCCGTCAATTATAACGCCCGCGCCGACACCCGTCCCGAGGGTTATACAAACCGCGTCGGACGCGCCCATTGCCGCACCCGCCAAAAACTCACCGTACGCGGCGGCGTTCGCGTCGTTTGCGATATAGACGGGTTTGTCAATATCGCGCCTTATATATTCGCGCATCGGAACATCGTAAAACCCGAGGTTATTTGAATAGGGTATTGTTCCGTTTTCGTTGTCGGCGATGCCCGGCGTTCCGATTCCTATCCATTCAACATCGGCAAGATAAATCCCCGCGACTTTAACCGCTTCAAGAGCGGTTTTCGCCATATCGGCGGAGATTCCGTCCGCCGAACGCGGCAGCGCGGTTTTTGTCGTTGCCTTCGAGATGATTTTATAATCTTCTGTAACAACACCGGCTTTAATATTCGTTCCGCCGAGGTCGATTCCAATATAATATTTCATAATTCCCCTAATTTTCAATTGTAGTTTTAAGTGCGGTAAAATTGCCTTCAAGATTGATTTTTCCGAACCCCGCAGGGATAAATACGCTGTCGCCGCGCCTTACTTTTAACTGTTTTCCTTCATATAAAAGCTCTCCGTCTCCGTCAATGAATAAAAGTACGCAAAATGACTCGTCGGTAACATTTATCGTCTTCGTATCAACACATTTATAAACGCAAAAATATCGGTTTTTTACAAGCAAAGTTTCGCCGTCACCGCAAGTTAAGTTTAAACTTTTATAATCGTCTTCCGGCGGCGTACGTTTTGTAACTTCGAGAGCATCATTAATGTGCAGTTCGCGGGGGTTGCCGTTCTTGTCGGTTCTTCCGTAATCAAAAACGCGATAGGTTATGTCGGAATTTTGCTGAATTTCCGCAATCAATATTCCCTTGCCGATTGCGTGAAGTGTTCCCGCTTTTACGTAAAAAACATCGCCTTTTTTTACGGGAATTTTGTTTAATACTTCAAGCAAGGTGTTGTTTTTAATACGCCTTATAAACTCATCTTTAGTTATTTCACGGCTGAATCCCAATATTATCGAAGCGTCGGGTTCTGCGTCTACAACATACCACATCTCGGTTTTTCCCGACTGCCCGTTTTCTACATATTCGTCATTCGGGTGAACTTGGACGGAGAGGTTATCCTTCGCGTCAATAAGTTTTATGAGAACCGGGAATTCTGTCATTTGGGCGCAGTTTTTGCCTAAGATTTTTTCCCTGTTAAGAGCAATATACTCATCAAGCGGCATCCCTTCATACTCACCGTTCGCAATTCTTGATTGATTGCCGTTTTGTGTCGAAACTTCCCAGCTTTCGGCGACTTTTTCTAAATCACTTTTTTTCCCGAACACTTCGCTAAGCCTGTTCCCGCCCCAGATATAATCCTTCAGCACAGGCTCCATAAGGAGAGGATACGCCTTAAAATCGCTACTATAATCCATTTATAACCTCTGATAAAAATTATTTTACCATAAACTTGTTGAAATTATGTTATCAATTTGTTAAAATAAAAATATTTGTTTCGGTTACTCATATTGACAAAATCCGCAAAATTCATACATTATAATGTTAATATCAAACTAAACAGAGGTAAAAAAGTGTCAACGATAACTGAACCTATAATAATTGAAGCAGAAAACGACAGTGTCGAAGTGTTTTTATCCGGTGATATTGACCATAAAAACGCAGCGGGTTTACGAAACGATATTGACTACGCGATTGAGAGGCACAAGCCTAAAGTTTTAACGCTCAACTTTGCGAAGGTTGAATTCATGGATTCGTCGGGGATTGGGCTTATCATGGGACGTTACAAAAAACTTTCTGCACAGGGCGGAAGACTTATTTTAACCGGGACTTCGGGCACAATTAAAAAGGTTATGAAGATCGCCGGTGTTGAAAAATTAGCGGAAATAAAATAGCGGAGAAATTAAGATGAATAGAAACGAAATGAAGCTCATCTTCCCTTCTAACCCTGAAAATGAGCGGCTCGCGAGGGTTGCCGTGAGTGCTTTTATATCGGAACTCGGGTTAACGATTGCGGAGATTGCGGAGATAAAAACTGCGGTTTCGGAAGCAGTCACAAACTGTATTGTACACGCTTACAGAGAAAAGCCCGGTATGGTAACGCTTACGGTTAAGGCGTCGGCAAATAAGGTACATATTCGCATAACCGATCGCGGCTGCGGTATTGAGGATGTTAAGCGTGCGATGGAACCGCTCTGGACGTCGCGCCCCGAAGAGGAACGCGCCGGTCTCGGGTTCGCGGTTATGGAATCTTTTACCGACCGCATGACTGTCAAGAGCGCGCCGAAAAAAGGAACAACAGTTACGCTGATAAAAAATATATGCTGTTAACAAAGTCTGAAAAAGATAAATTCACCGAAGAAAACCTCGGTTTGGTAAGAATGTGCGTTGCGCGTTTTACCGGGAAAGGCTTCGATTATGACGACCTCTATTCGGTCGGTTGTATCGGGCTTGTTAAGGCTGTGAGCGGTTTTGACGAATCCCTCGGGAATCGTTTTTCTACCTATGCGGTGCCGGTTATTTTAGGCGAACTCAAGAGGCTTTTCCGCGACGACGGTGCCGTTAAAGTCAGCCGCAGCATCAAGGAATTATCGCTTAAACTGTCGATGCTTCGTGAACGTTTTATCCGCGAGAAGGGGCATGAACCGACGGTTTCCGAGCTTGCGCAGATTTCCGATTCGCCTCTTGACGATGTAATTGAGGCGATTTCAAGCGCGAAGCCGCTCCTGTCCCTCACCTACAGCGGTGAAGATGATGAAACCCGCGATATTCCCGTCCCTTCGCACGAGCGGGATATGGTTGACATAATATCGCTCAGGCAGGTCTTGCGTTATCTTAACAACGACGAACGAAGGCTTATTTCACTTCGCTTTTTTAAAGGATTAACCCAAGCGCAAACGGCTTCGGTTCTATCTACAAATCAAGTTCAGGTTTCGCGCAATGAAAAAAAGATACTGCAAAAAATCCGCGGTTATCTTATGGAGTAACCGCAAACAGTGCGTTAAAGTCGGTGATGATAAGGTCGCAAATTCCGCGAAGTTTATCGTGTTCAAAATAATTCCCGGAATTAATCATTCCGATTACTAATGCGCCGGCATTTTTAGCCGCCTCCGCAGCATGAAAACTATCCTCAATAACGATAACTTCGGAAGTTTTAAAACCTAACTTTTCTGCACAGACGCGAAACGCCTCCGGGTCGCGTTTGTCATAATCAATATTGTCTGCGGAGGCAACAAATTCAAAAAAACCTGTAAGATTATTCTTAATGAGAACCTTATCTGCAAGCGGTTTAATCCCGGCGGTAAGGATGCACATCTTCAGGTCTCTTTTTTTACATTCACTTAAAAAATCTTTCGCGCCGAGAGTTAAGGGACAATCTCCGTATTTCGATTCTAAAATCTGATAGTAACGCTCCGCTGTTTCTTGCGGTGTAAGATCGCAAAACTGCGAAAGATACTCGCAGGCTTTCATAAATTTAAGCGTTTTTGTTGCAATTAACATCTCCTCGGTATAGACAAAACCGTTTTGATAACCGAGTTCAATATCGGCATCAATCCATGTTTGTGTGCTGTCGATAAGCGTTCCGTCCATATCGAAAATTATCCCTTTTTTTTCGTCAAAAATCGAATGTAAATCCAAAATATCTACTCCTATTTGCTGTATTTATTCATAGCTTTTTCAATCTGTCCGTCAACGATAAGTTTAACCGCGTCGACCGTGTTTTCAAACGCTTGTTCCATGAGCGGTTTATCGCTGTCGGTGATTTTACCGAGCACCCAATCCGAAAGGTTATACCCGTCCGGTTTATTGCCGACGCCTATCTTTATCCGGGTGAAATTCTCTTCCCCGGTAACCTCGAAGATCGACTTTAACCCGTTGTGCCCGCCGTGTGAGCCCTTCCGTCTAATTCGTATAAGCCCCGGATTAAGGTAAATTTCGTCGCACATTATAAGGACATGATCGGGCTTAATTTTATAGTAATTCATTGCTTCAAAAACGGAATCACCGCTGTTATTCATATACGTTATCGGCTTTAATACCAAAACTCTGTGCTTGCCGATAGTTATATCCGCAGTTTTCGCCTTAAACCGCAGTTTCTCGAAGTTTCCGCCGGCATCTTTTACAAGCGTATCCGCCGCGATAAATCCGACGTTGTGGCGGGTGTTGTTATACTCCATTCCGGGGTTTCCGAGTGCCGCGATTATATATGAAATTTTACCGGGGTGATTATCGCTTCCGGGTTTTTTAAGCTGCTCAAATATCTTGAAAATATCCATTTTAACCCTCATTTTAGCTTTTACGACAATGAACTTTGCATAACATTTTTAAGCTCTCTGCTGATGAATTCTTTTAGCCGCGGTTCAAAGCTCAAAAGCTTTCGCAGATACATTACGGAACCTCTTATGTTACCGTCGGCAAGAGAAATTTTCGATAAGAAAAGATAAAATCCTATTCTGACGGGGAGGCTCATATGTTCGGAATTTTCTTCGCTTATTATTCTCGTATTGTATGCCGATTCAAGGTAAAAAGCAGTAAGCCGGCTTGCAACGTTTGTAATTCTATCCGGGTCATAATTTGAATCCTCTTTGTAGGTGCAGAGAAGAAATATCGAGATATTAATAAGGAGAAGCTGTGCCCTCGGATTAAGCATTTCAAGCGCGATTTTTGAGGTATAGTTGGTTATAATGTCGGCTAAGTCGTTACCGAAAGCAGTGATATATTCGGACGAAGTGTTTATAAATTCAAAATCAAGTTTCTCGGAAACTGTATTCAGGTCATGTTCAAAAACCATTAGCAGCGGGATAATATCGGCAGTTAAAAGCGTAAACTTATCAATGCCGGAAAACAAATCTGTTATCTCTTTTTCGGTCATATTACCATGATTATAAAAGCGATCAAAGGCAGTCAGAAGCAGGACAAAATCCTCGGGGAAACTGCCCTTTTTTTGCGCGTTAACACTGTCAAGAATAATCTTAATAAGTTTTCCGCGGTTTTTATCGGGGTCTTTCACGAGTTTTATTGCACTGAGCAGTGTACGGTTATAAAATTCGCGTACCTTCTCGTCAACATCGGAAGTTAAAACCTCTGTTGTCAACTCCGGCAGATGCGAATAATCCTCAAGCTCTTCCATAATTGTGAACCAATGTTCAATAATCGAGTAGTTCTGATTCTTAAGTTTTTTAGCCGGCTTTTCCATTTTTTCTGCAACTTTTTTCGCTTCTTCAAACTCTTTCAGAGATAAACAGGTAACACAATACGTACTCTTAACAATCTGAGACGCTGAAAAATTGATATAAATTGCCGGACGTACCATTAAATCAATCGACGTAATTTTATTGTCATTATACTTATCAAGTAAATCGCTGAAAAGCCAAAAAGCTTTTTTTATTTCGTTAAAATCCTTTTCAAGTCTACAGGCGTTAATTAAATAAACAGCGTAAATATCAACAGTTACACAATATTCATCTTTTGATTTTTCATAAATAGCCGTACATTCTTTTGCAAATTCAAATGCTTTTTCATCCTTATTGTCGCCGTTGTAGCAACAGCATAACTCCGAACGAAATACAGCTTCCCAAACGGGTTCTTCAATTTCAAGAGCTTTTTGAAGTCCGAGATTTAAAAATTCAAGTGAAATATTCCGATCGACGCTTAAATAAGATTCTGAAATCTGAAAGACAAGAGATATATCATCGGGATTTTTTTCGTATTCACTTAACATATTTGAAATGTTACGTGCATTCTTTTTCTGAAGATTTTTACCGAGATAACCCTTATGATGCACGAAATCCCTAAAGAAAATTGCGGGTGAAACGAGAGGTATTGTTTCGTGAATCGAACGGCTGAACTTCGTGTTTTCCATAATGCGGGAAAGACGCGGTGCGGAAAAATCTGCATAATCCGTATCGTTAACATAATTCCTAACAATATAGCTTCCGAAATTAAAGTTGATATGAGTTGCAGATGTAAAAAATTTCTCAATTTCATTCGTATTTTCAAATATTTCATCCGCATCAAGGTACATATACCAATCGCCCTTAGCATCCCGGAGTGATTCGTTTCGCGCCGCCGAAAAGTCGTTTATCCACTTAAAATGCCGCACCTCATCTGCATACTTCTCTGCAATTTCAATGGTCCTGTCAATCGAACCTGTATCGACAACAATCAGCTCGCACTTTACCTTTTCACGCAGACTTGAGAGTGCTTTCAAACAGTCTTCAAGCGTCTTCTCTTCGTTTTTAACAATCATTCCGATTGTAAGCATTGTTCCGTCCCAGTCGGGTTTTTCTAATTTCTTTTTCTTAAAATATGTCCGGAGTTCGTCTTCTTCGTTGTTCATCTTATCGTAAACAATAATAAGGATTTTAAGCGCGGCAAGCTCGAAGTCACCGTTAAAAGCCGGCGTACGGTAGGTAAGGTCAGACGTTTTCAGCGTACCCCCATTATATGCCGCAAATAATCGCAGGAAGTTTTCAAGGCATCTTGCCGCCTGTTTGTTGTTGTCCGTTTTTGCATATGCAATTCCGACCGCGCAATATATATCAATCGTATTTGCATATTCATTCGTAATACCAAGTTTGTTATATTTTTCAAAAAGGTTAATTACGCGGGATCTGTTATCAGCCAAGAAGTAATATGTCATTACCTGTGCATAGATAACAGTTGTTTCCATTTCGGAGTAATTATTCCGCTTAATAGCCGTTAAAAGACTTTTTATTCCGATTTCTTTATTATCATTAAAGTTTTTTAAAAGCTCACTTAATTTCGCGCTCATTTATGTATCCTCTTATCATTTAATCAATATACAATTAATTATAGCACATCTTAATCTTAATTACAATACGTTTTTTAAGTCTGTATTTATTAAAAATTTGTAAATTTAATAAAAACATCTTGAATATTATGAAAAATTGTATTAGAATTAATGTAAACGATTACATGGAGGTATTACCATGAAGTTTTCGGATGGATTTTGGCTTAATAGGGGCGGTTTCGACGTTAAATACGCGGCAGACGCGTATGAGATTACGCCGATTGAGAACGGGTTACGGGTAACGGCGGTTTGTCAGAAAATCTACAACAGAGGTATGACGCTGGGCGGTCCTGTCATTGAAGTTACATACACATCGACGCAAAAAGACGTGATTAAGGTTCACGCCGTGCACTATAAAGGCGGGCTTAAAAACAAGCCTGAATTTGACTTGTACGAAGATTTCGGTTATAAACCCGAAATTATCGAGAACGAAGATTGTTTTAAACTTATCTCCGGCTCTACAACATTTACCATAAGTAAATCCGACTGGAAGACGTCATTTTCGCGGGGTGGGAAGCGTCTTACCGGCAGCGGCTGGCGTTCGCTTTCGTACATAACGGAGGACCGGTCGCAGCTTGCGCTCGAAAACGCTGCTAAGGTTAACGACAGGTTTTGGGAATATCCGCCTGATACTGACGGCACTTTTATGCGCGACCAGCTAACGCTTGGTGTCGCTGAACAGATTTACGGCTTCGGCGAAAAGTTCACCTCATTTACAAAAAACGGGCAGAATGTTGAAATTTGGAACGCGGACGGCGGAACCTGTTCAGAGCAGTCCTACAAATCCATTCCGTTTTATATTTCTTCCGAGGGTTACGGCGTTTTCGTTAATACCTCCGGGAAGGTTTCGTATGAAGTTGCTTCCGACACGGTATCGAAGGTTTCCTTTACCGTTTCGGGCGAGGAGCTTGAATACTTCTTTATCGGCGGCGACGATACCGATAAGCCCGCGCTCCACAGTGTTCTTGAAAACTACACCGCTTTAACCGGGAAGCCTTCTCTCCCGCCCGCGTACAGCTTCGGGCTTTGGCTTACTACCTCTTTTGTCACAAAATACGACGAAGAAACGGTAACAAGCTTCATTGACGGCATGGCGGAGCGGAACATTCCCCTGTCGGTGTTCCATTTCGATTGTTTTTGGATGCGGGAATTTGAGTGGTGCAATTTTAGGTTTGACGAAAGGCAGTTCCCGGACCCTGCCGCAATGCTCTCGCGTTTAAAAGCAAGAGGGCTCAAAATCTGCGTTTGGATTAACCCTTATATTGCGCAAAAGAGCGATTTATTCATTGAAGCGGAAAGCGGCGGTTATCTGCTTCATAATCTCGACGGCAGCGTATTTCAATGTGATATGTGGCAGCCGGGAATGGGAATCGTTGACTTTACAAATCCTGCTGCCTGTGAGTGGTATGCCGGGAAACTTCGCGTACTTTGCGAGCTCGGTGTTGACAGCTTCAAAACCGACTTCGGCGAACGTATACCGACTGCGGTTAAGTATTACGATGGTTCAGACCCTGTTTCTATGCACAACTACTACACATATTTATACAACAAATGCGTTTTTGATGTCTTGACCGAGTTTTACGGTGAAGGAAAAGCTTGTCTCTTTGCGCGTTCGGCGACTGTCGGGGGGCAAAAATTCCCCGTGCACTGGGGGGGCGACTGCTCCGCGGAGTATTCGTCGATGGCGGAGACGCTTCGCGGGGGCTTGTCCCTCTGCGCGTCGGGTTTCGGCTTCTATTCGCATGACATAAGCGGTTTCGAGGCAACGGCAACCCCCGATATTTACAAACGCTGGTCGGCATTCGGGCTTCTTTCGACACATTCCCGCCTCCACGGCAATTCATCCTATCGTGTGCCTTGGCTTTTTGATGAAGAATCGGTCGATGTTTTGCGGTTCTTTACAAACCTTAAAGGAAAACTAATGCCGTATGTCTGGGCGGAGGCGGTTAAGACTTCAAAAACCGGCGTACCGATGATGCGGGCTATGGTTATTGACTTTGATAGCGACCCGATTTGCAGATACCTTGACACGCAGTATATGTTCGGGGATTCGCTCCTTGTTTCGCCGATAATGAACGAGACGGGCGACGCGCAAATTTATCTCCCCGACTGCGGGATATGGACGGATATTATCTCCGGCGAGAAGTTTTCCGGCGGGCGGTATTATAACAAGAAGTACGACTACTTCGGACTCCCCCTACTTGCGAAACCGAATTCAATATTGCCGTTCGGTAATTTTTCCGGCGATTTTGAATATGACTATCTTGACGGCGCGGAATTTGTTATCTATGAAATTGAAGACGAAATTTCTTTTGACATTTATAATACCGCCGCAGAAAAACTGTTCACCCTCACTGCAAAACGCGAGGGCGAAAAGGTTACTGTAACTCACACCGAAACCGATAAAAAGTTTACAGTAAAACTTTCCTGCTCCGATAATATTTCTATAGTATAAAGTTTTTCAACGAAAAACACAACGTAAATATCCGCCGCTTTATTATAAAGACGGCGGATATTTACTAACAAGGGAGGAAAAGGCGTTATGTCTATCGTTATGTTTATAGTATGAAGCAGATAAGCCCGCCGCAGCCTTCGTTTATAATACGCTCTAACGTTTCCTGAATCTTCATGCGCGCTTCTGTCGGCATTTTATGAAGCTTATTCTGGAGACCCTCGTTGACAAGCTCGTGGAGGGACTTGCCGAAGATGTTCGATTGCCAGATTTTCTGCGGACTCTCTTCAAACTCGCGGAGCAGATACATTACAAGTTCTTCCGACTGTTTTTCCGAACCGACAATCGGACTGACTTCGGTTTGTATATCCGCCTTCATTAGGTGGATTGACGGAGCAGATGCCCGAAGCCTTATGCCGTACTTGCCACCCTGTTTAACGATTTCGGGCTCTTCAAGCTGCAGTTCTTCAAGAGTAGGCATGACTATGCCATAACCCGTCGCTTCAACCTCTTCGAGGGCGTGTTCAATCTTTTGATATTTTTTCTTAATCGAAGTGAGTTCCTTAAGAAGCGGCATTAGATCGCTTTCGGAAAGGTTTTCAATCCCGGTTTCTTCGCCCAAAACCTTGTAGAAAAGGTTGTTCTTAAGGTCAATCCCAACGGTTGCGCTGCCCTTGCCGAGGTCAATGTCGCTTATCGAAGCGGAGTTGACATACTCGTTTCCGTCAACACTCTGCGCAAGCGCACCGATGTCGCGCACCTTGCTTATTTCGGAAGCTGCTTCCCTTATCGTCTCGAAGAGGTTCGACTTAAGCCAATGCCCCTTCGTAAGCCCTGTTACCCACTTGGGCATACTTATGTTGATTTCCTTTACCGGGAAGCTGTAGAGAACCTGCTCCAAGATGTTATAGATATCCGTCTCGTTAAGGTCTAAGCAGTTTACGGGGATAACCGGGGACGCGTATTTTGCCGCAAGCGCGGAGGCGTTATAACTCGCCGCTTCGGAGGTCGGGTCAACGGTATTGTAAAGTACAATATACGGCTTCCCGATTGCCTCAAGCTCGCTTACAACCCTGTCGGTAGCGGCTTCGTATTCGTCCTGCGGAATGTCGGAAATAGAGCCGTCGGTTGTAACAACGAGTCCGATTGTTGAATGGTCGTTTATAACCTTTTGCGTACCGAGTTCCGCCGCCATTGCGAAGGGAATTTCCTCCTCGTACCAAGGCGTCTTAACCATTCGCGGCATCTCATTTTCAACATAACCGATTGCGGAGGGTACTATATAACCTACGCAGTCGATTAGTCGGACATTCGCTCTCGCCTTGTCGCCGAGGTTAACCTGCGCCGCCTGTTCGGGGATAAACTTCGGCTCGGTCGTCATAATTGTTTTGCCTGCCGCCGATTGGGGAAGCTCATCTGTTGCGCGGTCTTTTTGATATTCGTTGGAGATATTCGGTATAACAAGGTTCTCCATGAACTTTTGTATAAAGGTCGATTTGCCTGTACGGACAGGTCCGACGACGCCGATATATATATCGCCGCCCGAGCGTGCCGCAATATCGCTGTAGAGATCGTTATTCATCAGTTTTTCCTCCGAAAAGTTATAGTATTGGAATAAGCAGCATACCGCTCGGATTATTTTCAGCGTCAAGGTCGTTCTCACCGATTATTGCTTCAACAGACGTTCCGTACCGTTTCGCAATCTCCCAGAGATCCTCGCCCTCGTCGGTAAAGTAGAGTTTAAGCGCGTAGTCGCCGCCCTTGTCGCGGGGTTTTTCCTCGTCAACCGATATGTCGGTAACAACAGGAACAATTTCGGCGTTGTTTAAGTTCCCTGCTATCCTTATCTCGGCTTTCGCGTCGATTGTATTCCCGGAAGCAAGGTTATATGAACAGGAAACCGGCACAACCTTCAAATCGGCGGTCGCATATTCGGTAAGATTTTCTACCGGAACATACGCTTCAAAAGGTTCATCCTTCTCAATTACAACTGTAATTCCGTCGGAATTTTTCGCAAGAGCCGTGAAGATAAGGTTGCCGATTACGCTGATTCTGCTGTTCTCGAAGTCGATTTTATAGTTGCAGTTTGAAAGATTTGTCCAAACGTCGTAAACATTCTCAAGGTCTTCTTCGGAGTATTCAAGTGTTGACTTTATTATCGCCGTTGAATTAATCGTCTGCGGAAGAAGCTCAACCTTAATATCGTTCTTCGTATCGAGTGTTTCAAAGGCGGTTGAATATTCATCCGTTACAACATCAACCGTCGCAACTCTGAACGCAGATACCGTCAAGAGCAGAGCAAGTGTAACCTCGGCGGAATTTGCGTTGCCCTCCGCGTCGGTTGTGGGTGAAATATCGGTCGATAAAATGTCCGCGTCAACGTTAACATCGTACCTGTCATCAATCCCGTCAAGCTCAATTATCTGTGAATAGGGCACTGAAAATTGCACGTTGTCAACGCTGTCTACGCCGTCTTTTTGACAGGTATAGAGCATATTAACATTCGCGTCGCCCTTCGCAACAAGTTTATTTGCGATGACCTTCTTGTCCGGCTCAACAGCAACGGCATCAGCCCGCAGGATATTGATAATCGGCGGTTTTGAACCGAGTTCCATATTGTCGGAAACCGAGATACGCTTTGTTGTATAAAGCCTGTTGACCGGGTATGTAATCGGAGTTTTCTTAAGCTCGATGTTGCCGCCGAAAGCGTCGCAAACGGCTGTCTGTTTAACAAGATCGCATACTTTAATCTTAATGCTTACCGCACCGCGTACGTCGATTCTGCGCTGGTTAACCGCTCTGCAGTTGATATAATCTGTCTTCGCCTCGATTGTAACCTTCGGGTTCTCAGGCGTTTTCCCGAGTTCTGCTGTCTTTGTGTACGAAAGTTTTTGGTCGATAACTTGGGTGCACTTGCTCGAATCGGAGCAGTAGAGCACCTTGATACAAACCGACATCTCATAGGTAAGCTTAGAACCCGAGATACTATAAGATATTATCTGAGGCTTCGCAATACACTTAATGATTTTAAATATCTCCGGATAATAGTCGGGCAGAACGTAGTCAAGTTCGACCGCCTGCTCCTGCGTTTCCGAGAAGATAACTTCCGATGAGACTATCTCTTCTCTGTTGAGCTTCAAATCCACTGTAAA
>JAISGY010000070.1 GCA_031262835.1 Ruminococcus sp.
GAACATTTTTTGTACCATAGTGATATTGTACTACATTTTGCAAATTATTTCAACAGAAAATGTTATATTTTAATTATTGTAATTTTACTGTAATGCCTTGCAATTTGAAAAATTTTATGATATAATTAAAATTAAGGGAACATTGAGGAAAAATATTCACAATGAATTACAATAATGTAAAATTTTATACATCAGTAGGCAGCATCAACGGCTTTTTAACCGACCCAAGCTTAAAGTCAGGCTTAACCCCGGAAATAGCCTTTTCGGGTCATTCGAATGTCGGAAAGTCTTCTCTTATAAATAAGTTAATCGGAAGAAAATCTCTTGCGCGGGTTTCTTCAACACCGGGAAAGACCGCAACGGTAAATTTCTACGAATGTGACGGCATTTATATAGTAGACCTCCCGGGGTACGGCTATGCGAAGGTTTCAAAGGCGGAACAACTGAAGTGGCGGACGCTTCTTGACGGCTATTTGAAGAGGGATATAAGCCTCGTGGTACAGCTTATCGACATCCGCCACAAACCCACAGCCGACGACCTTACGATGATTAACTACCTCATAGATATTGAGCAACCGTTTATTATAGCATTTACCAAAAATGACAAATTATCGAAATCACAGCGTGAAGCGCGTATGCAAAGTTTTGCGGAGGAAATCCCGCAGTTTGAAGACATACACACAATTAATTTTTCGACGGTTACAGGCGAGGGCGTAGAAGAACTTCGCGAAATAATAGAATCGATAGCAGAGGAAGAAAAAAATATGAGCAGGTTTCTTTATGAAAATTACGGCGTGAATGATAGAGGACACTTGACAATTTCCGGCGTTGACGCTGTAGATATTGCGGCGGAGTACGGAACGCCAGTATGTGTCATTGACGAGGGAGTTTTCCGCGATAATTGCCGCCGGTTCAAGCAGTCGATGGACGAAAATTACGGGCAGGGACTCGTCTGTTTCGCCTCGAAAGCCCTTTTATGTAAAGAGATTGCACGATGGGTTAAGGACGAAGGGTTAGGAATCGACGTCGTTTCGGAAGGGGAACTTTTCACAGCCCTTTCCGTCGACTTCCCAACCGACAAAATTTGTTACCACGGGAGCAATAAGACCGACCGCGAGCTTTTTTACGCGCTTGAAAATAATGTAAAACATATTGTTGTGGACAACCTCACCGAGCTTAAAAAGCTTGACGGTTTCGCGAAAGACGCGGGCAAGACAGCGAGCATTATGTTTAGGGTTAAGCCGGGGATTGACGCGCATACCCACGACCTTATTAAGACCGGGCAGATTGACTCGAAATTCGGTTTCGCGCTTGAAACGGGTGAAGCGTTCGAGGCGGTTAAGACTGCGATAGCTTCCGAAAATATTAACTTAACAGGGCTTCATTGTCATATCGGGAGTCAGATTTTCGATATTGAGGCGTTTGAACTCGCGGCGGAGACGATGCTTAACTTCATTGCGAAAATTAAGAACGAGCTTTCTTTTGAAATATCCGAACTCAACCTCGGCGGCGGTTTTGGGATAAAATATCTTGAAACGGACGACCCTGCGCCGTTTGAAACCTATATGGAGCGCGTTTCGGTGCGGGCTAAGACTGTTTGCGAAAACCTTAATATAAAACAGCCGTTTATTCTTATTGAGCCCGGGCGGAGTATCGCCGGACCTGCCGGGACAACCCTCTACACCGTCGGTGCGGTGAAAAATATCCCGGGCATACGCACCTACGTGTCGGTTGACGGCGGAATGACCGACAACCCGCGCTATTCCCTCTACAAGGCGAAGTATACTATAGAAAATGCGTCAAGAGCGGACAGAGACAAAACCGAGGTAATTTCTCTTGCCGGAAGATGCTGCGAGACCGACCTTTTGGGCGAACATATGCCGCTTCAAATAACCGAGCCCGGTGATATTATCGCGATGTTTTCAACCGGCGCGTATGTTTACGCTATGGCTTCTAACTATAATATGATACCGAAACTGCCGCTTGTTGCGGTAAAGGACGGGAAGGCAAGATTAATCGTAAAACGCCAGACCCTCGAGCAGCTCACAGCAAACGATCTGTAAATCGGAGTAGTAAACAAATGCGTGTAATAACAGGCACAAAGCGCGGGCGAAAGCTCAAGACACCGGAAGGCTTAGACGTCCGCCCGACCACCGACAAGGTTAAGGAATCAATCTTTTCAATAGTACAGTTTGCGGTCCCCGGCGCGGTTGTCCTCGACCTTTTCGCCGGAACGGGACAATTAGGTATCGAAGCACTCTCTCGCGGCGCATCAAAATGTCTCTTCGTCGAAAAGGCACAAAAAACCGCCCTCCTCACCGAAGAGAACGTTAACCTTTGCGGCCTTAGCGACAAGTCGGCGATAAAGCGGACAGACGCCGTAACCTTCTTGAAAAATTGCCCCTATCGTTTCGATATAGCCTTTTTAGACCCCCCCTATGACAGCAACCTCTTAGCCGACTGCCTTCCGCTTCTTGCGGCATCTATGTCCGATAACGGCATAGTAATCGCGGAGCATGACGGAAACTTTTTCCCCGAGGACTCATACGGGGAACTGCGGCTTGTTAAGCAGTACCGTTACGGGCAGATATACCTTTCTAAGTTTTTATCGGGCAGCTTGGAAGAAGGTGAAATATGAGGATAGCGGTATGCCCCGGAAGTTTTGATCCGGTTACATTCGGGCATCGCGATATTGTTTATCGGGCGGCGTCACTTTTTGACAAGGTAATTGTCCTCGTAACCAACAACCTCTATAAACGTCCGGCGTTTACGGTAAACGAGCGGTTAGTGTTTCTTGAACGCATATCGGCAGGGCTTCCGAATGTCGTTATCGACCATTGGGACGGGCTTATCGCCGAGTATGTTAAAGAGATCGGAGCCTGCGCAATCGTAAAGGGACTTCGCGCCGTTTCGGACTTTGAATATGAGTTCCAGATGGCACTTGCGAATAAGATGCTCTATGATGGGGCGGAAACGGTTTTTTTAACAACGAGCGCGGAGAATATGTACCTGTCTTCGAGTGCTGTTAAGCAGATTGCCGCCTACGGGGGCGACATAAGTCATTTTGTACCCGGCGAGATTATCGATGATATAAAAGAAAGACTCGAAAAATTGCGGTTTGACCCAAATTTTAAGTTGAGGTAGTGTTAATATGACTATTGATGAAGTTTTAGATACCATGGATGAACTGCTTGATAAAGCGGCGGCAGTTCCTTTTACTGTGAAAAAATGCATAATTGATTCCGAACAGATGCGGGATATGATAAACGAACTGCGACTTAATCTCCCCGCTGAGATGAAGCAGGCGCGGCATATTACCCAAGACAGGGTCGAAATCTTAAGGCAGGCGAATGCCGAAGCCGAAGCGATTATAAAACGCGCCGAGGAGCGTGCTAAGTCAATTGCTTCAAACGACGAAATTATGCGCCTTGCGAAGGTTCAGGCGAACGAAATGCTCCTTAATGCCCAACGCGCAATGAAGGAAGCAAAATCCGCCGCCGACAGCTATGTTGACCACGTGCTGATAAAATCGGAAGAAACACTCCGATTAAGCCTTGAAGACATACGCAAAAAACGCTCAGAACTTAAGAGCATCCCCATCGGTAAAAAACAATAGAAGACAGCGAGAAATGTAACGTTTTGGTTCCCCCGCCGAAGGCGGGGGAACCGGAATAAAAAATTCATTACTCTTTGTGCCGCTGTTGCGGCGGAATGGAACTTTTTTATGATTGAAGTTAAAAAAATCCACATGGGGAAAGCGAAATGTGCGGTTGACCTCGGGGACGGGTCGGAGCGCGGCGAGTACGTAAACCAAGACGAGATACTATATAAACTCGGAAGACCTCACCGCAGTATCTCTCTGATGTATTGCTACTACCCCCACGATAAGGGTTTCCCGGGGAGGGCAAGCGTCGTCCACGCGAACCCGAACGTCGCTTTCGCGTGGGATTATCCCTACGACGACTATTTTACCTATAAGGGCGGCAAGGGCGGAACGCGTGATGACGAGCCGTTTACCTGTATGCGGGATATTCGCCGCCACGGGCAGGACGTGTCCTTAACCCTGACGATGGACCCGTTTTTAGAGGACGAATACATAATCGAGGTTGCAAAGGATTTAATACCCTTCGGGCGGGTTTTCCTTCGGATTAACCATGAAGCAACCGGCAACTGGTTTTCTTTCAACCGCCGTGCCTCATATAAAGAGGTAGGGGACTTCTTCACCCGCGCTTCAAAGCTTATTCACGAGTACGCACCGAACGTACAAACGATTATCTGCATTGACGGCGCGGAGCACCCCGACGATGAGCATATGGTTAAGGAAGCTGAATTTGCTTCAACTATTACAGAAGCCGATATATGGTCGGTTGATAAATACATGGCTCTCCACTGGACTTGGCCCTTTGATATTGCCGAAAAGGGCGGGAACGGTTTTAAGCGGGATAAGGTTCGTCATATTTACGACCTTACAAAGCGCAGCTTCGAGCTTTATAAAAACCTCAACGGCGGCGAAGCGAAACCTATGACCATGGCGGAACTAAACGCGGACGGTGACGTTACCGGCGCGTATGAGCAGGCGGATATGGTTAAGGAATTCTGTGACATTTTAGTTTCCGAGAAGGCGGAATGGTTCTCGGCGTTTACGCTCTATCAGTTCCGCGACAGGGGACGGCTTGGGCTTGAAATCGAAGACCCGAATAACGTTAACGTCGGCATTGCGCAACCCCTTATGGAGACCTACAAAGAGATAATACATTCCGAATGGTTCTCGCCGGCTCTGACCGTTACCGAAGATACAAGCCTGCCTGTGAAATTTCGCTGGGGGAACTCCGAGGACGCAGACGGTATTGCGATAAATCTGCATTTTGAAAGCAACCCGCATTTTTGCGAAGCCGTATTCGACAAGGACGACGAGTCTAACTACATAATGGAACTTAACGGCAGATGGTTCTATAAATCCCCGAAGGCGAAAAACATCGACTTCATGAGTGCTTTTTTCGACAAACCGATAGATTCGCCGTGTGACATGACGCTTAAGATTTTCGCACCCCCGGCAACGGGCGAAAACGACCCTTCACAGGGCGACGGCTGGCAGAAGAATTACTATTACGAAGCGAAAAAACTCCCGCAGATACGTATTCGTTTTGAACCGGTAAAATAAAAGAAATAACAGGTGAAAGCCGATGAACGGTTTAGTACAGGAAATCAAGGACAGCATAGTACAGGCAGGACTTGTCGCAAATCTTACCCCTAACCATATCGCCGCTGTAATGGCGGTCGCGCTCGTCTGCGGTTTGGTAATCTACATAATTTACCGCTTATTCTATCGGGGACCTGTGTATAACGAAAGTTTCGCCGTACTTAATGTAATAACCTGTATGACGACTGCTTTTATTATAATGTCTATTTCGACAAATATCGTGCTGTCGCTCGGTATGGTCGGTGCGCTCTCGATTGTGCGTTTTCGAGCGGCTGTTAAGGACCCTCTCGACATCGGTTTCCTTTTCCTGTCGATTGCGGCAGGATTAACAGCAGGCGCAGGGCTTTTCCCTCTTGCGGGAATAGGAACGCTTGCAATCTGTGCAGTTTACATATTAATGTCTCTTATTTCAAACCGCAAGCGACTCTATCTCCTTTCGGTTAAATTCAACGGCGAGCGCGAACCTATCCTTGCGATTATAAAACCCTACCGCCCGAAGATTAAGTCGGTTATTTCTTCAAAAGAGTCTACAGAGATTAACGCCGCAGTAAAAAACAGAGCGATAAAGGATGACCTTACAAAGCTTCTCCTCCAAAATGAGGCTGTTTTATCCGCAGTAATGATTGAATATACAGGCGACTAAATAACGGGAGGAAAAAAATGTTTCATAAGATTAAAACGAGAATTATTGTTCTAATGCTTATCATTGCATTTCTGCCGCTTGCCGTTATCGGAATAGTTTCGTGCAGGACAATGATTCTGATGAAGCAAAGCATCAACGAAGTATCGGAACAGATGGGGATCACCGCCGCAAACAGCACCGGGAACGCTATCCGAACAAAAATCCGTTCCCACAGTCTTTCGATAGCGAAACTAACGGCAGACCTTGTCGATGAACGCCTCGCCTTAAGCGGAAATGACGTTACCGCGCTGTCGGATTTAATCGGCGATTCGGTCGAAGAAAATGCGAAAACTTTCCTGCTCGACAAAGACGGGAATTTAATCTATGACGTAACAGGAGCGTATGTAGACGGGCAGGTAAATTACAACGAAGGCGGACCGGGCGAACGTTATATTGCAAGATCAATGGCGATCGGTAATGCCGGCACCGAAATTATAACCTATCACGAAGAACTTACCTACTTTGCATATGCCCCATGCATAGGATCGGAATTTTCGGTAGGTGTTTTAATCTCTGCGGAAACGGCGGAACATGAAGTAGCAGTCTTAAGCGACAGTGTTTTAGTCCTCAATAACGCAATCGGTGCAGAGGTAACAAGAAATCTTACACTCGGTCTTACGATAACGATTATTACGGTGTCGGTTGCCGCAGTTGCAGTGCTTATAATGGCTGTGCGCTTTTCAAGGAATATTACAAAACCGATTGAAAAGTTAACAAAAAAGGTATCAACGATCGGAAACGACTACAGCGATGAATCTCCGATACTTATAAGAACAGGGGACGAACTTGAGGAACTTGCCGATTCATTTAACCTCATGACCGAACGTCTTCGCAGTTATATGGCTGAGCTTGAAAAACAGGCGGCTGAAAAAGAGCGTGTAAGAGCCGAGCTTTTAGTGGTTAAGGACATTCGTGACACCGCGTTCCCGCATATCGCCCCGGACTATCTCGACCGTCCGGAGATTGATATTTACGGTACAACAAAGGACAACGACGGTTCAAACAACGCCTTCTATAACTATTTCCCTATAAGCAGTGATACCATAGTTATTGTCGAAGCGGAAGTCTCGGGGAGCGGTATTGCGGCAGCAGTGATGATGCTTATCGCAAAAACACTTATGGAACAGGGTGCGCGGAACGGAAAGTCCCTCGAAGAAATTTTCTATACCGTAAACCAAATCCTTTATGAAAAGCGAAAGACGGAACATTCAATCTCCGCCTTTATGGGCTATATTAACCTAAAAGAGGGCGAGTTAAACTACATAACCGCCGGACTTCATTCGCCGTTTATAAAATCTTTCGGTAAACCTTGGGAATCCGCGCCGTTCATATCGGGTATTCCGCTCGCGCTTAAAAAAGACGTACATTACACTTCCGATACGAGAAAACTCGACTGGCATGACAGGATATTTATCTATACCAACAGCCTGATAACCGCCTCATCCGAAAGCGGCGAAACGTACAGTAAAGAGAGACTCTGCGAAACGCTTAACCTCCATAAAGACAAGGATATACAAGAAATCTGCGACAATATTTACAGTGACCTGCAAAGCTTTATCGGTGACAAACCACGCGCCGATATAACAATGCTTATCAGCGAATATATCGGTAAACGCTAACTTCCACGTGCGAACTCCGCCGCAAAGTTTCCGGCAATCGCCCCGTCACCCACGGCGGTTGAAACCTGTCGTATATCCTTTGCGCGAACATCACCGGCTGCAAAAACACCGTTAACGGCAGTTTCCATTCGCTCATCGGTTACAAGAAATCCGCCGCCGTCGGTTATAAGCCCGTCAGAACTAATATAGCGCGAAAAAAGCTCCGTTTGCGGCGTGCTTCCGATATAGACGAAGAGACCGCTTGCGGCAAGCTGGTATTTTCGTGCGGCTTTTATGTCGATGACGTTAATAGTTTCAAGATTTTTTTCCCCCGAAAGCGATACAATGTCGGTGTTATAAAGTATCTTGATATTAGGGGTTTTTTCCGCTTGCGATATGACTGCTTGCTCCGCCTTGAAATAATCCTTACGGCGGATAACATAAACGGTTTTCGCGATCTTTGAAAGATATATCGCCTCGGTTAAGGCTGAACTGCCTCCCCCGATAACGGCGACAACTTTGTCTTTGTAAAGGTGCCCGTCGCATAAGGCACAATAATGTACGCCGTTCCCCGCGAATTTTTCCGCACCGGGGACTTCAAGCGGTGTTTGTTTTGTGCCTGTGGCAATGATGATTGATTTTGCCCTGTAAACTTTACCCTTTGACGCAATGATTTTTTGCCGCAGGTCAACCGTCAATATGTCGCAAAATTCATCCGTAACCGCACCCGAAAGTATAGCCTGTTCGCGCATCCGCTCTGCAAGCTCGCTTCCCGTTATATCCGTAAATCCCGGATAGTTTTTAATATCCGCGCTTTGGACTGCCTGTCCGCCGACGTTTTCACGCTCAGTAACGATGGTTTTCGCGCCCGCCCTCGCAGCGTAAATAGCGGCAGAAAGCCCCGCAGGACCCGCACCGATTATAAAAACATCGTAAATGTCATAGTCAAGCGGTTTCTTTAGTTTTATTACCGACAATCTTCTCAACCTTTTCTATATTCCCGTCGAGCCCGTCAAGGCAACTCACCGTACCGAGTTTCTTCGCGTATGAGTCAAGCTTGTCGGTATCGACTATAAATTCAATAACGTTCGCCGAATAAAAATTTCCGTAATTATCCTTAACCGATGTATACATATTATATCGGTCGGTATGAGCGGGGTTTTTTATGTCGCCGATTGTGACGGTAAAAACGTTTCCGGTGTCGAGTGTAATCCTAAATCGTTCCCCGACGTTTTCGGTGTAGTATGTCCCCATTGCAACAAGATAATCGTCGCCTACCCGCCGTAAGCCGTTACTATCTGTCCATGCGTTTTGTCGGTAATGCCATTGCGGAGCGGTTTTGTCGGTTATTTTTTTGAAGGACATATAAGCCTTAAAGTCGGAATTATGATAAGGAACTTCAAATTCTTCATACACCGGTTCGGGTATTTTAAAAGTTATCGGTTTTTCAGACTTTTCCCTCAGGGCGGTATAAAAGGTATTATAATAGTATTCGGCTTGTCCGCTCTTAACGTAAGTATCTTTTTCAGTGACGGGTGAAATTTTAATAACCGGTACGGCAGGTTCGGCAACTACTTCTGTATCGGTATAAAACACAGTGTATATAACAAGTATTATAACCGCAAAAGTTATCGATATGAGTTTTGCCGTTTTCATCTAATCACCCCTTTATACAGTATATTAGATAATATTCCCAAATTGTAACTTTTATGTTGCTCTTGACTTTAGATTTAAATTATGGTATAATAATTATATAATAAAGCCCATGTAAAAATATGGCAAAAATTCTGTAATCGGAGAAAAAAATGATAAGAAAACTAAGTGATAAATATATCCCCGGTGAAATCGAGGATAAAATATATAAGGTATGGGAAGAGAAGAAGGCATTCCACGCCGAGATTGACGCGAAAAAGCCCCCCTATACTATAGTTATCCCCCCGCCGAACGTAACGGGGCAGCTTCATATGGGGCACGCCTTCGACTGTACCTTGCAAGACATCTTAATCCGCTTCAAGCGCATGAGCGGTTACTCCGCGCTGTGGCTCCCGGGGACAGACCACGCTGCCCTTGCGACCGAGGTTAAAATTGTCGAACAGCTTAAAAAAGAGGGTACGTCAAAAGAGGCAATGGGGCGCGAGAAGTTTTTGGAGCGCGCTTGGGAGTGGAAGGAAACCTACGCAGACAGAATTATTTCACAGCTTAAAAAGATGGGTTCTTCCTGCGACTGGGACAGACTTCGCTTTACCATGGACGAAGGCTGTAACAAGGCGGTTAAGGCGTTTTTTGTGAAGCTCTATGAAAAGGGCTTGATCTATCGCGGCGAAAGAATGATTAACTGGTGCCCGAATTGTAAGACGTCGCTTTCCGACGCAGAGGTTGACCACGAGGAGAAGGACGGGCATTTTTGGCATATCCGTTATCAAATTAAAGGCACCTCCGATTACATTGAAATTGCAACAACCCGACCCGAGACAATGCTCGGCGATACAGCCGTTGCGGTTAACCCCTCCGACCCGCGCTATATAAGCCTTATCGGCAAGACCGTAATATTGCCGCTTGTTAACCGTGAAATTCCCGTTGTTGCGGACGACTATGTTAAAACCGATTTCGGAACGGGCATCGTTAAAATTACCCCCGCACACGACCCCAACGACTTTGAAGTAGGGAAACGCCATAACCTCCCCGTTATAAACATGATGAACGACGACGGAACTGTAAATTTCGGCGAATACGCCGGCATGGACAGATACGCGGCGCGTAAAAAAATAGTGGAAGACTTAAAAACCGGCGGTTATCTTGTTAAAATAGAGGAACACAGCCACAATGTCGGAACCTGTTCGCGCTGTAAATCGGTTGTCGAGCCGAAGGTTTCAACACAATGGTTTGTGAAGATGAAGCCCCTTGCAGAACCCGCAATTGAAGCGGTTAGGAAGGGTGAGACGAAGTTTGTACCCTCTCGCTTCGATAAAATTTACTACCATTGGCTTGAAAACATAAACGACTGGTGCATCTCCCGACAGATCTGGTGGGGGCACAGGATTCCCGCGTTTTATTGCGACTCCTGCGGCGACACAATTGTTACCGCGGAAAATGAACCGATCTGCCCGAAATGCAAAAAGCCCCTCCGTCAGGACGAGGACACCCTCGACACATGGTTTTCCTCCGCGCTCTGGCCCTTCTCAACACTGGGTTGGCCGGATAAAACGCCCGACTATGAGTATTTTTACCCGACAAGCACCCTCATAACCGGCTATGACATAATCTTCTTCTGGGTAATAAGGATGATGTTTTCGGGGATTGAGCTTACCGGGAAAGCTCCATTCAACACCGTCTTAATCCATGGGCTTGTTAGGGACGAACAGGGGCGGAAGATGTCGAAGTCGCTCGGCAACGGCATTGAACCGCTCGAAGTTGTCGCAAACTACAGTGCCGACGCGCTCCGCTATATGCTCGTTTCCGGGAACGGCGCGGGGAACGATATGCGCTTTGATGAACAAAAGCTTATTTCGGCGCGAAACTTCGCGAATAAGCTCTGGAACGCCTCCCGCTACCTTATAATGAACCTCCCCGAGGACTTCACGCCGACAGGTCTCCCCGAGAATCTGCGTATCGAAGACAGATGGGTAGTAAGCAAGCTAAACACCTTGACGGCGGACATAGCCGCGAATTTAGACAAATTCGAGCTTGGTATTGCGGCGTCGAACCTCTACGATTTTATCTGGGATATCTATTGCGATTGGTATATTGAGATAACGAAACCGCGTCTCGGTTCGGACGAGGCTGTATTAAACGTTCTGTTCTGGTGCCTTGATAATATCTTAAAACTCCTCCACCCCTTTATGCCGTTTATAACCGAGGAAATATGGTCGCATCTCCACGACAGCTTAATTATGCTTGAAGATTACCCCGTTTTCGACAAAAAATATGACTATACGAACGAAGAACGCGAATTTGGCAAGGTAATTGAGGCAATTAAAGCAATCCGCGCAAAACGCGCCGAGATGAATGTTCCGCCCTCCGTTAAGGCGAAACTTATCGCAGAAACGGATAACGAGTTGCTCTTTGTCGAATCGGCGAAGTTAATAGAAAAGCTTGCGTATTGTTCCTCCGTTACCGCAGTTAAAAAGGCAGAAAACACCGACGGAATGGTTACGGCGATAACAGCCGACGCGAAGCTCTTTATCCCGACAGGCGAACTTGTTGACACAAAAAAAGAGCTTGAGCGGCTTACAAAAGAAAGGGCAAAGGTACAAAAAGACATCGACTTTTCGCAAGGCAAGCTCTCTAACCCCGGTTTTACCGCAAAAGCCCCTCCCGCACAGATAGAAGCGGAGAAACAAAAGCTTGCAGCGGCACGTGAAAAGATGGATAAAATCATCGAATCGCTTAATACACTTAAGGTAGAATGAATTTTTTTGAGACAATGGAGTATATCGGCTCTTTCCCGAAATTAGGAGAGCCGGTAACCTCCCTAAATCGCTTTGCTTCACTGCTCGCAAAGCTTAATAACCCGCAGGACCGACTCCAGTATATCCACGTCGCGGGGACGAACGGCAAGGGCTCGATTGTGCGTATGCTTTCCGAAACGCTGCGGAGGGCAGGGTATGTTACCGGGGAATTTACCTCACCGTATATTCGGGAATGGAGCGAGCGGATACGCGTTAACGGGGTTAATATTCCGAAAGATTCGCTTACGCGGATTGTCGAATATGTTAAACCCGTTTTCGACATGGAAAGCACCATCTATTCGCAGTTTGAGCTGACGACGGTAATCGCGTTTATCTATTTCGCGTCGCAAAACTGCGATATTGTCGTTCTTGAAACGGGGATAGGCGGGCTTCTTGACTGCACCAATGTTATAAAAACAACGCTTTTGTCGGTTATAACCTCAATTTCTTTCGACCACACAGCAATTTTAGGGGACAGCATAACCGCAATTGCCGCGCAAAAAGCCGGGATAATTAAGCCCGGAACGGTTACGGTCTGTTACCCCGACAACCCTCCCGAAGCGGAACGGATTATACTCAAAACCGCTTTGCTCCAGAAATCCGACTTCGCTAAACCCGACCTCGATAAACTCAAAATTATCGAAAGCGGAATTACCGGCAGTGTGTTTAAGTATAAACGCCGGGAGTTTGAACTTAAGATGGCGGGGATTCATCAGGTTATCAACGCCTTAACGGCGATTGAAGCACTCGAAAGTTTGCGGAGACTTGGTTTTGAGAAAATTAAATATTCCGCGATATATGAGGGGTTAAGAAGCGCATATTTGCACTCACGCTGTCAAATAATACATGATAAGCCGCTTATTATCCTTGACGGCGCGCATAACCCCGACGGAATGAGAAGTCTTGCTGCATTTGTGAGGAAAATTTGTGACAGCCCGAAGATAGCGCGGACGGTTATGATTGTCGGTATGCGGGAGGATAAGGATTTTGAAACCGCGCTCGGTGAGATTTCCCGTTATATTGATACTGCGATTTGTGTTGACGGGTTTATGCCGGGGACGGTCAGTGCGGGGAGGCTTGCGAAGCCCTTCAGGCGGGCGCGGGTTGCCTCTGTGAGCGAGGCGGTAAGGCTTGCGATGGCTATTGCGGGGACGGACGGAATGGTTGTCATAGGCGGTTCGCTCTATCTTGCGGAAGCACTTAATAAATACATGGATACCGAATTTAAGCTTATAGACTACGAACTTACAAGCGAATACAGATAAATGGAGATGTTTTTTTGGAACTTATTGATAACGTTGCGAAACTTGAAGCGGCGATAAAAGAGCTTAAAGCGGCTCAGGAGATTTTTTCGCATTATACCCAAGAGCAGGTTGACAAAATTTTTGCCGCGGCGGCAAAGGCAGCAGCGAAATCGCGCATACCTTTAGCGAAGATGGCGGTTGCCGAAACAGGAATGGGCGTTGTTGAAGACAAGGTTATTAAAAACCAATTCGCCTCCGAGTATATCTATAACAAATACAAGGACTCGAAGACGGTAGGCGTTTTCGAGGAAGATAAGGCGTACGGAACCGCGAAGATTTACGAGCCGATCGGAGTTATAGCGGCGGTTATCCCGACAACAAACCCCACATCAACGTCAATCTTCAAGTGCCTTCTTGCCCTTAAAACCCGCAATGCGATTATTATTTCACCCCACCCGAGAGCGAAAAAATGTACTATAGAAGCGGCGAGAATTGTCCTTGAAGCGGCGGTAAAAGCAGGCGCGCCCGAAGGGATAATACGCTGGATAGATGTTCCGAGTCTTGAACTTACCAATATGGTTATGCACGACGCGGATATAATCCTTGCGACGGGCGGTCCGGGCATGGTTAAATCCGCCTACAGCTCCGGCAAGCCCGCAATCGGCGTCGGTGCGGGCAACACCCCCGCGATAATCGATTCGAGCGCGGACGTTGTTCTTGCGGTAAATTCGATAATCCATTCAAAAACCTTCGACAACGGTATGATATGCGCCTCCGAGCAGTCCTGCATAGTCCTTCATGACGTTTACGATAAAGTTAAGGCGGAATTCACCGCTCGCGGCTGTCATATTCTAACAGCCGAAGAAGCAGAAAAGGTTCGCAAGACGATTATCATTAACAACTCCGTCAACGCGAAGATTGTAGGGCAAAAGGCAACTACAATTGCCGAGATGGCGGGGATAAATGTTCCTTCGTACACGAAAATTTTAATCGGCGAAGTCACAAGCGTTGACATCTCCGAAGAATTCGCGCATGAAAAACTCTCGCCGGTGCTTGCGCTTTATAAGGCGGAAAGTTTTGAAGACGCACTCTCAAAAGCCGAGCACCTCATAGCTGACGGCGGTTACGGGCACACATCATCGCTTTATATTAATCCCGTTTCCGAAACGGAGAAACTCAATGAATTCCGCTCCCGTATGAAGACCGGGCGTATCCTTATTAACACACCCTCCTCCCACGGCGGAATCGGCGACCTCTATAACTTCAAGCTCACGCCGTCCCTTACCCTTGGCTGCGGCTCTTGGGGCGGGAACAGCGTCTCCGAAAACGTCGGGATAAAACACCTCCTTAATATTAAAACAGTAGCCGAAAGACGTGAGAATATGCAGTGGTTCAGGACTCCCGAGAGGGTATTTATCAAGAAAGGCTGTCTGCCTTCCGCGCTTGAGGAAATGAACGGCAAAAAGCGAGCTTTTGTCGTTACAGATGAGTTTCTCTTTTCAAGCGGCTTTACAAAACCGATAACAAAAAAGCTTGATGAACTCGGTATCGACCACACAACCTTCTTTGACGTAAAGCCCGATCCGACACTTGAATCCGCCGAAAAGGGCGCAGAACAGATGCGCTCCTTTGAACCCGATGTAATAATCGCGGTGGGCGGCGGCTCTGCAATGGACGCAGCGAAGATAATGTGGGTTTTATATGAACACCCCGAATGTGATTTTGAAGACATGGCAATGCGCTTTTCGGACATAAACAAGCGGATTTACAAGTTCCCGAAGATGGGCGAGAAGGCATATTTTATCGCAATCCCAACCTCCGCCGGAACAGGCTCGGAAGTTACCCCCTTCGCGGTTATAACCGACGAAAAATCAGGGATAAAATATCCGCTTGCCGATTATGAACTGCTTCCGAAGATGGCGATAGTTGACGCGGATATGATGATGCACGCGCCGAAAGGTTTAACCTCCGCTTCGGGAATTGACGCG
This sequence comes from Ruminococcus sp., assembly GCA_031262835.1. Classification (GTDB taxonomy): domain Bacteria; phylum Bacillota; class Clostridia; order Oscillospirales; family Ruminococcaceae; genus JAISGY01. Next base: position 15,161 of record JAISGY010000070.1, read on the forward strand.
GTTACACACTGCCTTGAAGCGTATGTTTCGGTAATGGCGACCGATTACACCGACGGTCTTGCAATCCGTTCGCTGCAAAACATTTTCAAATATCTTCCCGCCGCTTATAACGAGGGTGCGAATAACATCAAAGCACGCGAGAAGATGGCGGACGCGGCGACAATGGCGGGAATGGCTTTCGCCAACGCATTCTTGGGCGTTTGCCACTCGATGGCACACAAATTAGGTGCTTACCACCATATCCCTCACGGTATTGCGAACGCGCTTTTAATCGAGGAGGTAATCCGCTATAACAGCACCGAAACCCCGGTTAAGATGGGAACTTTCCCGGCGTACGACCATCCCTGCGCAAAAGAGCGTTACGCCGAAGTTGCACGTGAGCTTGATATTAAAGGGGCAAACGACACCGAACTCATGGAAGGGTTAATTGCAAAAATCCGTGCGCTTAAAGAAACAATCGGGATTAAGCACACAATCGCCGACTATGGGGTTTCCGAAGATGACTTCTATAAGACCCTTGACGAGATGAGTGAAAACGCCTTCGACGACCAATGCACCGGCGCAAACCCGCGCTACCCGCTAATAGCCGAAATCCGTCAGATGTATGTAAACGCCTTCACGGGCGAACATACCGCAGTCTAAAGGGGGAAATCAGATAATGGATACAATTGCAACACGTTCCCACAAGGTTATTTATCGCGAAAACGATAAGACAATAAAGATGTTCGACGCGGATTTTTCTAAGGCTGATATATTAAACGAAGCACTAAACCTCGCAAGGGTTGAAGAAACAGGGATAGCCGTTCCGAAGCTCCTTGGGGTTAATACTGTAGACGGAAAATGGTCAATTGTCACAAAATATATTGACGGCGTTCCTCTCTCAAAGCTGATGAAAGAAAACCCCGACAAACTTGACGAGTACCTTAATATGTTCACGGACTTGCAGATGAGTATTCACGCGCACCGCTGCCCGGGGCTTCGCAAGATGAAGGATAAATTCAACCAAAAGATAACCGATTCCGACCTTGACGGCGATACAAAATGGGAGCTTTCGATGCGGCTTGAAGCAATGCCGACAAAAATCCGCCTCTGCCACGGCGACTTCAACCCCTCAAATATCCTCATAACCGAAGACGGAACCCCCTTCATCCTCGACTGGGCGCACGCAACCCAAGGCAACGCTTCCGCCGACGTCGCCCGCACATACCTCCTTTTCTGCCTAAAAGGCGAAACCGAAATTGCCGACCGTTACTTCGATATATACTGTAAAAAGAGCGGGCGCGACAAGCGTTATGTGCAAAAGTGGCTGCCGATAGTCGCCGCGACGCAATCGGTAAAGAAGATTGATTCCGAACGCGAGTTTTTGAGCAAATGGATTGACGTTGTCTGGTACGAATGAGAGTAATAATTGAAAATATCGCGCCCGATGAAGAAGAAACCTGTATTTTGCGGGTTCGGAGTTTAACGGATAACGCCGTAAGGGCGATAAATCTGTTAAAATGCCCGGACTCGCTTACGGTGTTTTCGGAAACAGGGAGCTTTTTTCTTGACAGTAATGACGTTTACTATGTCGAAAGTGTTGACCTTAAGACCTTTGTATACGCGAAAGAAAAGGTTTATCAGAGCCGCCTTAAGCTATACGAAGCGGAAGAAATATTATCGAGCGGCGACTTCCTTCGCGTTTCAAAACAAACGCTTGTGAATGTCGCGAAGATTAAAGGCGTGAGCCCGGCGGGCGGAGGAAGATTTATTGCGGAGCTTGATAACGGGGAAAAGGTTATTATTTCGCGTTCTTACGTTCCGGCATTGAAACGGAGGTTCGGGATATGAAGAAACTCAAATGGTATTTTCTTGCGTTTTGCGTTATAAATACCTTCATTACTTTGTTTGTTGCCGCAGTTTTGTTCATCTATTTCCCCGGTGAAAACATCACCCCCGATTATCTACTCAAGATACCTCTACTTTCGTTCTGTTCTGTTATCCCGGCAATGGTGCTGTTTTCAAAAAAAGACCCGTCGCGCCGTGAATTTATAGTAAGGCGAATTTTACATTTTGTCTTTACTGTCTGCGTTGTTGTGGGATTATTGCTGCTTTTCGGTTGGCTTGAAGTAAGACAACTGCCGTTTTTCGTGGCATTTTTCATGCTCATATTCTGTACAACAACCTATATCGGTTTTCGCGATGAAAAAAAGCTTGCCGATAAGATAAATGAAAAAATCAAAGAAAAAAATGCATCTCACGATACGTAAAATGCAACTCACCGAAAATCGCTTGATTTTTCTATTCAAATTCAGTATATTGAGTATAGGTTAACTCCTATACTCTTTTTGTTTGGTGAAAAAAATGATTATTGAAGTCGAGAATTTAGTTAAAAATTACGGAGAGGTAAATGCGGTAAACGGAATAAGTTTTACCGTTAACGAGGGTGCGCTGTTCTCGTTTTTAGGAACGAACGGAGCAGGAAAATCAACGACAATAAACGTCTTAACAACGCTTATAAAAAAGACTTCCGGGAATGTTTTTATCGACGGTATTAACATTGAAAAGAGCCCTGAAAAGATACGAAAACTAATCGGCATAGTTTTTCAGGACAGTGTGCTTGACGGCAACTTAACTGTATATGAAAACTTATGCGTAAGGGCGTCTCTTTATCCCGAAATCGCCGACATAAAATCAACGGCAAAGCACGCGTTAAAACTCACCGGCATTGATTACGGCAACAGGCGTTATAAAACCCTCTCCGGCGGGCAGCGAAGGCGCGCAGACATAGCGAGAGCACTCCTTCATACGCCGAAAATACTCTTTCTTGACGAACCGACAACAGGGCTTGACCCGAAGACACGGGGGGACATTTGGGAGCTCATAAGGAATCTTCAAAAAACGAATAACACCACCGTTTTTTTAACGACACATTACATGGAAGAAGCAGCAGACAGCGACAACATAATCATAATAAATAAGGGTGAAATCCGCGCTGAGGGAACGCCGGTTAAGCTTAAGGAAGAATACTGCAAAGACCGCCTTCGTGTAACATTTAAAACGGGCGAAATCCTAAAAAAAGAGCTTGCAAAAACCACCGATGCAATACCATTTTTACTCGAAAATAAGGACAAAATCGAAAACGTCGAGATTATAAACGGAACGCTTGACGATGTGTTCTTAAACCTTACGGGAGGCTTAACCGATGTTAATTAAGAGAAATATAATGATTTTTTTCCGCGATAAAGCGAACGTGTTTTTTTCGCTCTTAGCGGTTCTGATTATCATCGTTTTGTACGCGCTTTTTTTGGGCGGCGTAATGGAAGACAGCTTTGCGGAAATACCCGGTATCTCCCCGGATTCAAAAGAAAAACTTGATGTTATTGCCGCCGGGCTTATCCTTTCGGGAATGGCTGCGGTAACGGCTGTGACTGCATCGCAGGGCGCGCTCGGTGTCGCTGTTGAGGACAAAAATAAAGCCGCAAAAGACTTTTTAACCTCTCCCGTAAGCCGCAGTAAAACTGTGTTATCATACATAGCGGGTTCTGCTGCTTGCAGTGCGGTAATGACCTTTGCGGCACTCATTTTATCCGTCGGTTATATAATAGTTTTGGGCGGAAATTTACCTTCACTTCGTGAAACATTAATGTTAATAACAGCATTTATCCTCTCGGTTTTATGCGGCAATTCGTTTGTGTATTTTCTCTCGACCTTCATTAAATCAGCATCCGCATTCACTGCGTTTTCGACCGTTCTCGGAACTCTGATTGGTTTTATCATGGGGATATATATCCCGATAGGACAGCTTCCGGAAGGAGTCGGATGGGTTATAAAGTGTTTCCCTATGTCGCACGCCGCAAGTATGTTCAAAATTGCGATAATCGGTGATGAGCTTACATCAGCTTTCCCCGATGAAAATATGCGCTCTGAGATTTACAGAATATTCGGCGTAAATTTTAACTACGGCGAATTCACAAGCGATTTTTGGTTTTCCGCATTAGTCTTGGCTTTATTTACGTTTATATTTTTCGGATTATCAATACTATCGGAAAAGCGAAAAAGTTAACGATTATTTTATAAAAAATTTATGTAAATTTCATTTTTTTCTGTTATAATGAAAATAACTGAATAGGGGGGCTTCATATAGTCGTAAGACTAACCGAGGCTGAGATAAAGCGGTAAAGCTTTGACCCGTAACCTGATGCGGATAATGCCGCCGTAGGTACATTCAAGGCTATATGCTTTTTATGAACGTCTATGGATTTTTCCGTAGGCGTTTTTAGCTTTTTATTATTCAGAAT
>JAISGY010000071.1 GCA_031262835.1 Ruminococcus sp.
CGTAGAAAAAGATAAAAAGTCCGCAGGTTGCTATTACCAGTATGGTCATTCGACCATCAAACTAAACCAAATATTTGAAAGGATTTGTATGATTTAGCTCTGACTATATCATACCAGGAAAAGATGGAAAAGGCAATTAGACGCTTTGCGCCGGTGTTCATTTTACCGATGCTCATAGCTTTCGTTATCGGTTTTATTGTACCGTTTATCTTAGGGCTTTGGTTATCGTTCTGCGAATTCACAACCGTTTCGGACGCAACCTTCGTAGGGTTTCGCAACTATATACGCGCCTTTGATGACGAAACCACCTTCTATTCGCTCTTTTTCACCGCGCTTTTTGCAATAGTCAGCCTTGTTTTTACCAACATCTTTGCGTTCGTACTTGCGTATTTTTTAACAAAGAAACTTAAGGGCACGAACATCTTCCGCACAGCCTTCTTTATGCCGAATCTAATCGGCGGAATCGTTCTCGGCTATATCTGGCAGCTTATCATCAACGGAATCCTTGCGCATTTCGACGCGGCAATTAACCTTAACGCCGCGTACGGGTTTTGGGGACTCGTTGTGCTTGTGTGTTGGCAGCAGATCGGCTACATGATGATTATCTATATCGCGGGGCTCGGGGACATTCCTCCCGAGCTTAATGAAGCGGCAAGCATAGACGGCGCGTCCGGTAAAGACAGGCTTTTGAACGTCACCCTCCCGATGCTCCGCCCGTCAATCACTATCTGTACCTTCCTGTCCATAACAAACGGCTTCAAACTCTTTGACCAAAACCTTTCGCTGACTGCCGGAGAGCCTTCTCACGCAACGGAGATGTTAGCACTCAATATCTTCAACACATTCTACAGCCGAACCGGCTTTGAAGGCGTCGGGCAGGCGAAAGCCGTAATGTTCTTCATACTCGTAACCGCAATCGGGCTGATGCAGCTTAAGTTTACGTCCGAAAAGGAGGAACAGGCATGAGCGATAAAAAGAAAATCTTCCGTGTCATAGGCACAGTTATACTTTCGCTGCTGTCTGTCCTCTATCTCTGCCCTATCCTCATAATCTTAATGAACTCATTTAAGAAAAAGACGTATATCAGCCTTTCGCCGTTTTCTATACCGACAGATAAGACAGCCGCTGGTTTTGAAAATTACATCTCTGCGATAGAAGCTTACGGCTTTTTTGACGGAATAGTTGATACGTTAATCATCGTTATCGGCTCGGTTGCTCTGATCCTCTTTTTCTGTTCAATGGCGGCTTGGTATATAACCAGAGTTAAGACAAAAGTAACTAAAGCTCTCTATATTTTGTGCGTATTTTCGATGGTTGTGCCGTTTCAGATGGTGATGTTCACCCTCTCGAAAACCGCCGATACGTTAAAGCTCAACACGCCGTGGGGCATTACAATTATCTACCTCGGTTTCGGAGCCGGGCTTGCGGTATTTATGTTTTACGGTTTTGTTAAAGGCATACCGCTTGAGATTGAGGAAGCGGCAATGATGGACGGCTGTTCGCCGCTTCGCACATTCTTCTTAATCGACCTCCCCATGATGCAGCCGACCTTCATCTCTGTCGGAATTTTACAGACAATGTGGATATGGAACGACTTTCTCCTCCCGTATCTTGTTCTTGACCAACGGCGTTATAAAACCATCTCGATGATAATCCAGACAATGAAAGGTTCGTACGGGCGGGTTGATATGGGTGCGATAATGGCTTGCCTCATCATGGCGGTAATACCTGTTGTAGTCTTCTATCTCTTCGCGCAAAAATACATAATTGAAGGTGTCGCGGCGGGTGCCGTTAAGGGATAATAAAAAACGCCGCAAATCCGATTTGCGGCGTTTTTGTTGTTATTAAAGGAGTTTAAATTTTCCCACAAGCGTATCAAGTTCACTCGCGAGCGCGGAAAGTTCTTCGGAGCGGGCAGCCGATTCTTCCGCTTCCGCCGCCGTAAGCCCGATTGACTCGACGATTGAGGAGAGGCGGGGGGTTATGTCGGTGATTGCGGAATTCTGCTCGATTGTAAGGGAATTAATCTGCGAGATTTTTTCGGTAATTTCCTTGAATGCAGTCATCGACTCTTCAAAGGAATCATTTGCCTTTACAACAACCGCTGCGCCGTCGTTAATTTCGCGGACGCTTGTATCAATGAGTGCAGTCGTTTCCTTAACAGCTTCTGCGGATTTTGTCGCAAGGTTTCTGACCTCTTGCGCAACGACCGCGAAGCCCTTTCCGTTAACACCGGCACGCGCCGCCTCAACGGAAGCATTGAGGGCTAATATGTTGGTCTGGAAAGCGATACTGTCAACGGTGTTTGTTACGTGCATTATGTCTTCGGAGCTCGTCTTAATCGACGACATGTTTTCGGAAAGCTGTTTAATAAGTTCTAATGCGCGGTTCATGAGTGAAGATGTTTCGCTCGCAAAGCGGAGAGCTTCATCGACAGATTCCGTAGATTGTTTTGTGCCGCTGTTCACGACTGTAACGCCTTCGGATATGTTTGCGGCGTTTTCAGACTGCGAATTTGCGTAACCCGCAAGTTCTCCTGCGCCGTGGGAAAGTTCTTCCGCCGATTTTGAAACAGCAGTAGCGGCAGCGCGAATTCTTCTCATAACATCGCTTATCTCGACGGTTATCTTTTCAAGCCCCTTACGTATCGGCGCGAAATCGCCTATGTATTCGTTCTTGATTTTAACGCTGTAATCGCCTTCCGCCATCAATCCTAAGACGGTTGAAATTTCTTTTATGTAGCCGGTGACGGTTTCGGTAAACTTCGTGATTGAGTCGTTAAGGTCCTTGAATTCGCCGGAAAATTTGTGGTCGTCTACTTCATGTAAATCGCCGCGTGTGAGTTCGTGCATACGACTGATAATTACATTTATCGGGCGGACTGCGAACGCCTGCATCATGATTATTATTGCTATAACCGTAATAACAGCGGTTACACCGATTACAATGAACATTGTCGTAATAATGTTATCAATTCCGCCGGTTATTTCATCTGCTTTTATTGCCGCAACGATAATCTCGCCGCTCTCTTCAACGAGTGCTTTTGTAAAATAAGGAACGCCGTCAATTTCGGTTTCGGTAAGTTTCCCGGAGTTCGCAGTTGTTTTTGTAACCCAAGCGGGAACATCTGCGCCTATATTTTTAGAATCGGGGTCGGCAGCGTATTTTCCGTCCGCCGAAATAAGCGTAACAAAGCCGCTCTCGCCGAATTCATATTCCTCTACAATAGTCTGCTTTGAAAATAAAACATTCAATGCGTCAACGATTTCAGCGGAAAGCCCAACCTGTATAACGCCCGATTTGTCAATTCTGTTAACGCCTATGTACTGCATCATTGTACCGCTCACCGAGTTCGGCATCGGTTCTTGGACAATTTCAATTGTCGGGTCGTCAACAATAACCATGAAAGCCGCGGATTGGGGACCGCTGTTCATGTCGAAGCCTTCGTACCCTGCAATGTTTCCGCCCGAAATTATGCCGTCCGCTTCAATTATACAAATCTCGGTTATACCGAGGTCGTCGGCAACCGACTGCCAATAGGCAAAATCGTTAACCGGGTGGCGTCCGCTTTGTACCTCTGCGTCAACGAGGTCTGCAATAGAGTTTGCGAGCGCAACATTCTTTTTCCCGAACGCGTCAAGTACGGCAACCGTCGTTTTGTCGTTAGCATTAAACTGACCGGCTGTTGTAGTTAAAACAGAGTCAATTTCAGTCTCAAAGCGGTTCATCACTTCGCGTTCCGCCATCTGTTCCGAGATAAATCCGACAACGAGAAGCGATACAATCGACAGAATCGTTATCGGAATTAACAGCTTGTAGCTTAGCTTCATGGGTAAAATCCTCCGAAAATGGTATAATTTTAATCAAATGTTAACAAATTTACTATACAATTATTATAACTCATTTCCGGCTCTTTGTCAAGCCTATTTGCAAAACAAAACATTGAATTTTTATTCTAACAATAATTTTTAATTTTTTATGAATATTCATAAAAACGACTTGAAAAGTCTTTCATTTTAGTGTATAATTAATCAGTATAGTTGCGAAATAATAAAATAATGTCAAATCTGTCCAAAAATGGAGATATAAAAATGTCTAACAGATTGTTTCAAGGAATAATTACCCAGCTTAAAGACTCCATGAATTGTGCTATCGGGGTTGTCGATTCGAGCGGTTCTATAGTTGCCTGTTCCGAAAGCCAGCGGATAGGAACCGTCAACGAGTATATAACGCTTGATTTGAGCGATTCTTTCGATGTGTTCTTGCGGGACGGCTATACCTGTAAGCCGTTCGGTACGCATAACAAGCCCGAGTACGTTGTTTTTGTCGAGGGGACGGACGATGCCGCGTCGAAATACGTTAACATTTTAGCGGTTACGATGTCTTCGATAAAGCAGTATTACGACGAAAAATACGACCGCACAAATTTCATTAAAAACGTTGTCCAAGATAACGTCCTGCCGGGGGATATTATCGTTAAGGCGAGGGAACTTCACTTTAACGGCGAGGTAAGCAGAGCAATCCTCCTTATCCGCATTGTAAGTTCAAGCGACGTTTCGCCCTTTGATGTCATTCAAAATCTTTTCCCGGACAAGTCTAAAGATTTTGTCCTCAATATTACCGAATCGGACATTGTTCTTGTTAAGGAAGTTAAGGCGAACACCGAAACTAAAGACCTTGAAAAACTTGCAAAATCCATTTCGGACACACTTTCCACCGAGTTTTATACTCGCGTTGCTGTCGGTATCGGCTCTGTCGTTTCGGGAGTAAAGGAGCTTGCGCGGAGTTTCAAGGAAGCGCAGACCGCACTCGAAGTCGGGAAGGTTTTCGACACCGACAAGACAATTGTTTCCTACGACAATTTGGGCATTGCAAGGCTTATCTATCATCTACCCCGAACCCTTTGCGACACATTTCTCTCCGAGGTTTTCAAGAAAGGTTCGATTGAAAACTTGGACAACGAAACACTATTTACGATACAGAAATTTTTTGAAAACAATTTGAACGTTTCCGAAACGTCAAGGAAACTTTTCGTCCACCGCAACACCCTTGTTTATCGCCTTGAAAAGATTAAAAAGCTCACCGGGCTCGACCTTCGGGAGTTTGACCACGCGATTGTCTTTAAGATTGCGCTGATGGTTAAAAAATATATTTCTTCAAATCCTCTTAAATTTTAACGGAGCTTTTTGTGGTACTTCTTAAAGATGTTTCGGTTACATTCCAAAACGGAGTAACCGCCCTTGACGACGTAAGCCTGACGGTTAGTGACGGCGAATTTGCATTCATTGTCGGCGAATCGGGGGCAGGAAAAAGCACCCTTATCCGCCTTTTAATCAACGAAATTCCCCCGACTTCCGGGCGGGTTTATGTTAACGGTTTTGAACTCTCGAAACTTAAAAAAAGCCGCGCACATAAGCTTCGCCGCTCAATCGGCTATGTTTTCCAAGACTTCAAGCTTATCGACTCAATGACAGTTTATGAAAACGTTGCGTTCGTTCTTCGCTGTACCGACGCTACGACGAAAACAATACGAAATCGTGTCCCCGACGCAATCTCCCTCGTGGGCTTAAAGGACAAGGTTAAATGCCTCCCACGGGAACTTTCCGGCGGTGAACAGCAGCGTGTCGCCTTCGCCCGCGCAATCGTTGCGAATCCGAAGCTCATTATCGCGGACGAACCCACCGGCAACCTTGACCCGAAAACTTCTCTTGAAATTATCGAACTGCTCAAAGGTTTAAACGAAAAGTGCAACACCACCGTCATCATGGTTACCCACGAGCATGAATTTGTGCGCGCTTTCGGCGGCAGAACAGTAACTCTCCGCGACGGAAAGGTAGTCTTCGACGGCTTCCTTAACCCGTCTCTTTAAGTATTATTTATGAGGCAATATAAGTGAGAATATCCGGCGTTAATTTTCTGGTTAAGCGCGGCATTTCAAATATTAAACACAATCGCGTAATGTCACTCGCGAGTTTTTGCGTTTTAACCGTTTCCATGCTGTTAATAGGCTTTACCTTTCTTTTTCTGCTTAATCTTAACATGATGATAGGCGATGTTGAGGCGCAAAACGAAGTTATCGTCTTCCTTAAGGACAACCTGACCGAAACGCAGACCGAAATTATCGGGCAGAAAATATCTTCCGTTCCGAATGTCGCGAGCGTTACCTTTTATTCAAAGGAACAGGGCTTCGCCGAGATACGCGGGCGTATTCCGAACTCGGACGAGCTTTTCGACTATATCGGCGACGATTCACCGCTTCCCGATTCCTATCGCGTAAAGATACACGACCTGTCGGAGATAAGCCCTTCGCTCATGGCGATTAACCGCATTGAAGGCGTATACCAAGTTCAGGCACCAACCGACTTTATCGGGATTTTAACGAGCCTTCGGGGCGCGTTTACAATTATTGCGGCGGCGGTTCTTGCGGCACTCTTAATCGTATGTATAATCGTTGTTTCAAACACGGCGCGAGCGAGTGTCGATATGCGAAAGCGTGAGATTACGATTATGAAGCTTGTCGGCGCGACGAATGAGTTTATACGGATTCCGTTTTTTATTGAAGGTTTAACGATGGGGCTTGTATCGGGGGCATTTTCCGCTGCGATTACCTACATAAGCTACAATGCGGTCGACAACCTTCTTTCAAATTCCGACACGACTCTTTTTACCGCCCTCGGTATCGGCGGGCTTATTCCTCCGGGGACAATTGCGTTGCCCTATATCGCCGCAACTATAGGCAGCGGCGCGCTTATTTCCGCGATAGTTACCGGGCTTTCAACACACAAGTATTTGAAGGTGTAAAGTATGAAATTTACACGACAAAGTAAAAAATTACTCTCGGCACTCTTAATTATTTCGCTTATCTTCGGTATTTTTGCAGGGACTGCACCGGTTTCGGCAGAAGATATGGAGAGCCTTAAAGCCCGTCAGCAAAAGCTTTCGGAAGATATTGAGGCGAATGAAAAGAAGCTTTCCGAGCTCGGTGAAGCGCAAAGTCAGACTGAGGAATATCTTGCGATTTATGACGAAAAGATGCACGCGCAAGAAGAACTTGTAGATTCCCTTAACGCACAGGCGGCGGCATATGAGCTTCAGGCAGAGGATTTTGAGAATCAAATTGCGGACACCGAAGTCAAGGTTGACGAGGGGATAGAAGCCTTCAGAAAAAGGCTTCGCGCAATGTATATGTCGCAATCAAGCAGTCTTGCGTCGGTTCTTACAGGTTCAACGTCATTTTATGACATACTCGTGAGCATGGAATTTATCGAGCGTGTTGCGAAAAGAGACGACGACCTTATTAACGGTTTGAATGAGCAGATTGCCGGGCTTGATGAGAAAAAAACGGCGTTGTCGGAAGTACAGGCGGAGCTTGATAACACAATTCAAATTGCGGAACTTGAAAAACAACGGCTTTACGCTACATACGACAAACACGCCGAAACACTTGCAGCGAACAAAGCGTTAATTGACGATTACACCGCGCGCGGCACAGAGCTTGAGGAGCAGTCAAAGCAGGTTGAAGCGGATATTGAGGCGTTTATTATTGCGGAGCAAAAGCGGCTTGAAGAGGAACGGCTTGCCCGCGAAGCGGAGGCTGAAAGGCTTCGCCAAGAAGCTCTTGCCGCCGGGAATAAATATGAGAAGGACACTTCAAAAGACTACATTTCCTACAGCAATACCGGGTTTGTCTGGCCTGTTCCGTCGGTGCATAACACAACGGACGGTTACGGCAACAGATGGATTGTTGAAGAACAACAATCGGATTTCCACAAAGGGCTTGATATAACAAAACCGGGTTGTAAGGGTGCAGAAATTATTGCTTCCGCCGGCGGAACGATTATTCAGGCGGGGAATAACAGCAACGGTTACGGGAACTGCGTAATAATCGACCACGGCAACAGTATTTCAACGCTCTACGCGCATATGTCCGAAACAGCTGTTTCTGTCGGCGAGGTCGTAAATCAAGGCGAAACTATCGGCTACATCGGCAACACCGGCAACTCCTACGGTTATCATCTTCATTTCGAGGTTCGCGTACGCGGACAGCATACCGACCCGCTGAACTATGTGAGTCCCTAAAAATTTGAGGTTTTAATGAATAAAAAAATATCCCTCGGGCTTGCGATTGCGATTGCGGCACTTGTCGCCGCCGTCGCCGTTATCTTTACCTACAATTACGCGCTCGAACGATTTAACAGCATGATTTCAAGTGTATCGGACAAAGAGGAAAATTACACAAGAATATCCGAACTCGACACATTCGTCCGCGCAAGCTATATCGGGCTGATGGACGAGCGGTTACTCCTTGATTCAATTTTAGAAGGGTACACCGCCGGAATAGGAGATAAGTACGCCGAGTATTTTACCGCCGCCGAAACCCAAGCGATGAGTACAAACGACACAGGCTATACAGTCGGTCTCGGTATAAGCTACGAACCGGACGGAAGCGGATATATTTTAATCACCGATGTAACGACAGATTCCGATGCCGAAACACTCGGACTTCAAACCGGCGACATAATAACCGCCGTCAACAACACCGACGTTATTCATTTTTCCGCCGGATATGAAGAAGCAACCGCCTTGATGAAGGGTGACGAGGGGACGAAGGTTAAGCTTTACGTTAAGCGTACGGCGGAGGACGGCGTTGCGGAATACTTCGATGTTGAACTTGAAGCGAAGCGTTTCGAGATTGTAACGGTTTTCACGAGTGTTTTTGACACTGTCGGTTATATTAAGATAACAGCTTTTAACGACCGCACAGACGATGAACTTTCCGAGGCAATCGACAGCGTTATTTCAGAGGGCGCGGAGTCGCTTATATTCGATATCCGCGACAACCCGGGGGGAAGTATCGCGACGCTCGAAGGCGCGCTCGACAGGATTTTAGGCGCGGGGGATATTGTAACCGCTTACTATAAAGATTCCGAGACGGTTGTCGTAAAAACAACCGAAGCGGAAGTGATAAATATGCCGATGGCAGTCCTCATGAACGAGCGGACAACAGGCACGGCGGAACTCTTCGCTTCTGCACTCAAGGACAATGCCGGCGCACAGCTTGTCGGCGTTACAACTGCCGGAAAGGGTATGCTCCAAGAAACCCACAAGCTCGGGAGCGGCGGAAGTATACGCCTTTCTGTTGCATACCTTAAGACATCTTCAAAGCGCGATTTTGACAGAATCGGAATAAAACCCGATTTTGAGGTAAAACTCCCCGAAGGAGTTGTCCTTTCGGATATAAACGAAGCGGCAAGACTAACCCAAGACACCCAGCTTGTTAAGGCAATTGAAGTTGCGGGTACTTTCTAAATAAAAGGAAAAATCTATGTTTGAATTAGGGACAATCTACGGCGTACTGCTAATCGCGGGCTATGCGACGGCGATAATGGGGATAGGTTTTATCCTCATCAATAAATTTTTCAGAAAAGAATATTTCGCTAACTATATTCGCTACGGCATCAGTATCTTTAAGCTTGTCTTTGAAGCGATATTGGCAGGACTTGCCGTTTATGTTGTTATAATTCATTATGAACGACTTTCACTGAACATGATTTTTATTCACCTTTTCGGCGCATTTTTGCTTCTTGCGGATATTGTTATAAGTATTATATTAAAAATCCACATCGAAAAAAATTCAAAACTCGTAAAAAAGAAGCAATAAAAAGGGCGGTGGTTATACGTCAACGATTAGGACAAATCGCGATAACAAACTGATAATCCGCCGTCAGTCGGAAAGCTTTAACCGCGCCTATTCGCAGTGGTTGGAAGATAACAATACCGCTCTCGGTTTTTCTCCCGAGCGGAGTACACATTCCTTCTCGAAATTAGGCGGCAGTTCGCAAACAAAGCGGAGTGAGACTGCGCTCTATAAGCGAATACTTGCTTTTTTAGGTAAGCTTATCTTCGTTTCGGCGTTTATTATCCTGCTTTTTGAGACGTTTATCCCGTTTTTAATCGGGCATTTTTCCGAAAAGCTTGTATTTGATTTTTACAGCGGTATGCTCTACGGCACCGGCGGAGAGCCGGTTTCGCTTCTGCTTTCGATAATTTGTGCTTTTTTATGTTTCGGACTCTTTATTTTCGCGGGAATTTTAATAAAAAAAATCCCGGTCAGAGTTACATTTCCACTCGGTATTTCCTCAAAAAGAATGTTCTTAACGGGAATTGCGGCGGCAGCGTCAATTGCCGCGATTAACGTATGTTACAGGAAATTGTTCGGAGTGCCGGAAATTTTCTTCGACACATCACCGGAAGTTTTTTTTACTCCGGTAACGATAATAAGAGTCGTAATATATGCCTTAGTGATTCCGATTCTGTGCGAGCTTGCGTTTAGGGGCGTGCTTTTACAGCTTTTGCGGCAATTCGGCGATGTTTCCGCCGTAATAACCTCCGCTTTTTTATCTACAGTAGTGGTCTGTGCCCTCGTAAACGCCGACATAACGGGAATTCACGGCGAAATGTTCCCGCAATATATGATAATGATGTTCCCGATGTGGTTTTTAGCGGCGATATGTGCAGGCTATTTCACATTCACTTCCGGCTCTGTAATAACGCCGATAGCCATGAGTGTCTTTATATCATGCGGCAATATCGCCTACATTTTATTGTCGGAACTGCAAAACGACGCCGGGGTATATATAACCTCCCTCGTATGTTTTGCGGCAGGATTTTTCGCTGTGCTATATGTCATGCGCGAACATTCCGACGAGGTTGAACTTCGCTTCAACCATAAAGTCAGAGTCGGAACGAAGATTTTCACCGTAATTTCGCCCGGGTTCTTGGTCCCGGTTGTGCTGCTCGTGATGAGCTGTTTTCTCCCGAATTAACAAATGAAAATCACCGTCATATACTGTGTATAGGCGGTGATTTTTTTGATTTTAAAACTTTTAATTCTGCTTGGGATATGTATAGTTACAGTCGCCTCTTATTTCTTCTCATTATTTAATAGTAAAGATAGTTCAAATCGACGTCGCCGTTAATTCCTTCTACCTTTCCGCTCGCAGAATATTGCCACATAAAATAGCTTCCGTCATAAAAGGCATTGAGCTTTTCGGTGTCCCCCCAAGATGCAACCCATATGGGATAAGCGATTTTTGCAGTTTCAACTTGATTTGTAAAGAAATATGCGTTGCTGTAGACAGCACTTGAGTAACCATTCGCCGTTAAAACTTTCATGAAAGAATTAAGTATTGCTTCGACCTGTTTTTTCGACATCTTTTTATAAAAAGGCTCTTCAATGTCAAGAACAATCGGCAATTCGGGCGAATAACCCCTTATCTGACTTACGAAAAATTCGGCTTCGATTACAGCCTCCTCGGGGGTTTTTGCATATGTATAGTGGTAAAAACCGTATGGAATAAAGTTTTCTTCAGCACCCTTAACGTTCGCGTCAAGCTTCTCGTCGGGTGTCGCCTTTCCATACCCCGCACGGATTACCGCGAACTGTATTCCGCTTGCCTTAACCGCCGCCCAGTCAATATCTCCCTGCCACTTTGAAACGTCGATACCCTTATACCTGTTGCGATAAACATACACATGACATATCGTGGTCTGTCCTCCACTTGTAACTTCAATGCTCGTCTTCCCGGGGGACTTTGCGGTTATTACGCCACCCCTTACGTCGGCGATACTTTTATCGAGTGACCGATATTCAAAAATCGGGTTTTTAATCTCCGGCGGAAAAATATGCGGAACAATTTTCGAGGTCTCTCCGACTTTCAAGTTAACATATTCGTCGTCAAGATCTATCCGCGTCGGCGTACTCTCTGTCGACTCTTCGGGGGAAAGAACGACAACGGTAACCTTCCCTTTTTTTCCGCTGCCTGTTCGTACCGTAATTATTCCCTCACCCGGACCCACAGCGGTTATCACGCCGTCCTGTGTTACCGTCGCAATATTGGTGTAAAGCGACTTCATTATGATAAAATCGTCGGAATTTTTCGGGTAAAGTGTATAGCGTATATTGGCAGTGTCGCCGATATTCATGGTCTTTTTATTGCCGTTAATAACTATTTTTCTTGCGGGAATTTCTACCCTGTCAACGGTGTTTCCGTCCCCCGCGACACCCTGTTCGGTTTCAGCAAAAACGGTAATATTTACGGAAAAGATAACTGTCATTATTACCAAAAACGCCGAAATAATTTTTTTTAACTGTTTCATTCTATCTCCGCAAAAATAAACTTCTTCTATTTTACAACAAACCGACGCAAAAGTCAACAGAAATAATTTGCCATAATATCAAACTCCGATAAAATGCGGCTCGCGATTTTCATAGTAACAAAGCCACTTAAACCCAATCTCTTTTATCATCTCGAGTGCCTCGGGTATACCCGCGCCGACATCTTCGGGGGTGTGTGAATCGGAACCGATTGTTAAAATTTCTCCGCCCATTTCATGATAAATGTGAAGGATATTAAAGTCGGGGAAGGTTTTTCCGAATTTTTTTTGGCGAAGACCGCTTGTGTTAACCTCAATCCCTTTCCCTGAATGGATTATAAGCTTGAAGCACTCGCGAATAACCTGATAAAAGAGGCTGATGTTTATCGTTCGCCCGGCGTTGCCCTCCATGTAGCGAAGGATATAGGTAAGGTGCCCTAAGACGTCGAATTTTCCCCACGCGCAGAGCTTTTTAATCTCTTCAAAGTATTCCTCACAAAGGGAAAAAAGCTGTTCATCATTATATTTGTTATACTTTATAAACGCAAAATCGTCCCTGTTTTTAAGCTGGTGAATTGACGCAATAACGAAATCAAGCCGCTTGTCGGCAATCAGCGATTCAGATAAACCGAAGTCGAAAGTCGCCTGACCGAGTTCTATTCCGCTTAAAAACTTTAAATTCGCGTTTTCCTCACGAAGCTTAAGTTTACAAGCGGTGTTTTCTTTCATTGACTTTTCAAAATCAGCGGCGTTATCGAAGGTTTCGTATTCGTAATCGCTCTGTTTTACGCCATAATGCGCATCTGAATAGTATCTGTTCATCTCGCAATGGTCTGTTATCGCATAGATAGAGATGCCTTTTTTTATTGCCGCATTAATCATCGTTTCTGTCGGATATTTTGCGTCTACGGAATTGTGGGAATGGGAATGAAGGTCGATAAGATTTTTCATATATACTCCTGACGAATTGTTTTTACATAAGAACTTAATTTCGTTAATGTAATATACTGCTAAGAGAAGATTTTGTGAGGTGGGAAGCAGTTGAAGTCATTTTCAGTCGTCGGCGGCGACCTTAGATATATTGAGCTTGCAGCGTTTCTGTCAAGGGATAAACGAAGGCGCGTTTTTGCAATGGGATTTGACAAAAACGTTTTTACGGCGGAGGGCGTGAAGCTTGTTAATTCTGCCTCAAGAGAAGAAAACAGGGCGGATTATATAATCTTGCCGATTCCCGCGGCAAAGGACGAAAACCATGTTAACGCGAACTTTTACACCGGGGACATACCGATGAAATCGCTCCCGCAGCTTCTTCACGAAGACGGAACGGTCTTTGCGGGGCGTATGACCTCCGTACACAAGAAGCTTTTTGAAGACAAAGGGATAACTGTTATCGACTACTCGGAGCGCGAAGATTTTGCGGTAATGAACGCTGTCGCAACCGCCGAGGGCGCGATACAGATTGCAATGGAGGAGACGGAAACAACCCTCTCGTCGCAAAAAATCCTAATCCTCGGTATGGGAAGAATTGCGAAAGTCTTAATAAAACAGCTTGTCGGTTTTTCAAACGATGTAACCGCTGCCGCCCGAAAACCGCAGGATCTTGAGTGGGCGAAAATCTTCGGCGGGAACGGCTTGTCATTATCGAAAGCATATGGCAATTTAGGCGAATATGACCTTTTCTTCAACACGATTCCTTCAATGGTTTTAGATGAATCAAGGCTTTCTAAGATGAAGAAAAGTGCGGTTATTATTGACCTTGCGTCGAAACCCGGCGGAGTCGATTTTGAAGCGGCTTCACGCCTCGGTATAAAAGCAAACCACGCGTTGTCGCTCCCCGGTAAGGTTGCGCCGGTGACTTCGGGGGAGGTTATCGCGAAGACTATTGCAAATATCTTAATCGAAAGGGGAGAAGATTATGAGTGAAGATATTAAGCTACTTGACGGAATTAAGATAGGGTTCGCGCTTTGCGGCTCGTTTTGTACATTCTCGGAAGCGAAGAAAACCGCGCTGTTACTTACGGAGATGGGGGCAACATTAACGCCGATTTTCTCGTTCAACGCAGGTACTCTCAATACCCGTTTCGGCAACGCAAAATCGCATATGGAAGAGTTTGAATTAATATGTAAAAACGCGCCGCTCACAACGATTGAAGAGGCAGAACCTATCGGACCGAAAGCGATGTTTGACCTGCTTTTAATTGCGCCCTGTACAGGCAACACGCTTGCGAAACTTGCGGTCGGGATAACCGACACACCCGTTACAATGGCGGCGAAATCCCATGTCCGCAACAACCGCCCGGTGCTGATTGCACTTGCGACAAACGATGCATTATCCGCCTCCGCGAAGAATATCGGAACGCTCCTTAACTACCGCAATTTTTATTTTGTCCCGTTTTCGCAGGACGATTGCGACAAAAAACCGCGTTCTTGCATCTCCGATTTTGATAAAATACCCGAAGCGGTTTTGTCGGCACTTGAAAATGAACAATATCAGCCGATAATCTTTTCGTAAAAAATAACAAGAGTTCCGTTTTTTACTTCAACAGTAAATTCGCCCGATAACGTTTCGTTGCTGACTCCAAGGGGAACCCCGCTTGTTAAAACAGCGTCGGTAAGCGGATATTTAAGCCCCGTTACTGTAACACCTTTGCACCTGTCTGTGAAAGAAAATATCGAGACAACAGAGTCAGAATTTTTCGACTTAAGTGCAATTTTTCCGTTTGTCAAAGCGGTTATTATTACGCCGTCGCCATATAAATAGGCGTGTTTACCTTGTCTCGAAAGTTCGGCGATAAGGGCAATGTTAGCGAGCGTGTGGTCGAACCTGCCGCCGGTTCCGCCGTAGATGTGAAATTCGTCTGCAAATGCGGCGAAATTCACAGCAGCGGCAGTGTCGGTAACGTCCTTTTCCTTCGGAAGCGTAATTACCTCACCTGCGAAATTTACGTCCTTTTTTGACGAGTCAAAATCCCCGATAATTAAATCGGGGATAATTTCATGTTCCGAAGTATAAATATATCCGCCGTCCGCTGCTATTATAAAATCGTCTGCCGTAACTTGCGGAATATCATCGTAATACATTCCGGCGGCAAAGATAAAAACTCGTTTGTTCATGATAACCGCCTGACGCTGTTTTTCCCTATTAGCACGCCGGTCATTATTACCTTATTATCGATTATTAAGCCGGCGTCTGTAACAAGGTTTCCGCCGCCCGTTAAAGACTTAACCGTAAGGGAAGTCTCGGTAAAATTCCCGACAGGAAGGACAGCCTCCCCATAACGAAGCGATCTTACAAGCTTCGGGAAGTCCGCATCAGCCGTCTTAACCTCGTCATTTGAAGCCGCCGGAAGCATCCCGTACCGCATAAAAAACGATAAACGATAATCCTCCGGGAAACGCTCTGCATAGCTTGTTATTTCGTTAAAAATAGGTATTCCGTCGTAAAAAATATCGGTTAAAAAGCAAAAATAGGGTATGCCGGAAAGCTTGTATACAAGGTCGCGCCGCTTAGGTTTTTCAATCCCCAACCTGTCTTTTATAACATCGTATAAAAGGTCGCGGACGCTGTCGGTCTGGTCGTCCGAAAGTAGTATTTTTACGTCGGAAAAACCCGATTTTATGTCGAGCATATTTTTTGTCGGCTCATCTCCGCGATAAACAAGCCATGCATCGGGGCAGTAACGCTTAATAAGTTCGCCGTCAATATCCGTTTCAAGGATAACAATTGTCGAGCCCGAAAGCGCGAGTTCTATCGACTCCGAAGCAAGATAGATTATGTCGCTTTTGTTGTGTGAGTTTATGCCGCGGATATTGTTCGCAATCGTTTCAAAGATTAAGTTGTCATCCTGTTTCGGAGAAAAGAGCCTTACTTCTGCCGATATTGCGGCGTTCGCGAGGGAGGAAAAAAGGCTTAAAGAACCGCTTGTGAAAGACTTTACGATATACGAAATTTTCGCTCTGTTCATGAAATAAAACCTTCCGGAAAAAGCACAATTTTATATTCTTTTGCAATTTACAACGTTAATTTTATATCCCGGCTTTAGTGAACATTCTTGTCGTTAAGAGGGTCGAAACAGCGGAATTTATTGCGGCTAAAGAAACCGCTGTTATTCCGAGTGCGAAACCGGCTTTACCGTTATAACCTTCGCGTTTTACGGCGCAGACTATCCCGGGTATGCCGCAGGAATACGCGACAGCGGGAATGAAAAGGGAAAAAATAATTGCGACAATACCGAGTGCCAAGCTGATAACATTAATCTTTTTTCTCTCTTCGGTCATTGAGTATCTCCTTTAATTACGCTAAAACTATAAAGCGGTTATTTTTTCTTTGTGAAGTAGAGCCCGGTTTTCTTGTTCTTACGGTGGACTGCAACAGCGATGAAAATTGCGGTGTAGATTAGGGTTAAGAGGATTGTCATGCCGATTGCCGCTTTGAACCAAACGGAATCGGGGAACTTTCTTGCTTTGTCGGTTAAAAACGCGATTCTGTCAAGCTCAACATCATTTTTCGCAACAAGCGAAACCGTCGTAAGAACCTCGCCGGAATAGGTTAAAGTGTATGTGCCGAGAACCTGCCCTTTTTTAACAGGGGCATCAATAAGCGCAGCTTCACCGATAAAATCGGCGGTGTCGATATCCTCTTTTATTGATTCGATTTCGTCGGTATTCGGCCAGAGCGTAACATACTCGTCGGACGGAACAAGCAGAACATAGTCTGTTCCGCGCCCGAACCGCACAGAGACTTCGGTAACTTCTCTGTCGGTTGTAAGGATTTTTTGGTAAGAAAAGCTGTTAAAAACCCATTCGTAAATGTTTTTGTGGTCTTCATAAAGACTGTAAACAGCATTGCCGTCCGCGTCGTAAAGCGGCGCGCCGAGCGTTATGAAAAGGTAGTTGTTGCCGTCCTTGCTTCCTAATGTGACAAGGTTTCGCCCGGATTCGTCAAGGGTTCCTGTTTTAAGCCCTTTACAGTATTCGTAATAGTATTCGGAGTTTGGGTCAAGCATCTTGTTTGTATGCTTAATCGTTTTCCAGCCCTCTTCTTGGTAGCTTGACGCGCCCATGACATACTCTTTTGTCGAAGCAATTTCAATGAGCTTCGGGTAATTTTTATAGGCGAATTGCGCGATTAAAGCCATGTCGCGGGCGTTGGTGTACTGATTCGGGTCGAAAAGCCCGTGCGGGTTAACAAAATTCGTCCCGGTACAGCCGATCGCAGCTGCCTTGTCGTTCATCATCTGTACAAATTCCGTTTGCGTTTCACCGACGTTCCAAGCAAGTATCCCGGCGGATTCGCAGGCTGAGAGCATAAGGAGGGAATAGAGCAGGTCCTTAACCTTCGCAACCTCTCCGCGTGAATACCCGACTGAACTTGCGCCCTGACCGTAAAGCTCGTCAAAGACCGCAAGGGGTGCTTCAAATTCGGTCCCGTCAATGTCGCTTACATTGTCAAGAACAACCATAGCGGTAACAAGCTTTGTGAGGGAGGCGGGGAACATCTTTTTTGTCGGGTTTTTCTCATAAATTGTTAAATCCTTGTCAAGGTTAATTAAAACAGCGGCTTCGGAAGAGATTGTGAATGTGTCCGGTTTAAACAAAACCGCGTCTGTATGTAAACCCGGGAAAAGCCCGGTGAATATTGTTAAAACGACCAAAAAGCTAACAGCAGCTTTTTTAATTTTCATATATTTACCACCAATAACGATTATACAATTATAGTATAACATTATTTCGCGGAAAATGGAATAGGTTTTTAAAAATTTTATTTTATTTGTAATAATTCATCGTTATCGCGTTAACAGGCGGTTCATATTCGGCGTAGAAACCCTTCCTCAACCCGACTTTTCGGAAGCCGTTTTTTTCGTACAAGGCAATTGCAGGCACGTTATTTTCGCGAACCTCGAGCCAAAAGTCAAATTCACCGTTTAATCTAATCATTTCACGAAGTAACCCCATTCCGATTCCGCGGCGTTTTTGTTTTTCATCAACAGCAATACTTATAATGTCGATTACGTCGTAGTTTTTTACGCCGATAATATATCCCAAAACCGTGTCCGATTCGTCTGCCGCGACTATAACAATATCGGCATTTACAGATTCGATAATCGTGTTCAGCGAAAAGGGCTTTTTAAAGTTCGCAGAATTTACTTCGTGAATTCGCTCTGCATCTTGCGGTAAAGCACAGCGAAAGCATACACCGTTTTCGCGTTCGTCATCACTCATGATATACACCCTTTCAGCGTATCGGAAAGTATCCCGAAATCGGATAAAGTTAACTTTTCCGGGCGGATGTCGGGCGAAATGCCGGCGGTTCTTAATGCACTGACAATAGCTTCTTTAGGAATAGCAAGCGTCATTGATACACTGTTTACGAATGTTTTGCGCCTTTTTGAAAACGCAGCTTTAATGAGAGCAAAAAGGAAGTCTTCGTCTGAAACCTGTATGGGAGGCGTTTTGTGAAGCGTAAGCTTTATAACCGCGCTGTCAACATTCGGCGGCGGAAAGAAACTTCCCCGACTTACGTTAAATAGTATCTCGGGTTTTGCGTAGTACGAAACCGCGTATGTTACCGCACCCGATTCTCGTGTACCGCATCTTGCACAGAGGCGCAAAGCCGCTTCTTTTTGCACCATAACGGTAATGCTTTCAAGCGGAAGACGGCTTTCAAGAAGCTTCATTATAACCGGTGAGGTTATGTAATAGGGGAGATTCGCGCATACGGTTATTTCATTTATATCCGAAAAATGCGTAAGTATAATTTCACTTAAATCGCACTTCAAAATGTCGGCGTTAATCACTGTGAGGTTGTCATAGGGCACGGTTTTTTTTAGCACAGGAATAAGCCGCCTGTCAAGTTCGATACAGACGACCTTTTTTGCAACGCTGCAAAGTTCCTTTGTAAGTACACCGAATCCCGCGCCTATCTCGATTACACCGCTTTCCGGCTTAGAACCTTGTTCCGCTATTTTCGGTGCAACAGAAGGGTTAATAAGAAAGTTTTGCCCCAAGCCCTTTGAAAACTCAAACCCGAATTCCGCCTGTATAGAGCGGATAACCGATAAATCCGTTAAGTTCATTCAGATTCACCCGTTTCCGTATTATTGAGGAGCTTGTAGAGAAGCTTATAGAGGGTGTCTGCTTCGTCGGGAGTGAGGTTGACACAGGCGGCAATCCTCTTCGGCACACGTTTTGCGCGTTCCTTTAGTTTCTCGCCGGCGTCGGTTATCGTTATAAGTACCTTCCGTTCGTCCGCACCTTGTCTGGTACGGCGAAGCAGCCCTTTTTGCTCCATCTTCTTAAGCATCGGCGTTAAAGTACCCGAGTCGAGGAACAAGAATCTGCCTAATTCGTTGACGTTGACGCTCTTTTTTTCCCATAGAATCATCATCGCAATGTACTGCGTGTAGGTCAAATCAAGCTCGTCAAGGAGGGGCTTGTAACGCTTAATAAGCTCCTTCGACGAGGCGTAGAGCGGAAAGCAGAGCTGATGCTCGAGTTTTAAATCAAGTTCCATTTTATGCCTCTTGTGCTTGAGGGGCGGTTTCGCGGGCTGCTGCCTCTTTTATTGCCTTCGCAAGCTGATCGGCGCAAGATGTCGGTCTTCTGCCGCAGGGATTTCCTTCAAGTTTTTCGATAATCTGCTCTGCCTTCCAACCGTCAATCAGCTTAGGAATTGCAAGCAGGTTCCCCTGACAACCACCGGTAAACACAACGTTTGTTACAATTCCGTTGTCATAATCGAAAGCAATCATTGTAGCACAGGTGTCATGCGTTTTGTAAGAATATCTCATGATTAAATCTCCTTTTTATATGTACCCCCGAAAGCGGGGGAAGTTTACGCAATCAGTTTCGCAACGTCTTTTTCGATCTTTTCCGGCGTATCTGTCGAGGCGTAACGCTTTATGACCTTGCCGTTCTTGTCAACCAAGAATTTAGTGAAATTCCATTTTATCGCGTCTCCTAAGAGTCCGCCTTTTTCGTTCTTAAGGAAGGAGTAGAGCGGCGACTCGTTCGGACCGTTGACGTCGATTTTCCCGAATTGCGGGAAGGTTATCCCATACCGCCCGGTGCAGAAATTATGGATTTCTTCTTCAGACCCCGGCGCTTGGTTGCCGAATTGGTTACAGGGGAAGTCCAAAATCTCAAAGCCTTTTTCATGATACTTCTCATAAAGGTCCTCGAGCCCGTCGTATTGCGGTGTAAATCCGCAGCCTGTCGCAGTGTTAACGATTAACATCGCTTTGCCCCTATAGTCCCCCATAGATACGTTTTTCCCATCCATGTCCTTAACATTTATATCGTATATATCCATTATATGCCTTTCTACGTATAGTGATATACAAGTTTATTTATCACTATTTCATTTTACACAATTTAATTTTATTTGTCAAGTATTTTTCATTATAATTTTATGAATATTTTATGAAATTATACTTTGCGAAAAATTTACTTGCAATTTTCTATAAAATATAGTATAATTAACGTGAAAGTCAGTTTTGCTCCACCCGCCGCAGGCGGGTGAAGCAAAAAATCAAAGGGTGAGCAGTATTAGTTTTTCGGAAGTTGAGATTTTAACGACAGCCGTCGGTATTGAACCGCTTTGCGGGCGGCTTATGAATATCGGGATTAACGGGTTTGTAATAAACGACCCGAACGATTTTGAGGACCTTCTTGCGCATAAAAACGGGAATTGGGATTATATCGACGATGAGCTGATGAGCCTTCGGGACAAAACGCCTTCTGTCACCGTTTACATTCCCGATAACGAACAGGGCGCAGAGATGCTGATGCTTTTGCGGAGTGAAATTGATGCGCTAAAACAATTTGCCGAAAATAACTCGCTTAACTTCGGTGAACTTTCGCTTAACATAAAAAATATCCGCGAGGAAGATTGGGCGGACAATTGGAAACAGTATTTCAAGCCCTTTAAATGCGGCGAGAAACTGCTTGTTAAGCCTTCTTGGGAGGACGTTACCGATTCGGGCGGGCGGACTGTGCTTGAAATCGACCCCGGTTCAAGCTTCGGCACCGGTCAGCACCACACGACGAAACTTTGTCTTGAAACTTTAGAAAAGTACATCAAGCCGGGACAAGCTGTCTTAGACCTCGGCTGCGGAAGCGGAATTTTGGGGATTGCCGCATCTCTGCTCGGCGCAAGCGAGGTTTGCGGCGTTGATGTTGAAGAAAACTCCGTTAAGACTGCCGGAGAAAATTTCGCGAAAAACAAGATAAGCAAATTTACTCTGCATTGCGGAAATATTATTACAGATGAGGATTTTGCTGACAGATTAAAGGGCGATTACGATATTATAACCGTTAACATTGTCGCCGATGTAATTATTGCAATGTCGGGAATTTTCGCGGAATTTCTTAAAAAAGGCGGCGTTGTGATTCTTTCCGGGATTATAAAAGAGCGCGCCGACGAAGTTTATACCGCGATGAAAACGGCGGGTTATAAGCAAATTGAAGAGCGTGAAAGCGGCGGTTGGGTTGCGGCGGTTTTTATTGAAATAGAAGAGGAAGATTAATTTTGGCGAAGCGAAAAGAGTATTCAAACGAATCAATTAAGATGTTAAAAGGAGCGGACAGGGTTAGAAAACGCCCTGCCGTAATCTTCGGCTCAGACGGAATTGAGGGCGCGAAACACGCCTTCTTCGAGGTGCTTTCAAATTCAATCGATGAGGCACGCGGCGGACATGGAAACCTGATAAAAATTACCCGCTTTAACGACTGCTCAATTGAGGTTGAGGACTTCGCGAGAGGCTGCCCGGTTGACTTTAACGAGCATGAAAACCGCTATAACTGGGAGCTCATTTATTGCGAACTTTACGCCGGCGGGAAATTCGACAACAACGCCGATGGGCAGTACGATTTTTCGCTCGGACTTAACGGTCTCGGAGCGTGTGCCACACAGTATTCGGCGGAATATATGGACGTTACCGTTTATCGTGACGGCTATGAATTTTCACTTCATTTTGAACACGGCGAAAACGTCGGAGGTCTTAGTAAAAAGCCGTATAAAAAATCACGTACGGGGACGATTACACGCTGGAAATCCGACCTTGAAGTCTTCACCGACATTGAAATCGAGCGCGGATATTTCGAGGAGATTATAAAGAAACAGGCGATTGTTAACAGCGGGATTCGCTTTGAATTTTCATTTGAAAATGAAGACGGAGAATTCGAGAAGACCGAGTTCCTTTATGAAAACGGAATTAAGGATTATATTGCGGAAATTGCGGGGGAAAGTTTCCTCACGCCGCCGCATTACATTGAGTGCGAACGCAAAGGGCGCGACCGCGAGGACAAGGACGACTACAGGGTAAAGATAACCTGTGCTTTTGCTTTTTCAAACAAGACGAAGCGGCTTGAATACTACCATAATTCGAGCTTTTTAGAGCATGGCGGAAGCCCCGACAAGGCGGTTAAAAACGCCTTTGTCTATCAAATCGACAGCTACATGAAGCAGAATAATAAGTACCTTAAAAACGAGTCTAAGATTACGTTTGCGGACGTTGAGGAATGTTTAATCTTCATCTATTCAGGCTTTTCGACCCTGACTTCTTACGAAAATCAAACCAAAAAGGCGATAAATAACCGCTTTATTTATGAGGCAATGACCGAATTTCTAAGACATCAACTTGAGGTTTATTTTATCGAAAATCCCGATTTCGCGCTTCGGATTTGCGAACAGATTATGCTCAATAAGCGAAGCAGAGAGAGTGCTGAAAAGACGCGGTTAAACCTTAAAAAGAAGCTTGCCGGGAATATTGACCTCTCGAATATGGTTGAAAAATTCGTGGATTGCCGGACGAAGGACCTCTCCCGCCGCGAGATTTATATTGTCGAGGGCGACTCTGCGTTAGGGAGCTGTAAAACCGCCCGCAACGCCGAATTTCAAGCGATTATCCCGGTCCGCGGAAAGATTCTTAACTGCCTTAAAGCCGACTATGCGCGGATTTTTAAGAGTGAAATTATTACCGACCTGCTTAAAGTTTTAGGCTGCGGGGTTGAAGTTTCCGCGAAGAGCAACAAGGATATTTCGAGTTTTAACCTTGACAATTTAAAATGGAACAAAATAATAATCTGTACCGATGCCGATGTTGACGGTTTTCATATCCGCACACAGATTTTAACGATGCTCTATAAGCTTACGCCGACGCTTATAAACGAAGGCTACGTCTATATCGCGGAGTCCCCGCTCTTTGAAATTACGACGAAGGACAAGACGTATTTCGCCTATTCCGAAAAGGAAAAAGCCGATATTATTAAGACAATCGGCGATAAAAAATATAAGCTTGACCGTTCAAAAGGTCTCGGCGAAAACGATGCGGATATGATGTCGCTGACGACGATGAACCCTTTAACGCGAAGGCTCATACGCGTTTTGCCGGCTGACACGGAGGACACGTCGTGGATGTTCGATATGCTCCTTGGGGATAACCTACAGGGGCGGAAGGACTACATCTCCGAAAACGGTTACAGATACCTTGACCTTGCTGATGTAAGTTAAAAAGGGGGAGCTTTACTGCCCCCCCTAATGATTAAAAATTGTCGTAAATGTCCTCGTATTGCTCGAAATACTGTTCAAACTGTGAATACTCTTCAGGATAATTTTCCGAATAATAATCCGGGTTGTTGAAAAACTCGACCATTGCGAATAGACCGATTGCGAATATCAAAACTGAAATAAAGATAGCGAGGGAGTTAAGTATAATTCCGGCGGTTGACGCGCCTTTTGAAACAGGATATTTTTTCGTCTTGTAAATTATACCGAATATCAGTCCGAGTATCGGCACAATTCCCAGCGGAATCGGGATAAGCATAATTAAGAGCAAGAAAACCATTGAACATATCCCCATTACGAGAGAAGCTGTCGCGAGCCCTGTGGGGTATGAACGATATGGTCCGCCGTATGCGTAGTTTTGCGGCGGCTGTACGTAGCCTTGCTGTTGTGGATATCCTTGCTGCCCTGAGTAACCTTGCTGTTGAGGGTAGCCCTGCTGTTGCGGGTAGCTTTGCTGTTGCGGGTAACCTTGCTGCCCGGGGTAACCCTGCTGTTGCGGGTAGCCCTGCTGCTGTCCGTAACCTTGCGATTGCGCGTAACCTGTTTGGGATTCGGCAAAGTTTGACTTCGGCGGGGGAGTGTGGGCAACGTCGGGGGGGACTGCATAGCTCGACTGCGGGGGAGCAACGTAGTCTATATTGTTGTCGGGCGATACGGTCGGGTCGGGGAACGGCGAACTTGCGGCTGTCGGGTCGGGGAACGGAGACTCCGTTTCGATAGGCTCGGTTAACAGCGGGTTTGTTTCGTCTAACAGCGGATTTGTATCGGCAGGCTCGGTATCCGAGGTTTGTAAAACGTTATTATCTTGCTCGTTGTCCATTATTTACCTCCGTGATGGTTTTATATTTGTATTATATCATAGTAATTATAATAAATCAAGTTGTTTTATAAAATATATGGTGAAAAATTTTTCAAAAAGACTTGATTTTTCGTTTTTTTTATTATATAATTATACTGCACAGTTTTATTTTACTAAAAACTATCCTTAAATTACCTCGGGGGTCGCGCATTTGCAAAAAAATGGAAACCGAAAAATCCCTTCGTCAAAAATTGTTAATAATCTCTTATCAATCCTAATCGGAATCTGCATCGTTGTTTGTTTAGTATTGTCAATAATTGCTATTGCGAAGAACATTACCGAAGAACCTCCGGCGAAAGAATACACCGAGCCGCCCTTTGTCGGCGATATGACTGCGGCGCCGGCTCTCACAACAATGACCGACCCGGCAGACCCGTTTACCGAACCAACTGCACCGGCGGAGGTGTTGTCCACTACAACCGCTCAAACAGCAGCCGAAACAACCGAAACAGCCGAAACAACGACGGCAGAGGCAACGACGGCAACGACTACAGCGGCAACAACCGCTGCGGTAACCGCAGCAGCCGCTGATTATAACAAAGAGTATTTCTCAAACTGGCTTTTTATAGGCGATTCAATCTTCACCGGGCTCTATGGCTATAATTTCCTCGATTCGACGAACGTTTTCGCAAAGATTGGTTTTAGCCCCTCAAGCGTTCGTACCTCTGACGTGAACGGCACAACCGTTTACCAAAAGCTTGCCGTCGCTAAGCCGGAGGTAATCTGTATAATGCTCGGGACAAACGGTCTTGCATACCTTTCAACCGATACTATGATTGCGGATTACGGGAAATTTATCGGCGAAATCCGAGACCTTCTTCCCGATTCAAGAATAATAGTCCTGTCAATCACACCCGTTACAAAGAAACATTCCGACGAGAAACCGGAAACGTTGGAGATAATAACCGCCTACAACGAAGCTCTGAAAACGCTCGCAGAAGACAGCGAAGTTGATTATTTCGATATCTTTACCGAACTTTCGGACGAGAACGGTTATTCAAAAACCGAGTACGCCGAAAATGACGGTCTGCACCTTAAAGGCGCGGCATACACGAAGGTCCTTTCAATGCTTGAGGAATATGTAGAAGACGGGGATAACGGCAATGAGTAAAATTAAGATAGTCGGCGTGATTTTTGCCGTAATACTTTGCCTTACGGCTTGCGGTGCTAAGGAAGAGACGGTTGTCGAGCCTGCGCCCGCTGATGTTACAGCGGCGGTTATGTCGGTGGTTGAACTTTCTTCGCCGTCCGAAAAAACTCTTGAAAATATCGGTGCATACTACACCGATTTAGATACCTCGTCGGTTGCGGAGATGTCTGTTTACGTCTGCGGCTCGGGGGCTTATCCCGACGAAATTGCAGTTATAAAGTTTAAGGATGCGGCTAAAGCGGAAAGCGGTTTTGAAGCGGTTTCCGCCCGCTATGACGCAATGGTAAAAACCTTTATTGACTACACGCCCGATGAGATGTATAAGCTCGACTCGGCTGTTCTCGAAAAGAAGGGGAATTACGTTATATTTATTGCCTCCGCCGATAACGCGAAGGCTTTAGCGATAGCTGACGAATTGTTCCAATAAATAACAGATAGGAGTAATGTAAGATGCAAAGTGAATTCATTTCCGCA
This sequence comes from Ruminococcus sp., assembly GCA_031262835.1. Lineage (GTDB taxonomy): Bacteria > Bacillota > Clostridia > Oscillospirales > Ruminococcaceae > JAISGY01. Next base: position 26,206 of record JAISGY010000071.1, read on the forward strand.
TTGACGGAGGTCGGTGTTGACGTTAAGTCCGCCCTTTCGAGGATGCTTAACAAGGAGGAAATGTACAAGAAGTTTTTACGGAAATTCCGTGAGGACACAAACATTATCTCTCTTAAAGACACCATCGAGGGCAGTGACAGCTTCACTTCGGAGCAGTGCGAGAAGATTTTCCACTACGCGCATACCGTTAAGGGTGTTGCGGGGAACTTGGGGCTGACCGATGTTTATAACGAGTCCTCTTATATAAGCGAAGCGACCCGAAACGGTTCTGCCGACGCCGGTGACTTAAAGGCGCATCTTGTTACCCTTTTTGATTACTATAACAAATTAATTGCAGTGCTTGACAAGGTGCTTTAATAACACGTTCAAATAACTTTAGCGGAGGTTTTTCAGTGACTGACAAAGAAGAATTTATAAAAATATTCAGCGACAATATAACCCGTTCCGGCTCTGAACAGATGCTTGAGTATCTTTCCTCCGATCAAAGCGATTTTTTCACCGCGCCCGCCTCGACGAGATACCACGGCGCATATGAGGGCGGACTCTGCCGCCACAGCCTTAACGTTTACCACTGCCTTAAAGATTACCTTGCACGCGAGCGGACGAAAAAGGTTTACGGCATGAATTATACCGAGGAATCAATTGCAATAACCGCCCTCCTTCACGACGTCTGCAAGGTTAATTTCTACAAGACAGAACGCCGCAATCGCAAAAACGAGTACGGTCAATGGGAGGAATACGACTATTTCGCAATTGACGACAAGCTCCCCTACGGACACGGCGAAAAATCCGTTTATATAGTATCGGGTTTTATGCGTCTTTCAAGGATGGAATCCTTCGCAATACGTTATCACATGGGCTTTTCTGGGATTGAGGACAAAAACAGTATCGGTTCGGCTCTCGAACAGTTCCCCCTTGCGCTTGCTCTTTCCGTTGCCGATATGGAAGCTTCTTATTTTCTTGAAGGAAAATAAAAATTTTACATATTTTCGGTGTATAATTTAATAAAATTTGGTTAATCCTTTCTGTAACGCATTACGGAAAGGATTTTTACATGAAATCAAAAAGTATTATATTATTTGAAGCGGCGGCGGCTTTTGGGATTATAATAACAATCTTAGTTACCGGAATAACCTCCTTTGCGGCTGATTATAAAGGCATTACCGACAATGTTTTAAGACTTCATATCTTGGCAAACTCCGATTCGCTTAGTGATCAGGAATTAAAGCTTAAGGTTCGTGACGAAATACTTAAGGAAACATCCTATATTTTTGAACAGAGCACCGACATTAACGCCGCGAAAGCCGCCGCCGCCGCCGCTCTGCCCGAGATTGAGCGGATAGCGGCAGAGACGGTTAAAAGGAGCGGTTACAATTATCCCGTCAGCGCAGAGCTTACGAAAATGCAGTTTGACACACGGGTGTACGGCGATATAACGATGCCGGCGGGGGAATACGAGGCAATCCGTATCACAATCGGCGAGGCAGAAGGTAAGAATTGGTGGTGTGTAATGTTCCCGCCGCTCTGTATTCCGGCTGTTGCGGCGGACGAGCCTATCGAAGTCTTCAACGGTGTCCTTGACGAGTCGGAGGAAGACATCTTAACGAATCCCCAAAAATACGAGGCTCGTTTCTTCATAATTGACCTTATAAATGACATTAAGGGTGAATAAAACCGTGAAACCGTCTGAAAATCTTCAGGCGGCTTCGGTTTTTTAACGTATTTTGAAAAAAGTCTTGACATTTCGTTTCTGTTATGCTAAAATAAAACTATACATAATAAAAGGGGAATTTATAAAAAAATGTCTAAAATGCTTTTTACATCCGAGTCGGTTACCGAAGGACATCCCGATAAGATATGCGATCAGATTTCCGACGCCGTTCTTGACGAGATACTTAAGGAAGACCCGAACGGGCGTGTCGCCTGCGAAACCTGTGTGACTACGGGAATGGTGCTTTGCATGGGCGAAATTACGACGAAATGTTTTTGCGATATAACAAAGATTGTTCGTCAGGTTGTCGTTGATATCGGTTACGACAGGGCGAAATTCGGCTTCGACGGTCACACCTGTGCGGTTATTCAGTCGATTGACGAGCAATCCCCCGATATTGCGATGGGGGTTGACGAGGCACTCGAAGTTAAGACCGGTGAGGACGATAATAAATTCGAGACCGGTGCAGGCGACCAAGGCATGATGTTCGGTTATGCCTGTGACGAAACGCCGGAGCTCATGCCGCTTCCGATTTCTCTTGCGCATAAACTTGCGAAAAAGCTGTCCGAAGTTCGCAAGAACGGAACGCTTCCCTATCTTCGCCCGGACGGAAAAACCCAAGTAACCGTCGAATATGAGAACGGAAAACCCGTCAGAATCGACACAATCGTTATTTCAAGCCAACACGCCGCAGAAGTTTCCCTCGAAAAAATCCGCACAGACTTAACCGAGAAGGTAATTAACGCCGTTGCTCCTAAAGAGATGATGGTTGACACAAAGATTTTCATTAATCCTACCGGGCGTTTCGTAATAGGCGGTCCCCAAGGCGACAGCGGTCTTACCGGGCGGAAAATTATCGTCGATACATACGGCGGTTACGCACGTCACGGCGGCGGTGCCTTTTCCGGGAAAGACCCGACGAAGGTTGACCGAAGCGCGGCATACGCGGCAAGATATGTTGCGAAAAATATCGTTGCTGCCGGTCTTGCGAGCAAATGCGAAGTGCAAATTGCCTACGCTATCGGCGTTGCGCACCCCGTTTCGGTAATGGTTGACACCTTCGGAACGGGAAAATATACCGATGAAAAGATTGCGGATGCGGTTAATGAAGTTTTCGACCTTCGTCCTGCGGCGATTATTGAAACGCTTAACCTTCGCAAGCCCCAATACCGCCAGCTTGCCGCTTACGGGCATATGGGACGCGAAGACCTCGGCGTTGCTTGGGAAAAAACCGACCGAGCTGATCGTTTGATAGACGCTTTGTTGCTTAATATGGTCTGATTTTAACATTTTATCGAACAAGGAATTGTAACTCATGGATTATAACATTCTATACGAAGTGCCTGATGTAATCGATTATTACGTTTTGGCAGTCGGGCAAAATTGTTATGTCTACAAAAATCTAACAGTAGTTCATGACATTAACATAGCACGGAAATTCCTTACTATCAGCGGTGCTCATCGCTACGCACGCAAAATCGGCATCACCGGATACAGGCTTATCGGCGTTAAAAACTACACTGAAGAAGAAACCCGTATCCAAAAACTCGTCTTCATCAAACCTCGTGCCAGCAGGGGTGTCTTAAAGCCGAGGGCTGCGGAGGAAGGGGCTGCGGGGGAGACGGTTGCGGAGGAAGCAAGTGCGGAGGATGCTTTAAGCGTAACATAAATCAGAGCTACTTCATAATATATATTGATTTCGATGTGGAAACCTTCGTCAGCACGGTACGCTGACGGAGGTTTTATGCGTTAAAAAAACTAAGGAAAATATTGCACAAACATTATGCAAATTTCTCCGATATTTTTTCACAATATTACAAAATATTTTAGTTAATATTTTATAAGAATTTTGTTAATATATATATATTATAATAAAACGGTACGTTTATTCCTATTTAAAAAGAAATCAGAACGGAGCTTAATATGAGAG
>JAISGY010000008.1 GCA_031262835.1 Ruminococcus sp.
CACACCGAAACGCCCCGACGCAACCTGTACGATTGTGTTTGTCTTATATTGGTAAAAGTCCTGATGAAGCCCGCCCTCGCCGGTGTTGTAAAAAGTACCGAGTTCCGTTGCCGCTCTTGCAAGCGACTCATGGGCGTTATAAGAAATTGAGCCGTAACTCATTGCCGAAAACATTATCGGGTATTTTATTTCAAGCTGTGGGCTCTGTTCGGTCATATCGATTGTGCCGTCGGGGTTGCGGTTGAGGTGGGTGTGCTTCTTGCCGAGGAACACTTTTGTCTCCATCGGCTCGCGAAGCGGGTCAATCGAGGGGTTCGTAACCTGCGAAGCGTTTATAAGCATCTTGTCCCAATATACGGGGAAGTCCTGCGGGTTGCCCATTGAAGAGAGGAGCACCGCGCCGGTAGAAGCCTGACGGTAGTTTTCGAGGATAAGCTGTTGGGAATAGTTAGAAGCCTTGCGGAAACTGTTCGGGTTTTCGATAATAGCAAGTGCTTTCGTCGGGCAGATTGTAACGCAGCGCTGGCAGTCAACGCATTGCTCTTCGTGCACAAACATCTTGTCGAAATCGGCGTCGTAGTAATGTACTTCGTTTGAACATTGACGCTCACAGGCGCGGCATTTAATACACCTATCAGTATCTCGCAGGACAGCAAACGTCGATGGGATATAGTTTACAGACATTTTCTTCTGCCCTCCTCGTTAAGTTCGGCGATTACCGCTTCGCCGCCGCGGGGTGCTCGAACGCCGGTTGCGTCCGGGCAGATTTCGCGGATTGCACATTCTTCCGAAGCGATATAAAACATATCGCCCTTTTCGGCTGTAACCATTGAACGGAGCTTGAGCCTGTCGTTAAGTGCCATAAGCCCGCCGGAATAACCGAGGATAATCGAAAACGGTCCTGTTATTAATAAACTTGCAAAAGTGTTTCTGAGGTAATAAAGCCGCTCGCGTTCCGCAGCCGGTTTCGCGTCGATGGTTGTCCAGAACGGGGACGCGATAACGTCCGCAATCTCCGTTAGGGAGAGGTTGCGGCGGCGGTGTAAGAAGTCGAAGATGTAGGTTATAACTTCGGTGTCGGTTAAAAGCGTACATTTATAGCCGAACATTTCGATGTAGCGGCGGTTAGCGTCGTAGCTTGAAATTTCACCGTTGTGGACAATTGTATAGTCAAGGAGCGCGAAGGGGTGCGCCCCGCCCCACCAGCCCGGAGTGTTTGTGGGATAGCGGCCGTGGGCTGTCCATGAATAGCCCGCGTAGTCGTCGAGCCGATAGAATTTCCCGACGTCTTCCGGGAAGCCGACCGCCTTAAACACGCCCATGTTCTTCCCCGAAGAGAAGACGTACGCGCCGTTTATAGTTGTATTGATGTTGATTACGCATTTTGTAACGAATTCGGTTTCGTCAAGCTGTGAAGCGGCAAGGCGCGTCGGCAGCGGGTTGACGAAATAACGCCATATAAGCGGCTCGTTCGTGATGCTCTTAACCTGACGCGTGGGGATACGCGAGAGGTTTACTATATCGAAATGCTCGTTGAGAAACGTCTCCGTCTCGACACGTGCGGAGTTATTGTCAAAAAACAGGTGGAAAGCATAGAGCTCTTTATATTCGGGGTAGATCCCATAACCGGCGAAACCGCCGCCCAAGCCGTTCGAGCGATCGTGCATTACGGCGATGGATTTTATCGCGTCGGCACCCGTTATGCGCCGCCCGTCACGGCTTATAAAACCGGTAATAGCGCACCCGGACGGTATCCTCACCGCTCCTTCTTTTTGTAACATCAGTAATTCCCCTTTGAGATAATTTTCAATCAACTTATTTTAACATATAAAAACGCTCTTGTCAAGCCTTTTTTGCAATTTTATTTTCAAAACTTGCAAAATGTGACTAATAAACATAAAATTCTCCCCGAAAATCCTTGTTGTTGGTTAATTTGACAAGGGAATATGAAAGCTCGGGGGGAATTATGCAAAAAAAGAGCGCACTATATAAAGTACGCTCAAAATGTAATCAGTCTTTCGCCGTAAGCATCTTAGCAGTAAGCCCCTCAAGCCGCCCGATTTTTCCGGCGAGGGTGTTTGCGATGTCGGGCGGAGCGTCTATTGCAACGCTTATGATGTTGCGGTTTCGGGATTTATAGGGTATCCCCATTCTCCCGATGATGTAGAGAGCGTATTCGTGAAGGATTGCGTTTAGGGCGGGCGTTACGTCCCAGTCGGTGACTATAATTCCGATTAATGCAAGTTTCGATTCCATAAAATTTTACCTCTTAAGCAGTTTTAACAAAGCCGGCGCGTTTTTCCATGTTGCCAATAGTCTTGACAAGTAAAGGTAAAATTATACAAGCCACCGCACCGCCGATTAGGGCAGTGAAAAGCTGATTAATGCCGAACTGTGCAGAGATAGCGACAGCTTGCTTTTCGGGGAGTTTTAATATAAGCGGCACGCCGACTTGCACAACCGAAACCCAGAGCACCCCGAATTTCACAGCCGCCCCGACAACCGCCGCGACAATATAAGTGAGAAGCGGCTTGAGTTTAACTTTTGTTAAGATAAACCAAACGGCGACAATCGCGATATTCCCCAGCGCGATAAACGGCACAAGCCCCCAGTTAGGCGCAATGCCGAGCAGTGCCGCCATAAGCGGCGAAATTATCGCAACCGAAAGCCCTGTACCAAAACCGCCGAGCACAACCGACAGGATGAGAACAAGATTGACAACGGAGCCGGTTAAGAGTATTCCGGCAGGTTTTGTAAGTGCTTGTAAGGCAACGAGCAGAGCGATAAACACCGCTGTTTTTGCAATCCAATAGATCTTTGTTTTCATTATGAAAGTCCTCCTAAAAATAAATGCACTTTGGTTATTATCCCAAAGTGCAACACTTATATTAAGCACGTAAAGTGCCAGTGTTTCGCTTCCGGCTCAGGCGGCTTACACCGGCTTCACCATTAGGGAAAGTTTTATTCTGTTTTACGCGGGTTTTACGCCTTGCCTACCGAGCCGAACATCTCAAGTTTTTCCTTGACTGTAGCCTTAATTGCTTCATAGCCGGGAGCCAAGAGTTTGCGGGGGTCGAAGCCTTTGCCTTCTAAGTCTTTCCCTGCCTCAATGTAAGCCCTTGTTGCCTTCTGGAACGCCCATTGACACTCTGTGTTAACATTTATCTTTGCAACTCCGAGGGAGATTGCGTGTTTAATCATTTCGTCGGGGATTCCCGTGCCGCCGTGGAGAACGAGGGGCATATTGCCTACCTTCTCTTTAACCGCCGCAAGTGTCTCGAAAGACAAGCCCGGCCAATCCGCAGGGTACGCGCCGTGAATGTTGCCGATACCTGCCGCAAGCATTGTTACGCCGAGGTCTGCAATGCGTTTGCATTCGTCCGGGTCTGCACATTCGCCCGCGCCGATAACGCCGTCCTCTTCGCCGCCGATTGAGCCGACTTCCGCCTCAATTGACAAGCCCTTCGCGTTGCAGATTGCAACAAGCTCTTTTGTCTTCTCGACATTCTCGTCGATGGGGTAGTGCGAACCGTCGAACATTACGCTTGAAAAGCCCGACTCGATGCATTTTTTCGCACCCTCATATGTTCCGTGGTCAAGATGAAGCGCGACGGGAACGGTTATATTCAGCTCGTCAAGCATGGTAGACGTCATCGCCGCAACCGTCTTAAACCCGGTCATGTACTTCCCCGCGCCTTCCGAAACGCCGAGGATTATCGGTGAGCGAAGCTCGTTTGCGGTTATAACCGCCGCTTTTGTCCATTCCAAGTTGTTGATGTTTATCTGTGCAACGGCGTATTTTCCCGCCGCCGCCTGTGATAGCATTTCCTTTGCCGAAACAAGTCTTGACATAAATTTACCCCTTATATTTTTATCTGTTAAAACGCGTATCTTTATTATACCCTATTTGCGGAAATAAATCTTTATTATTTTGTGAAATTTCTATGTAAAAAATTATTAAGAGTAAAACAAGCGGTACGGCATAAAATATAACCATACCCCGAAAATAAAAATTGAAGGTGTATTAAAATGGCGAAGAATACCTGTATTCACTGCACCGTAAGCGGTTGCAAATATAACACCCAGTCAGACAACTACTGTACACTCGAAGCCGTTGAGATAGGCACACACGAAGCGAACCCGAAGGTTCCCGAATGTGTTGACTGCCAGTCTTTTGTAAAAGGTTAATAACAAAAGCGGGGGAGCAGATTTGCTTCCCCGCTTAAATTTACTCAACCGTTACAGATTTTGCCAAATTCCTCGGCATATCAACATCGGTTCCGCGCTGCACTGCCGTGTAGTAGGCGATTAGCTGAAGCGGAACGCAGGTAATTATAGGCATAAAAATGTCAGCCGCTTCCGGGAGGTTTACGCGAATGTCGTAAGCCTTTTCGTCAATCTTTTGCGTTTCGCGGGTTACAAGAACAACCTTCGCGCCTCTCGCCTTAACCTCTTTTATGTTAGAAACTGTCTTGTCAATGAGGGCAGTCTGCGTCGCAACCGCAATTACCGGCGTGTCCTCGGTTATCAGCGAAATTGTCCCGTGCTTGAGTTCGCCCGCCGCGTAGCTCTCACTGTGGATATAAGATATCTCTTTAAGCTTAAGCGAACCCTCCATGGAAAGCGCGTAGTCGAGCCCCCGCCCGATATAAAGAAGGCTCTCCGCATTCATTATATGTGACGCGGCGTACTGGTAGTCGGTCTTGTCTTCAAGAAGTTGTGAGACAAGCTCCGGCAATTTTTGCAACTTTGCAATATATTCCCTGCATTTTTCTTCCGTTATCTTCCCCTTAGCAAGCGTTACGGCAAACGCAATAAGATACATCATCTCAACCTGAACGGCGTAAGCCTTCGTCGAACAGACGGAAATTTCAGGACCCGCGCTCATGTAGATAACCATATCGGCAGCCCTTGCAATAGTCGAGCCGACGACATTAACGACAGCGAGGGTGTCTGCGCCGCGCTCCTTCGCGAGTTTAAGCGCGGCGAGGGTGTCGGCGGTCTCCCCGGATTGCGAAATAACAATGCAAAGGTCGTGTTCATCGAGTAACGGGTCGTTATACCGCCATTCCGACGCAATATCAACGGTAACAGGAACCCTCCCGAGCCCCTCAAGCAGGTTTTTCCCGACAATCCCCGCGTGCATAGCCGAACCGCAGCCGACTATGAAGAAGCGGCTGTAAGAATTTATCTTCTCGCGAGTCAGCCCACATTCCGAAAAATCGGGCAGACCGTTCTTAATCCTAACCGCCATTGAAGATGCTAAAACCGAGGGCTGTTCGTGAATCTCTTTTAGCATGAAGTGCTCATAGCCGCCCTTTTTCGCGGCGGAAATATCCCAGTCGACGGTACGCAGTTCCTTGTGTAAGGGGCGGCGGTGAATGTCGAGGAAGTTAACGGAATCCGGGCGTATTATCGCAATTTCGCCCGCCTCAAGAAGGTAATAGTCCTTCGTGTATTCCATTATCGCCGCAACGTCCGATGCGATAAAATTCCCGGGTATTTCATCATTGCCCTTCCCGACAATCAGCGGGCTTTCTTTTTTTACCGCGTAGATTGTATCGGGGAAGCCCCGGAATAGAATTCCGAGCGCGTACGCCCCTTTGATCTCAGCACAGACTTTAATGATAGCCTCAATCGGGTCGCCGTCATAATAGTAGTCAAGAAGCTTAACAACCGTCTCTGTGTCCGTCTCCGACTCGAAAGAATAACCCGCACCGATAAGGAATTCCTTTATTTCGCGATAATTTTCAATAATACCGTTGTGGACAATACAAACCCTCCCGTTCCCGATAGGGTGGGAGTTAACGTCGGAGGGTTCGCCGTGCGTAGCCCAGCGCGTGTGCCCGATTCCGCAGGTCTGATGAGAAAAATCGGTGGTGTGAAGGTCATCCGCACCGCGATTAATGAGCGGAACAAGCCCCTCGTTAATCTTCCCCTTTGCCTTCGCCGTTCTTATAGTACCGTTCTCGAAAACGGCAATCCCGGCGGAGTCATAACCCCTGTATTCAAGACGCCGCAGCGATTCAATTAAAATATCAACGCAGGGTTTTTGCCCCGTGAATCCGACTATTCCGCACATAACTTTCTCCCTTTTTAATAATTATACCGTAAAACTGCTAAGTATATTACTTCTCTTTTGAAATAGCCTCAAGAAGCCCGTTAATATAAGCAGCACCCAAAGCCCTGTCGTATAAACCATACCCCGGCATTGCCGCTTCTCCCCAAATCATACGCCCGTGGTCGGGGCGGATAGGACCGTTAAAACCAATGTCGAAAAGTGCCTTAATTATGGCATACATATCGAACGAACCGTCGGAAGACAGATGCGAAGCTTCCTCAAAATCCCCGGGGAAGTTGAACTTCAAGTTCCGTACATGAGCAAAATGAATACGCCCGGGCAGAGCCCTTATCATCTCGGGGAGGTTGTTTGAAGGGTTTGTCCCGTACGAGCCGGAGCAGAATGTTACGCCGTTATGAACATCGTCAACGGCGTTCATCAGCCGTTTTATCCCGTCAAGACCGGTAATAATCCGCGGCAAACCGAATACAGACCAAGCCGGGTCGTCGGGGTGAACAGCCATCTTGATGTCATATTTATTGCAGACCGGCATCAAAGCCTTAAGAAAGTAAACAAGGTTTTCAAAAAGCTTCTCCGGCGTTATATCGCGATAAGTTTCAAAGAGCGATTTTATGTTCTCCATACGCTCTGGTTCCCAACCCGGAAGGACAAATTCGCTGTCGAGGGAAGCGAACATTTTTTCCGGGGTCAGCGCGTCAACCGCCTGTTGATTGTAGGCAAGAACGGTCGAGCCGTCCGGGCGGACTCTTGCCAGCTCCGTTCTTGTCCAGTCGAAAACCGGCATGAAGTTATAGCAGACAAGGTTTATCCCCGCCTCGCCGAGGTGTTCAAGCGTCTTTATGTAATTTTCGATAAACCTGTCTCGCTCATGAGTGCCGGCTTTTATTGCGTCATGAACGTTAACCGATTCAATACCGGAAAGTTCAAGCCCCGATTCGTTAATCTCGTTAACAAGCGCGGATGTACGTTCTTTTTCCCATATTTCCCCGGCGGGGACATCGTAAAGCGTCGAGATAACGCCCGAAACGCCGGGAATCTGCCTTATCTTCCAAAGCGGAATGGTATCAAAGTTGCTGCCGAACCATCGCAAAGTTATCTTCATAAATTTTACCTCAGGTTATATTATAAAGCAAAAGAAGGAATAAGTCAAGCCCCCCTTCAAAAGAAGGAGGGCATATATCGGAAGATATAAAGCAAGCAGAGATTTGTTTGGTACAGAAAGTTTACTTAGGTTAATTGCAACCGCAGTCACAGCCGCAGTTAAAGGGTGAAGCGGCGTCCTTTTCGGGTTGAGGATAGAAAGCCGAAACGGGGAACTGTAAGCCGCCGAAAACTTCGCAGGGAGACTCAGCCATACCGACAGCGGAGGGTGAGCAATCCTTGCAGGGAATGCAGTAATCGTAAGCGGGAACTATGATGGAAACGGGGCGCGAAAGAGAAATTATCGAGAAGAGACCGAGGGTTACGTATAACATTCTCTTATAGGGTTTGCAGCCGGTGTTGCAGCCGGTGTTGCAACCGGTGTTGCAGCCTGTGTTGCAGCCTGTGTTGCAGGTATTGCAGGTGTTGCATCCGCAACCTGTGTTGCAGCCGCAACCGCAGTTACAGCCTATGTAATCTGAACCGCAAACAGCGGGATCGGGAGCATTCGGGGGAACGCAAACGAATTTCGCGTCAAGTAGAATCGGGTCAACCACATTGAGGGTAGCTTTCGGAGCTGTGGGGTTGCCGTTGCCGCAGGTGCAAGCCTTTTCGCAATACTCTTGCTTGTTGCAGCCGCAGTCTGTGAAGCTGTCGGGAAGTCTTGTATCAGTTGAGGAATAGACCTTGGAGGTGCCTTCCGAACCGTAAAGAATTGCCTTTTTGCTCCAGATAGCAGTACCGCAAAGAGTTGTGCCGCAGCCCTTGTTAGCGCAAGCCGTGATTTGGTTGTACGCTTCTGCAACGATTTTAAACTTAAAGGTTATGTCAACGCTGTAGTAACCTTCTTTGAAGGGGAGTGAATTGACGGATAGACACACATCTTCGATTTCGACACATTTGCCTCTGACAATCGTAAGGTCGTCTGTAATTTCGGGGGTACAATGCGACAGCGTAACGGGAAGGTCGCTTATGCAGTCGCGGTCTGTACAGCTGTCAAAGACCCGTTGAACTTCAACGCAAACTGCCTCTTTGAAGCAGTTATATTTTTCGTTCATGTGAGAATCCTCCTATGTAAATAT
>JAISGY010000022.1 GCA_031262835.1 Ruminococcus sp.
ATAAAAATCCCGACGAAGTCGGCGGTATGAACGGCGGCTTCGGTTTCGGTGCGCGGCGGAATCGTATACCGCCCGCCCGGGGCTGATTTTACGGTGAGTTTTGCGCGGTCGCGGGACAGCAGCGTAAGCGAAATATCAATCTTCGCGGGGGGATTTTCATTCATTATAAGGTGCTCTACAAAGTCGGAAACGGCTATTTCAAAAGAAACTTTGTCGATTTCGGCGAAGATGCTCTTTTCGATTGTGCTGTAAACTTCAATATTTCTGTTAAAAACGCGCGAGAATTTTTCGGCAATCTCGGAAAGCGTTTCCGAGACGTCTATAGAGCCGCCCCTGTCGGGGTTATCGAGCGCGGAAAGAAGATGGTGGGCATCGGTTATACTCCCGAGATAGCCCATGAGCCTTGTTTCATTTTCGAGCAATATTTTCTTAATCTTTTCAAAATCGGGGTTGTCTTTATTAATTTCGGATAATATAAAGTCGTCCATTGCGGTCGTATGTCCGACAATGTTTCGCACCATGTTGAATATTCCGTCAAGATAGTTTCTTACGGTAGGGTCCTTAAGCACAGATTCAAGTTCTGCCCGATAAAACGGGTTTTCGGCTGTGTTACCGAAATTTTGAAATGTTAATTTTGACACAATATCCTCCCTGACTGACAAAAAGCCAAACAATTATGATTATATATAATAATACCACGAAAGCGCGAAAAAGTCAATATATATTTTTTGCCGTCTAACCTTATTTTTACGTAAGGTACATAGATTTATTCACAATTAGTATTGTATAATAAAAGTGTATTGCTTTTTCGGAGTTTTTTATGGTTGTAATTCTTTTGGTTCTCATCTATTTTGCATTTATAAGCCTCGGGCTTCCCGACGGGCTTTTCGGCGCGGCTTGGCCTATAATCCGCGGTGAAGTTAACCTCTCACAGGAAATGGGCGGAATATATTCAATGGTAACCTCCGGCGCGACGATTCTTTCAAGCCTCCTTGCGACTCAAATTATCCACAAATTGGGAACGGGCAAAGTCCTCGTCATAAGCGTTTTTATCACGTCGGTAAGCCTTCTGATTTTCCCCCTTAATTTGGCAGGATTTTCACAACCCTATGTATATATGTGTATTGTCGGGTTCATACTCGGTTTAGGCGCGGGGTGCGTTGATGCGGGCTTAAATAATTACGTCGCCCTTCACTTTAAGGCTTCGCACATGAGCTTCTTACACTGCTTTTGGGGCGTGGGGTGCATGGTAAGCCCGATTGCGCTGTCAATATATCTCACAAACGGCGGCTCATGGCAGCAGACCTACTACACCATAGGTTTTATGCAGCTTGCCCTTGCGATAATCTTAATCTTTTCAGTCCCCATGTGGGCGAAGGTCCCTGTCAAGCCCGAGGCTCTCCATGACGGTGACAACAGCGTCAAGCTCACGAACTCGCAGACACTGAAATTGCCGCTCATAAAAACGAGCGTAATCGCCTTCCTCTGCTATTGCGGTTATGAGGCGGCTATGATTCTTTGGGTCCCAAGCTATGTTATTGAGGTTGACGGGCGGACGGCGGAAGTCGGCGCGTTCTTTTCCTCCCTCTTCTTCATGGGAATAACGGGCGGGCGGTTCATATCGGGGCTTTTGTCCGAAAAGGTCGGGATGAAAAACCTTGCGCGGTACGGCTGTATTGCCGCGATTTTGGGAATAATAATGGTAATTCTCCCCTTCGGTGAAATCTTAACCGGAGTCGGGGTTGCCTTAGTCGGGGCGGGGGCAGGACCCTTTTACCCCGCGATGATGTATCGCACCCCCGAGAGTTTCGGCGTTGCCGCCTCTCAATCGGCAATCGGCTTACAGATGGCGTTCGCCTACACCGGCTCGACCCTTCTTCCGCCGCTGATTGGGCTTTTGCCGCTTAAATACTTCCCCTACTGCGTTTTAGCTCTTGCGCTTTTAACCTTTATTTTGTCCGAATCGCTTAATTTCAGGAAGCGGAAACGTTAAAATTTGTGCAAAATGACGATTTTTATGTTTTGCTATTGACTATTTTTATATTTGTGGTACAATTGTATTAGCACTCAACACTATTAAGTGCTAAGTATTTGACAAGTCAAATACGCGACTTGCCAAGCAAGTCTAAATTAATAAGATTTTATTTTAAGGAGAGATGATATATGAACATCAAGCCGCTTGCTGACCGTGTTGTCATAAAGATGCTCGAAACTTCAGAGACTACAAAGAGCGGGATTTATCTCGCGTCAGGCGCGAAAGAAAAGCCGCAGGTTGCCGAAATCGTTGAGGTTGGACCCGGCGGAATCGTTGACGGAAAAGAAGTCAAGATGGAAGTTACAAAGGGGCAAAAGGTTTTAATCTCAAAATATTCCGGCACAGAAGTTAAGATTGACGGTGAAGAATACACAATCCTTCGCCAGAGCGACATCTTAGCGGTAGTAGAATAAGGGGGAAATTAACAATGGCTAAACAGATTATATACGGGGCGGTTGCCCGCGAATCACTTCAAAACGGCATCAACAAGCTTGCCGATACCGTTAAAATTACGCTCGGTCCCAAGGGGCGGAATGTTGTTCTTGACAAGAAATACGGCTCGCCGCTTATCACAAACGACGGTGTGACAATTGCGAAAGAGATTGAGCTTGAAGACGCTTTCGAGAACATGGGCGCACAGCTCATAAAAGAAGTTGAGACAAAAACCAACGACGCTGCCGGCGACGGAACAACAACCGCGACACTTCTTGCCGAGGCGCTCGTGCGCGAGGGGATGAAGAACCTCGCCGCCGGGGCTAACCCCATGATCCTCAAGAAGGGCATGGCGAAGGCTGCTGCTGCCGCTGTTGAGAATATCAAGTCGAATTCTACCCCCATCAACGGCACTTCCGACATTGCGCACGTTGCAACCGTTTCTTCCGGCGACGAAGTTGTCGGGAAGCTTATCGCAGAGGCTATGGAAAAAGTTTCCGCAGACGGCGTTATAACAATTGAAGAATCGAAAACCGCCGAGACATACACCGACCTTGTTGAGGGTATGCAGTTCGACCGCGGCTATATTACACCTTATATGTGCACAGACACCGAGAAGATGGAAGCGGTTTTAGACGACCCGTTTATACTCATCACCGACAAGAAAATATCCAACATACAGGAAATTCTTCCCCTTCTTGAAACAATCGTTCAGAGCGGCAAGAAGATGGTTATAATCGCAGAAGACGTTGAGGGCGAGGCACTGTCTACACTTATACTAAACAAGCTTCGCGGGACATTCGTTTGCGCGGCGGTGAAGGCACCCGGTTTCGGCGACAGGCGGAAAGAAATGCTCCAAGATATTGCAATCTTAACCGGCGGAACCGTTATCTCCGAAGAAGTAGGACTTGAGCTTAAAGAGGCTGATGTTTCCCAGCTCGGGCGCGCAAAACAAGTTAAGATAACTAAAGAAAACACAACAATCGTTGACGGCGCAGGCGACAAGGGCGCAATCAAGGACCGCAGAGTTCAGATTAAGAACCAAATTGAAGACACAACCTCCGATTTCGACCGCGAAAAGCTCCAAGAACGCCTTGCGAAGCTCTCCGGCGGCGTTGCCGTAATCAAGGTAGGCGCGGCGACCGAAATCGAGATGAAAGAAAAGAAGCTCCGGATGGAAGATGCTCTCTCCGCGACCAAGGCGGCAGTTGCCGAAGGTATTGTTGCGGGCGGCGGCACAGCCTTCGTTAACGCTATCCCCGCGGTTAAAACCGTTGTTGACGGTCTCTCGGGCGACGAAAAGACGGGTGCGGCAATTGTTCTCAAAGCCCTCGAAGAGCCCGTTCGCCAAATCGCCGCAAACGCTGGTCTCGAAGGTTCCGTTATCCTCGATAAGATTGTTGCTTCAGGCAAAACAGGTTACGGTTTCGACGCCCTCGCAGAAAACTATGTTGATATGCTTTCTGCCGGAATCGTCGACCCGACAAAAGTCACCCGCTCCGCTCTCGAAAACGCCGCGTCCGTTGCGGCAATGGTCCTCACAACCGAATCCCTCGTAACCGATATTAAAGAACCCGCTCCCGCTATGCCCGCAGGCGGCGGCATGGGAATGGATTATTAAAGGACGCGCTGGGGGAAACCTCTCTGAAGAGAGGTCCTCCCCCAGACCCCCTTCCAGAGACTTTTATTTAGGAGGTTATTATTATGAGTGACCCCGAACTCCGCTTAACTTACCTTATGCAATATCAAGAATATCGCTCGGCACTTGAAGACTTCGACAGCCAATACCCGGAAGAAAAAGCGGGCTATAATGCGATATTAAAGATAACGCGAAGAGCTTATCAGCGCGCTAAAGCCGTGGGCGTTGCGGAACTCGATCCCTTGCCGGAGAAAAAATAATATTCGGAGGTTTAATTATGGCAACTGCAAACGAGATTTTATCACTATATGTGTCGCAATATTATAAAATGCTGACGGAAATTGAACTGTTTGATAAGAATGCTCCCGATGAAATTAATGGGCATAACGTGCTTGTAAAAATCGCCAACGAATATCGCTCACAGGCAAGTATCGCCGGTTATACAGAACTTCCCCCCCTCCCCGAAAAAAAATAACCCTCCGAATCAAAAACCGTGCAGGAATTCCCGCACGGTTTTTTATTTTACCTATTGCAATTTTATTAATAATGTGTTACAATGTTAATGTATAAGTATAGAATAATAATACGTTTTGTTTATATATCCAAAGGAGCTAATTAAATGAAAGAGCGGAAATTATTACATAAAAGAATTTTAGCTTTAATTGTTACTTTTATGATGATGTTTATGAGTGTTCCCGCCGGGGTTTTCGCGGACGAACAGTCCGAAAAAGAAGCCGTTGATGCGGCTGTAGAATATATAGAAGGTCTTAACTTTACGCCGGATGCAACGGTTATTGATACAACAAGTGCTTCTGCTTTTGCCTCGTCGGTAATGGGCAGTATCAGAGAAACTTTTAATGTCGGAACAAATAAAATTTATGACGGCAAACAAGAACCTACTGTTGAAACCGGTGGTTTTTACAGTTTTCACATGGAGATTGTAGGAAAGCCCGATAATTTATATAGGGCGAATACAAGAACTATTACCATAAACATCCCCGCTCTTCCCCCCGCCTCTTCCGACGCGACCCTTTTCGACTTAAAGGTAAACGGTTCGAAAGTTGACGGATTTAATTCATCTACAACAGAATATAACATGACAGTCCCGTATGAAACAACTGAAATAAGAATCACGGCGACAACCACCGACCCGGGCGCAAGAACTTACATAAACGGAGTAGTTTACGCGCCGGTCGGCACAACCGAATATACAGTTACAGTCACTGCCGAAGACAATGAAACGGAAAAAATATACACAATAAACGTAACGCGTACAGCCGCACCCCCGACCGACGCCGAAGCCGTCGCGGCGGATAAAGAAGCCTTGACATGGGATAACTTTAAAGGTTCAAACACAGCAATAGACGGCGTTACAGATAATTTAAGCTTTCCGTCCGACGGCTCATCAGGCACAACAATTACGTGGACGACAGACAGCAATGAAGTTATTACTGACAGCGGGGTTGTCACCCGCCCGACATATACACAAGGCGACAAAACCGTAATCGTTACCGCGGCAATTACAAAAAATGAAGCAACCGTCACGAAAGAATTCACTCTTATTGTCTTAAAAGCAGACCCCTCAAACGACGCAACGCTTAAAACATTTGCTATAGATGGGGGTAGTGTTCCTCTTACCCCGACTTTCACCGCAAACACAACAGCTTATTACGCGGCAGTTCCGTATGAATCATACGAAATAGCAATCACCGCGGAGAAAAACAACGATTACGCTTCTCTTTCAGGCGACACAGAGAATAAGCTTCTTGATGTCGGCGAAAATACAGTTACAGTCACAGTAACCGCCGAAGACGGCACAATCAAAACATACACCATAATCGTAACAAGGCAGCAGCAAGTTTTCGACAAGCCACTTGTTCTTAAATCCGACGGGATTTATTATGACGATGTGCTACTCTCGGCAAGCGACAGCAAGCTCGGCGGCGGGTCGTATACTTGGAACAGCGGCACAAAAACCCTCATTATTACGAACGTTAATTTCACAACAGCGGCGCAGACAGCATTTGAACTCACTGTATTTAACGTAAACCTTGTTATAAACGGCACGAATTCGTTTACTTCGACTTATAATTCTTACTATTACACACGCGGAATTGTTGCAAACGGAACACTAACCGTAAGCGGCGACGGTTCGCTTTCGGTTGAAAGCGGCGATACAATACTTGAGTACATCAATGGATTAAGAATACAAGCCGGCACTTTAGTTATCAATAGCGGAACAGTCACGATAACAGCCGGAAGTAGTGTAAACTCCGTATCTTACGGCATTTACGGCAGTGTTATTGTAAACGGCGGCAATCTTACAGTCACAGGAAACGACCAAGCTATATTCTCCGGCACAGGAACAATTAATATGCCAACATACAGTTGGAATGATGGTTCTTCAAGCGGTACATATCCGTCTTCTGCATTAACACTCGGTACTCAAACTTATATAGCGATATCCGCCGCAACAGGCGTAACCCCAACCACTGCGGCTTTTAATAAAGCAACTCCCGCGAATATTGAGCTTACATATTCCCTCGAAACGGGAGAAACCCTCGATAACATAACAATCGGGGAGAATACGCTTACTTCGAGTGATTATACTATAGAAGACAATATCATTACTATTTTAAGCACCTATCTTGACGACCTTGATAACGACACTTATACCTTAACACTTAATACCTCCGACGACGTAAACCCGGAAGTTACTCTTACCGTTGCGAATTTTTATGATAAGGGGCTTGTGCTTCAATCCGACGGGCTTTATTATAACGGTACAAAACTAACGACAAGCGACAGCAAGCTCGGCGGCGGGTCGTATACTTACACAGGCGGTGTTTTAGCCCTTAACGGCGTGAATTTCACGTCGGCGGCGGCTATTGCCCTTGATTTAACACAGGTAGACGGCGTAAAAATTTCTATATCAAACACGAATTATTTCACAACAACATCAGCGGTTGTCAACGCATTCGGTATCGAGGCAAATTCATTCTCAGTTGAAGGCAGCGGTTCAATTACGGCAACAGGTAAATACGCCGGAATCTGTATAAACAGCGGAAAAACATTTTCGCTTTTAAGCGGAACGGTTACGGTAACGGGCAATACGAGTGGTATACATGGTTCCAGTATCTGTTCTATTGCAATGTCGGGCGGCGTACTTAACACAAGCGGCGGTTCGCACAAATGGTCAAATATAGCAAGTCCGGTTGTTTACCCCGCCGCGTATACATGGACATCCGATACAGGCAGCGGTTCTATGCCGGGCGGTACAGCACCTACTTCCACAAAATCCCTTACCATAACCACCGAAACAGCCGTAACCCCGGCGACGGCGGTTTTCAACAAAGCAACCCCCGCGAATATCGTGCTGACATATTCCCTCGCCCCGGGGACTTCTATCCAAAGCATTACAAACGGCGATTATACGCTTGCTGCTACCGGGCTTGCCGGGAATGACTATGTGATAACAGACAACACAATAACAATCAAGAGCGACTATCTTAAAGACCTCGCAAACGACACTTATACCTTTAAGATAAACACCTCGGGCGACGTCGACCCGGAAGTTACAATCAGCGTGACAAAGATTTATGATAAGTCGCTTGTTTTAAAAACAGCAGACACCGTAACGGGGCTTTATTATAATGATGCGTTGCTTGCGGCAAATGATGAAAAACTCGGCGGCGGCTCGTATTCATGGAACGCAGCTTCAAACACACTTACCCTTAAC
>JAISGY010000041.1 GCA_031262835.1 Ruminococcus sp.
GGGTTTGGGGGGAGGGGGGCGGGTCACCGCTCCCCTCCCCCCAACGTACTCCTAAAGTTTCTTATAACTATCCGTATAATCGCACTTCACGCAATATACCTTGCTGCCTTTGCGGAAGAGGGTTGTGCCGTCGTTGCACTTGGGGCATTTGTCGGAGATGGGCTGGTCCCACGTCATGAAGTCGCACTGCGGGTTCATCTCGCAGCCGTAGTATTTCTTCCCCTTTTGGGATTTTTTCGCCAATATGCGCGCGCCGCATTTGGGGCAGATACCGCCTGTGTCAACCGCTATCCGCTTAGTATTGGTACATTCGGGGAAGCCGGAGCAAGCAAGGAATTTGCCGAAACGCCCGATTTTTATAACCATCGGTTTTCCGCAGACTTCGCAGACCTCGTTCGTTTCCTCCGAAGGCACGCGCATCCGCTTGCCCTCCATCGCCGTTTCCGCCTCTTGAAGCTCGGACTCGAAACCGTTGTAAAAATCCCTCAGGGTGTCCTGCCAGTTTTTCTTCCCCTCTTCGATTTCGTCAAGCTCCTCCTCCATTCCGGCGGTGAAGCGGGTGTCAACGATGTTCTTGAAGTGGTCCTTCATGAGCTCGGTCGTTACTTCGCCGAGGGGTGTGGGCTTTAGTGCCTTGCCCTCGCGTTCGACGTAGTAGCGGTTGATGATAGTGCTAATCGTCGGCGCGTAGGTTGAGGGGCGTCCAATACCGTTTTCTTCCATCGCCTTGATGAGGGAAGCTTCGGTGTAGCGCGGGGGCGGGGAGGTGAAGTGCTGCTTTTTTTCGAGGGACTTGATTTTAAGCTTGTCGCCCTCGTGAAGCTCCGGGAGGGATTTCGACTCGTCCTCGTCCTTGGACTCTTGGTACAGTACCGTGTAGCCTGCAAAACGCACCGTGAAGCCGGTTGCGCGGAAACTTACGCCGTTCGCGTTAATGTCGGCGGAAACCATGTCGAGGGTGCAGGACGTCATTTGACTTGCAATAAAACGCTCCCAGATAAGCTTGTAGAGCTTATATTGGTCGGAATTAAGACTGCTCTTAACACTCTCGGGGGTTATCGACGGAATTGAAGGTCGGATTGCTTCGTGGGCGTCTTGGGCAGCCTTTTTCGACTTATACTCGTTGTATTTTTCGGGAACATATTCTTTCCCGTATATTTTCTTAATCGTCTCCGCCGCCGTTGCCTTTGCCTCGTCTGCAATGCGGAGGGAGTCGGTACGCATATAGGTAATTAAACCCAGCGTCCCGAGCACGTCAACGTCAACGCCCTCGTAGAGCGTCTGCGCGGCTTTCATGGTGCGAGAAGCGGCGAAACCGAGTTTCTTCGAGGCTTCCTGTTGAAGGGTCGAAGTGGTGAAAGGAGGGGCGGGGGACTTTTTGCGGACGGACTTCTTGATGGTTTTAACCGTAAAATCCGCGCCGTCGGTGCGCTTCATAATGTCGTCTGCCTGTTTTTGGTTTTTAAGCTCCTTTTTCTTGCCCTCAACCCCGTAGTAACTGATTTCAAACTGCTTGCGGGAGGGGGGTGCAAGTGCAATTCCGTCGATTGACCAATACTCTTCAGGCGAAAATGCCTTAATTTCATTCTCTCTGTCAACAATTAACGATACCGCAACGGATTGAACGCGCCCTGCCGAGAGTCCGCGCTTAACCTTCCGCCACAAAAACGGCGAGAGGTTGTAGCCGACAATCCTGTCAAGAAGCCTTCGCGCCTGTTGGGCATTGACAAGCTCCATGTCAATCTTGCGCTTCCCCTTCATGCCCGCGTCGATTCCGCTCTTTGTTATCTCGTTGAAGGTCACGCGGTTTTTTTCGGAAAGCGATAACCCCAAAATCTGGGCAAGATGCCAAGAAATAGCCTCCCCCTCGCGGTCCGGGTCGGTCGCAAGGTAGACGTAATCAGCCTTCTTCGCCGCCGTCTTGAGCTTCTTTATAATGTCCTCTTTCCCCTTCATTTCGGTGTAAGAAGGGGTAAAACCGTTCTCAAAGTCTATCCCCATCTTCGACTTGAGAAGGTCGCGGACGTGCCCCATTGACGCAATTACATCGTAGTCCTTGCCAAGATATTTCCCGATTGTCTTCGCCTTTGCGGGGGACTCAACTATAACAAGATTTGACATTTTTCTACGCTTCCCTCCGGAGTTCCCAGATTAAGATTGCCGCCGCCGCCGCCGCATTTAAGGATTCGGCGTTGCCGGGCATATTTATAGTAATACGCATATCCGAAATCTCTAAAATTTCTTCGGGTATGCCGTTAGCTTCGTTGCCAATTATTATCGCGCTTTTTTTGTCAAAATCAACGCTGCGAACGTCAGCCGCATTAGTCGTTACCGCCGCATACAGCGTGTAACCTTCCAAAACTTCCTGCGGTGACTTTACGTTAACAACATTGACGTGAAAGAGACTTCCCATCGCAGCCCTTGTGCATTTGGGCGAAAAGATGTCGGCGGTGTTTACGGCTATTATGTCAACTATTCCCATTGCATCGGCTGTTCGGATTATTGTACCGATGTTGCCGGGATCTTGTAAGCCGGCTAAGACGATTATTTTGTCCGAAGACGGCGGTTTCGGGGGCGGTTTATTGCATATTGCGAATATACCTTGAGTAGATTTTGTCTCGCTTATACGCTCTGCAATTGCTTCTGTAATAATATAGGGGCTGTCGAAACGCTCCGCAAATTTGTCGGTACAAAAAACCATCTCGGGTGCAATACCGCTTTTTACTGCGTCAAGCACAAGCCGCTCGCCCTCAAGAACGAATTTGCCCAGTTCATCCCTGTATTTTTTATGCTTTGCAAGTTTAATATATTCTTTTATTTTTAGGTTATCCGCTGATAAGATATTCATATGTAATATTTTCTCAAAAAGAGTTAGCGAACCGCGTCCGCTAACCCTTTTTTTAAGTTATCTTCTAAAGTGCGGCTTTCGCGGTTTCGGTAAGTTTTGTAAAACCCGCTGCATCGTTAATAGCAATCTCGGAAAGCATTTTGCGGTTGAGAGTAACGCCCGCTTTTTTAAGCCCGTTGATGAATGTCGAGTAGTTCATGCCGTTGAGTTTGCAAGCCGCAGAGATACGGGTAATCCAAAGGCTTCTGAAATCTCTTTTCTTGAGTCTGCGGGAGATATAGGCGTACTGCCCGGACTTCATAACGGCTTCTTTAGCCATTTTGAAGTGCTTACTTTTCGCGCCCCAATAACCCTTCGCGAGTTTTAATGTTTTATTCCTTCTCTTGCGCGTAGCCAGCGCACCTTTTACACGTGCCATCTATATTTTCCTCGGTTTCTTATTCTTATTTGTAGGGTATTAAGATTTTCATTGTTGCAGCATTTGCGGGGGATAACATACCGGCGTTGCGGGCTATGCGCTTGGACTTGTGAGTTTTGGAGATACGGCGATGAAGTTTGTTCGCGTGCTGGAATTTAACTTTACCTTTTCCGGTGATGGAGAAACGCTTCTTTGCACCGGAATGTGACTTTTGCTTGATCATTTTTTATTAACTCCATTCTTAATGAGGATAACCTCATTTATGTTTCTGATTTTGCCGCCCCTGCCTTGTCTGCACCGGCGGCTGCCTTTTTCGGCGTAAGCAGTATCATCATCTGTCTGCCTTCCATGACGGGTTTACCCTCGTGTGAACCGAATTCTGCGCAGGCTTCGCGGAACTTAATGAGAAGCTCTTCGCCGAGATGGGGGTGAGCGATTGCGCGCTTCCTGAAACGCACCTGAACCTTAACCTTGTCGCCGTTTTTAAGGAAACTGCAAGCGTGGGAGACTTTTGTGTTGAAGTCGTTGGTGTCTATTGTTGAGAACATTCTGATTTCTTTTGTCTCAACGATTTTCTGGTTTTTCTTGGCTTCTTTGTCACGTTTGTTCTTTTCAAAGACAAATTTTCCGTAGTCCATTATTTTACAGACCGGAGGAACAGCCCCGGGACTGATCATGACTAAATCGAGTTCTTTTTCGTCCGCCATATTTTGGGCATCTCTTCCGGAGACGATACCGAGCTGTGCGCCGTCGGAACCGATAAGGCGGACTTCGCGTTCGCGGATTTGGTTGTTAATCGGTAATTCTTGTTTTGCTATAGAAAACCCCTCCTGTAAAAACTAAAGGACGTTTAAAACGCCCCAAAAATCCGCAATAAAAAACGGAAAGTAACTATTGACCTACAAACCAAAGTCAGCAGGTGAGAACAGGGCGTTCTGCTTTATTGTACTATGTTATTCTAACATTATCTATCTGTTTTGTCAAGGGTTATTGTTAAATTTACAAATTGTTCATACTTCCGCGTTGTAATCAACGTAAGGCACGTCAAATCCGAAAAGCTCTAAGAAGTCGTGCTTATAGCCGGAAATATCGGCAAGTTCTTTCGCGTTGTCGGAGTTAATCATCTCCCAGATTGCGGCAACTTCGGCTTGAACGTCGGGGGACATTTCGTAATCGTCCATGCGGATTAAGCCGTTTTCGTCGGTCGCTATTTCAGTGTCAGTGTTAAAGAGCTTGTCGGCAAAAAGGCGGTACATCTGTTCTATTGTGCCTTCGTGACAGCCCTTTTCTTTCATCACCTTAAAGAGCACGGAAATATAGAGCGGCACTATCGGAATCGCGCTCGAAGACTGTGTCACAAGGGCTTTGTTAACCGCTACGAACGCGGATACACCGTCATTTTCCGCCTCAATTTTCTTCGCCGTCTCAACAAGGTTTTCCTTCGCCTTGCCTATCGTTCCGTCTTTGTAGAGCGGGTGGGTCAGTTCGGGTCCGATGTAGGAATAGGCGATTGTAACCGCCTTCGGGTCTAAAACTCCCGCGTCGGAAAGGGCGGAAATCCAGTCTTCCCAATCCTCGCCGCCCATGACTTTGACGGTGGCGGCAATCTCTTCGTCTGTCGCGGGGGTTACTGTTACCTTCGTTATCTCGCCCGTTTGTAAATTAATGGTTTTGTTTGTGTAGTCGTCTCCGATTGTTTTTAATACGGACGAAACGACGGTATCGCTTTCGCCGTCTTCACTGTCGTAAAGGGAGCGTCGGGGCGCGGCAAGGCTGTAAACAACCATGTCGCAAACTTCCCAGTCCTTTTTTATGACATCAATTACCATGTCCTTAATGTCGGGCGAGAAAGCGTCGCCGTTAACCGTCTTCGCGTAAAGCCCCGCGTCCTTCGCACATTCCTCGAAAGCCTCGGTGTTGTACCAACCGGCAGTACCCGTCCGACTCCCCTGCGGGGGCTTATCGTACATGACACCGAGGGTGTCGGCTTTTCCGCCGAAGGCAAGGGCAATCCTTGAAGCAAGCCCATACCCCATCGAAGAGCCGATAACAAGAACCTTTTTCGGGCAGTCCTCAATGGGCTTCTGCGCCTTAACGTAGTCAATTTGCTTTTTCACAACCTCCGCGCAGCCTACAGGGTGGGCGGTTGTGCAGATGAAACCTCTTATCTTTGGTTTAATTATCATTATTTTTACCTATTCAATAATGCTTTTCCCGGTCATTTCGGTTGGTTGCGGCAGTCCCAAAATCTTAAGCATCGTCGGTGCAATGTCCGCCAAGACGCCGCCGTCCCGAAGCTTTACACTCCCCTGCCCGAGAACTATAAACGGCACGGGGTTGGTCGTGTGGGCGGTGAAGGGGGAACCGTCCGGCTCATACATCTTGTCGGCGTTGCCGTGGTCGGCGGTAATAAGCACAGAGCCGCCTTTTGACAGAACCTTTTCCGCAACCCTCCCGACGCATTTGTCAACCGCCTCAACCGCCGCTTTCGCCGCGTCGAAAACCCCTGTATGCCCAACCATATCGCAGTTGGCGAAGTTTAGGATTATAACGTCTAAGTTGTCTTCGTCAATCGCAGCGGTGCAACGGTCGGTAACGTCAAATGCTGACATCTCGGGCTTAAGGTCGTACGTCGCAACCTTCGGGGAGTTGACAAGGATTCGTTCCTCACCCGGGTATTGCTTCTCAACACCGCCGTTGAAGAAGAATGTAACGTGTGCGTATTTTTCTGTCTCCGCAATGCGAAGTTGAGTTAAACCCTTCTCAGAGATGTATTCGCCGAAGGTGTTTGTGAGTGCTTCCGGCTTAAACGCAACCTCAACGTTCGGCATAGAAGCGTCATATTGGGTCATGCAGACGTAATTAACCTTTAGAAGTTTTCGCTCGAAGCCCTTAAAATCCGGGTCAACAAAGACGCGTGTTATTTCCCTCGCCCTGTCGGGACGGAAATTGTAGAAGATTATACTGTCGCCGGATTCAATCGGCTTTGCCCCGTCTATTACAACAGGCACAACAAATTCGTCCGTCTTCCCGTTTTGGTAGCTCTCCGCCATTGCTGTAACACCGTCGGGAGCGTGATTGCCAACCCCCTGTGTCAGTGCATCATATGCCTTCTTAACCCTGTCCCAGTTGGTATCGCGGTCCATTGCGTAGTAACGCCCGGAGATTACGCCGATTTTTCCTACGCCTATATCACGAAGTTTATCGGTTAACTCAGCGACAAATTCCTTCCCCGACTCGGGCGGAACGTCCCTTCCGTCCATGAAGCAGTGCACGAAAACGTCGTCGGGAGCGAAGCCTTTTTTCTTCGCAAGTTCAAGGAGTGCGTAAAGGTGGGTGTTGTGGCTGTGGACGCCGCCGTCGGAGAGAAGCCCGTAGAGGTGAAGCCGCTTCCCCGCCGCTTTCGCCGCGTCCATCGCTTCATTTATCACAGGATTCGTAAAAAAGTCACCGTCGCGGATTGATTTTGTTATTCTTGTAAGTTCTTGGTAAACGATTCTGCCCGCGCCCATGTTGGTGTGCCCGACCTCACTGTTGCCCATCTGCCCGTCCGGCAATCCCACGTCCATACCCGACGCGCCGAGCTGTGTATGCGGATTATTGTTCCAATAGTTACAGAGGTTCGGCGTTGTCGCCGCCATGATAGCGTTGCCGAAACTGTCGGGGTTTATCCCGAATCCGTCCATTATTATAAGTGCCAGTGGTTTCTTAGACATATTTTACCCCTTTGTAGCTGCGTCGAGTAACGCTGCAAAATCAGCTGCCTTGAGCGACGCGCCGCCGATTAGTCCGCCGTCAATATTCTCTTTCGCAAGAAGCCCCGCGGCGTTCTTCGGGTTCATTGACCCGCCGTATTGAATAACAACCGCGTCAGCTACAGTCTTGCCGTACTTTTCCGCTAAAACCGTACGGATAAAGGCACAAACTTCCTCCGCCTGTTCGTCTGTTGCAACCTTCCCGGTACCTATTGCCCAAACCGGCTCATACGCGATTATGACGTTTTTCATCTGCTCTGCGGTAATGTCGGTGAGGTCTGCAATCGTTTGAAGCTTAACAACCGTTTCGGTGATGCCGTCTTCGCGCTCCGAAAGCATTTCGCCCACGCAGAGGATTACTTTTAAACCGGCTTCAAGGGCGGCTTTGGTGCGGCGGTTTACGGTGAGGTCGGTTTCCGCGAAGTATTGGCGGCGTTCGGAGTGCCCTATTATAACGTACTCCACGCCGGTTGTTTTAAGCATTTCTGCCGAAATTTCGCCTGTGAATGCGCCGGACTTTTTAAAGTGGCAATTTTGCGCGCCGACTTTGATATTTGTACCGGCGGTGAGTTTAACCGCAACGCCCAAATCCGTGTAAGGCACACAGATGACGGTTTCGCAAGCAGCGTCCTTTGCAACCGGGATAAGTTCCCCGATAAGCGTCTCCGCCTCAGCCGCCGTCTTGTTCATCTTCCAGTTGCCCGCAATTACGGGCTTTCTTAAAGTTTTATTCATAATTTAACCTACTTCTTATCAGCAATAGCCGCAACGCCGGGTAAAACCTTGCCCTCTAAGTATTCGAGGGACGCGCCGCCGCCTGTGGAGATGTGGGACATTTTGTCCGCGAAGCCGAGCTGTACAACAGCCGCCGCAGAGTCGCCGCCGCCGATAATTGTTGTCGCGTCGGTATCGGCAAGAGCCTTCGCAACCGCGATTGTGCCCTGTGCTAAAACGGGGTTCTCGAAGACGCCCATAGGACCGTTCCAAACGACGGTTTTTGCGGATTTAACTGCTTCCGCAAAAGCAGTGCGGGTTTTTTCGCCGATGTCAACGCCCATTTTATCGGCAGGAATTTTGTCCGCGTCAACTGTAGTAACTTCAATCGGCGCATCAATCGGGTCGGGGAAGGAAGCGGTTATAACTGTGTCGAGGGGGAGAAGGAGCTTTTTACCGAGGTTGTCGGCTTTCGCAAGCATCTCTTTGCAGTATTCAAGTTTTTCAAGGTCAACGAGGGAAGTACCGACTTCATTTCCTTGCGCCTTTAAGAAGGTATAAGCCATGCCGCCGCCGATGATGAGGGTGTCGCATTTTTCGAGGAGGTTAGAAATTACCGCAAGTTTATCGGCAACCTTTGCGCCGCCGAGTATTGCAACGAAGGGGCGAACAGGGTTTTCAACCGCGTTGCCGAGGTATTCGATTTCCTTTTGCATAAGATAGCCCACAGCGGTTTCCTTGACAAATTCGGTCACGCCGACTGTCGAGCAGTGTGCTCTGTGGCTTGAACCGAACGCGTCCATAACGAAAACGTCTGCGATGGATGCGAGGTCTTTCGAGAAGCTTTCTATGTTCTTTGTTTCTTCTTTTCTAAAACGGGTGTTTTCAAGGAGGATAACGTCCCCGTCAGCCATTGCGGCAACGGCTGCTTTCGCATTTGCGCCGACAACTTCGTCGTCCTTTGCGAATTTAACTTCCTTACCGAGCAGTTCGGAAAGGCGAACCGCGCAGGGAGCGAGGGAGAATTTGTCTTCGGGACCGTTTTTGGGCTTACCGAGGTGTGAACAGAGGATAACCTTACCGCCGTCTGCGATTAGCTTTTTAATTGTCGGGAGTGCGGCAACAATGCGGTTGTCGTTCGTAATTTTCCCGTCTTTTAAGGGAACATTAAAGTCAACGCGAACGAGTACGCGCTTGCCCTTTACGTTTATGTCGTCTACCGATACTTTATTAAGACCTGCCATAATATAACTCTCCTAAGTATAAAGATTTTAATCTAACATTTCTATTCTACCATATTTCATATTAAATATCAAGTTATTTTTGTAAATTTTTAATTAAAAGGATTGAGTAGTTGACATGATATGAAATGTGGTGTATAATATGGGTAGATAGGTTTGAAGGGAGTATTATATGTTAAGTGACAGAAGAAAAGCTTTGTTAAATTGGCTTACAGAGACTTGCAAGCAAGGCTCTAATTACCTTACCGATATTCCTATGCAGAAATTCCTGTTCTTTTATGAGTGTTTTTCAAAAATTGACGGCGATTTTTATGATTTCTCAAATTTAATGGGGTATAAAAGAGGACCCGTTTTTTCTGATGTTTACGAGGCAAAAAAATATTACCAAATTTATATAATTGACGATAAAAAAGCTGAATATCAGATTAATCAAAATCGCGCCCGCCTTGCGTTCTTTCTGGTACAGGTTTTGGGGAATGACCTTTCAGATTTTACACACACACTTGATATATGGAAATCCAAGGAAGAACAGATTAAAAACGGTGCTGTAAAACTGTCTGAAGAAGATTTCAGTGAAGCAGATACAGAAAAATTCATTGAGATAAAAAATGCTTTTACACCGGAATTTATTGATAGTTTTAATATAGTTGATATTAACGGTACAGCATTTTTATTTCCGAAAAACGCGGAATTTAAAGACGAATATTATGACGCATTTTATATCGCTTCGCATGACGAGAAATTCCAAAGCCCTGTTTATGCAGATGTAATCGGGGGGGAACTTTACCTTGATTGAAATTAAGGACGTAACAATACTTAAGATTCCTTATCCCAACGCGTCGTCCGCTCTTTTTAATATCCCGCATATGTATATATGTACAGATATCAGGAAAGATGTTGCTTACATATTAAAATGCCAATCTTACAAGCCGTATCACAAAAATAAGGATTCGCTTCCGAAAAGCCGTTTGGTCGAAAACCCCGATAAAGGGCGCAATCCTTTCATAAGAGCAACGATTATTGATCTTGACAAAATTTTCAGTGCATCAAAACATCTTAACTTTCCCTTAATAGACCCCATTTCAGAAGATTTATTACTGCTTATCAGGTCGAAACTACCGCCTGATACACAGATAATCCCGATAATTCCTGATGGTATTTAAAACTAACCCCCCCCGCCCGCGCCTCTGTGAAAAAAGCGCGAACGGGGGGATTTATTTATCCTTTATTGCTGCCCGGAGAGGTATCTTGAGCTGTTCCAAGAGAGGTTCGGGAGACCGTCGGGGGGGGCTGTGTCGGAGGGGAGGTACATTACGCCCGAAGGAGTAGAACTGCCGCCGCCGGATTGAGCATCGTATCCGGCACATACCATGTTGCCGACGATAGGAGTATAAAGCTCTACCTTTTGGTCTACGGTAGGCGTTGCACCTTCGGTAGGATTGAAGTACGCATCGGCTTGCGGCGCATGATCAGACTGTCCGGGCATCTTAATAGTTGACTCTGGTGCGTATACAACACCGTTTATGAATGAATACTTCTGGAATTGCATAACACTGTTATTTTTACCGACATAGACGGTTACTTTACCGGAATCGGTAGGCGTAGTGACATTTGAACCCGCAGTATATTTAACATTAGTATTATGAGCGTATGATGAGAATTTTCCGCCCGATGTTACTATTCCCATAAGGCAGTATGAATCAACACTTGTGACGATAAACGGATTGTTGTTATTGCCGCCGAGCTGTATGGCGTTACCGGTAGGAGATCCGGTCTCGCTTGCCAACTCGGGGAAGACCACATTCAGCTTGCCGTTGCCGTTTGCAATAAGCACGATATTTGAGCGTACATCACTTGCATTCTGGAGAGGCATTTGAAGCGTTATATCGCCGCCCGCGTCGGTATCTACAAGATATACATTTGAGCCGAGGTCCGCGCGCAGGAAACAAGTGTCAGGTATTTTGCCGCTGCTCGTTATCGTTCCGGCATAGTTAATTGTTCCGGTAACGGAACCGCCGCCGAAGTAATTGATAATCCTCATAAGCGAACCCGGTGTATTATCAACCGTTGCATCGGTCGAGAAGAGGTCAAGTGTCGTTCCGTCTTCTGTCAAATCTGACATATCGGGATTCGCTTTTTTAAGCTGTTGAGGGGCGGTAATTACTAAGTCAAGCACGCCCAAATACGTCCCGTCGCCGTACCTTGCATAACCGAAATGTTTATATATGTCGTATAAATTCAAGTCGCGGTTGTAAGTAGCACCTGCAGGCTTAAAACTGTTATCTAACATACCATAATAAATATACTTATTTGCAACACCATCGAGAGGTGTGTCTGTGTCTAAGCCAATGAGTGCGCCGTCGCCGCCGTTCGCGCCGTTATCAACCATGCCGTCACCATCTGCGTCGACCCCCATGCCGGTTCCCCAAACAGCGGTAGAGTCGAAGTATGTGCCGTATATGCTTCGTGCAGTATCTACAGTTAAAATATCGGTAAGCGCGGCACCGGTTTTGGGATAGAATTTATAGGGAAGTTTAAATTCTTTTTGATATTTGTCGCTCATGGTGTAATCGGGAGTACCGTCACCATCCGTATCGCCGTAATAATTTACCGCGATCTTAGGATTTGAAGGCATATACGAAGGTGCAGCAGTCGAACCGAAATTCAGAGCAGCAATAACTGTTCCCGTTGAGGTTCTTAATATATGATCAAAACCGTCGTATTCGGAAGCACCGTTAAGTAAAGCCATATATACGCCTACGTTTGTCCAAGTAGCAGGTTCAATAATATACTTTGTTGCGGTCGATAAATCAGCCGCTTCCGACGCTAAATATACACCGCCGGAATACTCTACTACAGTATCGTTTATTTGAATACTTGCGTTTGCGAGCGGTACACCATCCGAGGAGAGAGTGATTCCGCCTATTACAGATTGAATTGTATCGCCTCCCGAACCGAGGATTATGTTATTTGCGTAGATTTTACCTTCCACATCTAAATAGATTGAGTTATCGTCACCCACATTGCCGGATACTTCTGATTTTTGCTTTTTAACGTGAAGATTGTTTAAGTATACATCGCCGTAATGCGAACCTGCTTTTTCTAAGGTTATCCCGTTAGAATGAATACTTACGGAGTCGGCAACAAGATTTCCCTTAATAGTATAACCATTCGTTGTTCTAACCGACCCGCCGGTTATGAAATGCAAAGCATGGTCATCGTCGTTGTTGGGAAATACGCCGCCTTCGACTAAATCTACACCGTTAACAGTGTAGAGTACGGTGTTATAACCCTGCATAACCATACTCGGTGTCTTCCGGAAAACAATTGTATCAAGCGTTGTAATAAATGGGGTCGCTTTTTCTGCCTTAACGGTATCTTCCGCTAAAAGCTTACCGCTCGTTGCCGCTTGTGCATGAATTGCGCCTCCGGAAAAGAGCTGTCCTGCATTTTCCGGATAGGCAACCTTCGTAGATACAAGCGAAGACAATCCGCCGATACTTCCCATTGAAGCTCCGTTATCGGAGTACCCGAAATTCGTTACCGCCATGTTATTGCCTTCGGGCATAGGCATAGAAACTACAAATTCTCTTGCGGTTGTTCCCTTAACGCCCAAGAGTGTTGCTTCGGCTGTTACGCGGATTCTGAAATAGTCTTTATTGCGCTTTCCGCCGCGGATTGCTTCTTCAATTAAACTCGCCTTGGGAACATACGTCAAAGAGTTCCCCGGAATATAAGTTGCAGGGTCAAATATTGCACTTACCGCAGCCGCTTCGTCAGCTGTCGGAGTGCCGCCGGAAGCAATTACATCGAGGTATTTTTTTAATGCCGTAGTCTCAATCCCCTGCATATTGTAATAACGTTCAATAACTTCGACAGTAATATTTACGGGGTAGATTGTTCCTGCTTCGCCGTCGGCGGTGCCGGTTTTAGCGTCGGCGAAAAGGCCGTGGCTAAAACCTGTGGCGTCCGTGTTGCCTGAACTTGAAATGCCCGGGAGTGCCATTGTATATTCGGCGTATTTAAACGGGGAAGAAGTGTCTTGAACTATAAACTGTTTCGCATAGTTTTGTACAGCGACAGGTGCAGAAGGATCTGCGAAGAATTTCGGGTCTTCCGCGTTTATAATGTAGTTGAGGTCGGAATATCCGGTCGGGAAAAAGTTTGCGCCAGTTCCGGTGGTTCCCTTCTTGCCGCTACCCTTTAAGGGGTCTTGGTCGGTCGCGGACGTGTCTTTTAAAACCGCAAGCTTGTAAAGGTCAAGCTCGAGCGCGCGCCCTTGGGTTAGCTTGTCAACGGAGGAACCCGTATCGTTTATGTAGGGGCGGGCGGTAGTATTATTCGGAGCCGTCGTCGCGTAATAAGTCGAGTCCTTAAGCGTCCCGAGCGCGAAGATTTCAAGCGCGGACGCGGCTGTATAATATGATTGATTTTCTTCAAATTTCGTAATTGCACGTTTATTAGCCGTGCTTACCATAGCGAGGGTAGCCATACAGAATACTATAAGTATCAGCATAAACGCCACAACAAGTATGAGTACCGTTCCGGAAAGACGCCGTTTTTTCATACATTTCACCTCAAAGTTCGTGCTATCATTGTATGTTTATTTCACCAATTTTATTATAAAAAGTTGACATTTTCACTTATCTATAATGTATTATATAACTTATCTTCGCAGTTGTCAACCCCTCTGTCGCAAAAAGTTATGTATTTTTTGTTAACATTTACGTGCGCGCAATAAAACAGAGAGCAAATACTCTCTGTTTAATTTTTCTATTTGAAGATGCATTGAAGAATCGGCGCAATTACCGCAAAACCGAGGGCAATAAGCAGTTCCGACCAGACAAGGGCAGTCGTCCCGAAGATAAGTTGGGCGGGCGGGAAGAAGATTGCGAGGGCGATTATTATAAGCGAGCTTAGCACTGCTAATATGAGTTTCGGGTTGTTTTTGTAACTTACCGTGAAGATGTTTTTCTTCTCCGACTTGCACTCGAAAACGTGCATGAGTTGGGAGAGGACGAGGGTTAAGAGCGCGGCGGTGCGGGCGGTTGTGATGTCGCCCGAGAGGCTTAAAACTGCCGAGAACGAGCCGAGGGTAAGTAGCCCGATTAAGATTCCCCGGAAGATTATCTTGCCCATAAGCCCGCCGGAGAAGAAGCTGTCGGAAGCTTTCCGCGGGGGCTTTTTCATGTCGTCGGGGTCGTTCGGTTCAACCCCGAGCGCAACCGCCGGAAGTCCGTCTGTCGCAAGGTTAACGAGGAGGATTTGCGTCGGTAAAAGCACCATCGGCATCCCCATTATTATCCCCAAAAACATGGTTAAGACTTCGCCGATATTGCAGGAAAGAAGATACCGCACGAACTTGCGGATATTGCCGTAAATACCTCTCCCTTCGGCAACGGCGGAGACGAGGGTCGCGAAGTTGTCGTCAAGGAGGACGAGGTCTGCCGCCTGTTTTGTGACGTCCGTCCCGGTTATCCCCATTGCAACGCCGATGTCGGCTTCCTTAACGGCGGGCGCGTCGTTTACGCCGTCCCCCGTCATTGCGACGGTCTTTCCGTTCGCCTTGTAAGCGCGCACAATCCGAAGCTTATCCGCCGGGCTTACCCTCGCGTAGACGGAAACCTTCGGCGCGAGGTTTTGGAGCTCTTCATCACTCATTACGGCAAGCTCGGAGCCGGTCAAGATAAGGTCGCCGCCCCGCATAATCCCGGCAGAACGCGCAACAGCCGCCGCTGTGTCCTTGTGGTCGCCGGTAATCATAACCGTCTTAACCTGAGCACTCCGACAGAGCTTAACCGCCTGTTTCGCCTCCGCACGCGGCGGGTCAATCATTCCGACAAGCCCCAAGAAGATACAACCCGAATTCATGTCGCGAAGGGAGTCTGTGTCCTTCTTCGCGAGGGCTAAGACGCGGAGAGCCGATGCCGCCATTCCGTCAACCGCCATGGAGATTTTACGCTTGTCGTATGCGGTGAGAGGTTCAATACCGTTTTCGGTTAGTTTACAGGTGCAGCGGTCTAAAATAACGTCCGCCGCGCCCTTTAGGTAGGCGGTGTGGTAGCAGTTGTTAACCCCGCCGCGCCGGTAAAGCGTCGCCATGAACCGCGTCTCAGATTCAAACGGCAGTTCGTCAACCCGCCTTGTCTCCTTTTCAAGAACGTCTGTGTAAACGCCGCCTTTTGCCGCCGCAATTAAAATTGCAGTCTCTGTCGGGTCGCCGAAGGCGTCGAAGTCTGCGCCCTTTTTTCGGTCAATACGGCTGTTCTCGCAAAGCGCGCCGCAAATAAGTGTTTCGTAAAGCGGCTTCTCGTTCTTTACCTTTAGGCGGATTCCGTTTTTGGTAATTTCTCCCGCTTGCTTATAACCCGTACCGGAGACGCTATAAACCTCGCCGTCGGCGTAAATTTCCGTAACGGTCATCTTGTTTTCGGTAACTGTTCCGGTCTTGTCGGTGCAGATGACCTCCGCGCAACCGAGAGTTTCAACCGAATGGAGCTTATGCACAAGCGCGTTCTTGCGAAGCATCCGCCTTACGGCAAGAGCAAGCGCAATGGTAACGGTTGCCGGCAAGCCCTCGGGAATAGCCGCAATCGCAATCGTTATCCCCGTCATAAGCATATCAAGAACAGGCTCGCCGCGGATTATCCCCGCCGCGGTAACAATTATACAAACCGCAAGGCAGATTATCGCGATAACCTTCCCGAGCTCGGTCAAGCGTTTTTGAAGCGGCGTTTCGGTCTCGTCAATGTCTTTTAACATTCCCGAAATCTTGCCCATTTGGGTTTTTAAACCTGTTGCTACAACCTGCGCTTCGGCAGTACCTTTTACGGCGGTTGTCCCCATGTAGAGGATATTTTCTTTGCCGATGGAGTTGTCGGTGTCGATAAAGCCGGCGGATTCTTTGTAGTTCGCGTTCGATTCGCCGGTTAGGATGCTCTCCTCGACCTGCATGGCTCTTGAAGTTATGACCGAAGCGTCCGCCGGGATTCTGTCCCCCGCTTCTATTATAATAACATCGCCGGGGACAAGTTCCGCTGCCGGAAGTTTAACTGCCTCGCCGTCGCGATAAACCTTCGCGGTTGGGGCAGCCATGTTTTCGAGGGCGGCAAGTGTTTTGCCGGTCTTGTATTCTTGAGTAAATCCTATTATCGCGTTTATGAGGACGATTGTAATAATTGTCGCGGCATCGTAGACCTCGCCCAAAAAGACCGACACGGCGGTTGCGGCAAGGAGGATTATTACCATGACGTCCTTAAACTGCCCCAAGAAAACCGCGACAGGGTTCGCCTTGTTTTTTTTCGCAAGGGTATTTGCCCCGAATTCGCGCGCTAATTCTTCCGCCTGCTCGGAGGAGAGACCTTTTATCCCTGTACGGGTTGTGTACGGTTTATCTAAAATATTCATTAATTTTCAGCTCCATAATATATTCAATTAAATATATTCGCTTGTCCGGGAATTAATGAATAAAAAAAGGCATCCTCTTTTAAGGATGACTTTTCACGGGTGGATAACCGGAATTGAACCGGCGACCTTCGGGACCACAATCCGACGCTCTAACCAACTGAGCTATACCCACCATGACAGAATACAGAGTAGAGAGTACAGAGTACAGAATACCGCAGCGGTTTAGCCGCCTTCTGTATTCTGTATTCTCGCTTCTGTCCTCTGTAATAGCACGCCTTACTGGATTCGAACCAGTGACCTACTGCTTAGAAGGCAGTTGCTCTATCCGACTGAGCTAAAGACGCAAAACAGAGTACAGAATACAGATTACAGAATGAAGTAAACAATAAATTAAGGTGAAAAAGTCCCACTCGTAAATTCTGTATTCTGTACTCTGTAGTCTGTATTCTGAAGCGGGTGATGGGAATCGAACCCACGCGACCAGCTTGGAAGGCTGGAATTCTACCATTGAACTACACCCGCGAAGCCGTCGTTTTTGACGGCGTAAAGTGCTTAGCACTCTATTCAGCAGTATAAGCGAGGAGAGCCATGTGGCGGGCGCGCTTGATTGCTGTTGTGACTTGGCGCTGATGGAACGCACAGGTACCTGTAACTCTGCGGGGGAGGATTTTAGCGCGTTCTGTCATACAGCGGCGAAGACGGGGAATGTCTTTATAATCAACGTGTTGAACACGGTCGGTACAGAATTGACAAACTTTTTTGCGGGATTTGCGGTTTCTTCTGTCGTCTCTTTCCATTGCCATGGGAGTCACCTTCTTTATTTATTAAAATGGTAAGTCGGAGTCGCTTATGACTTCTTCAAAGTCTGAGAGACCGCCGATTTGGGGGGAGAAGTTGTCGGGAGCTGGGGCGGGTGCGCGGTTTGCATTGGCAGGCGCAGCAGGAGCGTTTCCGCCGTAGTTGTTGCCGCCGCCGTAGTTGTTACCGCCGCCGTAGTTGTTGTTACCGCCGCCGTAATTGTTGTTGACGTAACCGCCGCCGCCATATCCGCCGCCGCCGCCATAACTGCCGCCGCCGCTTGCACGATTTGCGGAATTTTGCTTCATCAGCTCGTGAGCTTGCTTTGTTTCGCCGAAGCTAACGCGGTTTGCCATGATTTCGGTGGTGTAGTGGGTTACGTCGGGATATTTCTTGTCGGTGTATGAGCCGGTGCGGATTGAGCCTTCAACGATTACCATTGTACCTTTTTCGGTGAATTTGCTCATCCATTCAGCCTGTTTATTCCATGCTACACAGCGAATGAAGTCGGTTTGACGTTCTGCACCTGACGCAACGGGGCGGTCAAGGGCAATAGTGAACGTACAGGTTGTGTAACCGTTGTTTGTCTGACGAAGTTCGGGGTCAGAGGTCATTCTTCCCATTAAAATAACTGTATTGAGCATACGATTATCCTCCCTTATTCGGCAGTTTCAGGGGTTGTAGCGGGCTTTACGGGCTTGCTGTATTTTTCGGGAACGACGGGGAAAACGGTTACCATGTAGCGCATAACGCCTTCGGTAATCTTTAAGATACGTTCAAGCTCGATGGGGAATGTGGGCTTTGCTTCAAAGGTATAGAGCATATAGTAGCCTTCCCTTTGGTCGTCAATCTCGTAAGCGAGACGGCGTTTACCCCATACATCGGCTTTTAAGCCTTCGGAATTGGCGGTTATGAGGTCTTGAAACTTCTTGTCGAGTTCCTTCGCGCCTTCCTCAGCGTTTCTTAGGGTGTAAACCACCATCGCCTCGTATTTTTCGGTTATCTTTGCCATTTTTTAGCACCTCCTTATGGATTACGCGCCTATTATATAGTAGGCGCAAGGATGAAAGCCGCACAATATTGTTACGGCGAACGCATATTATTATACCACGGAATTTGCCGGTTGTCAATAGGAAAGTAAAAAAATTTACAAATTGGAGTTCACTTTTGTGTCTGAAGTGAATTTACGCCCGGAACCAATCTCGAAATGAAGCTTTGCGATACCTATGTCGATACCGAGAGAACCTATAGTTTCGACGTCCTTTGACTGAACGGAAACAGTTCCGTCTTTGTGGTAGATAAAATGAGCGGGCTGGCGATTAAAGGCGGAAGGGGCTCTTTGTACCGCCGCCATGCCTTTTAAGAACCAGTCGGGAACGCTCTCCGCTTCGGAGGTATACATATCCGAAACTTTTTTTGTGCGGGGGTGATATATCATGTGGATAAGGTTTTCGTGGACGGTGTGACGCTTCGGGGAATGACCGACGGTTATTGCGCACTCGACAACTTGGTCGTCGTCAAGGGTTACGTTAAAATCCCTCGCGGAGAATGTTGCGCCGACCCAACAGGTATTGAGTCCCATTTCGGTGCAGCGAAGCACCAAAAGTTCGCCGTAATAACCGAGCTTAATACTGCTTTTCGGGTTATCCTTATTGCGGATTAAGAGGAAATAATCGTTGACGCCGGTGAAGATGCCGTAGCTCTTTGTTACGCCGTTGAAAGCAACACCGTTGTTGGTTATAAAGCGAATATCGACGCCCGGGACTTTTGAATATTCGGTGACAAGGTCGTGAAGCTTAACTGCATCTTCAAGCGCCAAGCCCTTACCGTCATAAGCGCGCCTCGAATGACGCACATTTATCGCGCTTTGTATATCCATAAATCCACCTCGTTTTCGCCTGTAATCGCTTCTTTCGCTATGATTTAATAT
This sequence comes from Ruminococcus sp., assembly GCA_031262835.1. GTDB lineage: Bacteria > Bacillota > Clostridia > Oscillospirales > Ruminococcaceae > JAISGY01. The sequence goes on from JAISGY010000041.1 coordinate 19,112, forward strand.
CTGTGTAACCGTTAATTTTAATACCCTTGCTTTCGCAGAACGCTTTTGTCGCTTCTCCTGTGGAAGTCTCTCCGCCGGCGGAACATAGGTAAAGAGAGGCGGAAGAACCCTTCGGAAGCTCTTCAAGCAGTGCATTAAAGGGCGGCGCGGGATGCCCCGCCCAAACGGGCATGAAAATCGAAAAGGTGTCGTATTTTTTAAGATCGCCGCCAATATTAATCGGAACGGACTTCCTGCTCATCGCCTTGGGGCAGCCCGCAAGGAAGGTCATAAGCTTGCCGTACGGCTTCTTCATCGTAACTTCAATCAGGTCCGTACCCGAAGCCTTCGCGGATTCCTCCGCCTTCCCCCGCGTATTCCCGGAATAGGAATAATAGACCGTTGCTGTCATGAAATACACTCCATTGCTTTATTCTTTCGCCGACATTATTGCTTCAAGAGCCTCTTTGTCGAAAACGGTTGCATTTGTCCTGTCCATGAGCCCGAAGTTCTCTGTGCCCTTGCCGAATTGACCGTTATCCCACCATACCGGCGTGATGCCGTTTTCGTAGTAAGCCTTTGTAACGTAGCGGATATAGTCGAAACGCTCGGGGTTGTCACTCCGCACCGCCCCGTATTCTCCCATTATTACAGGCACGCCCTTGTCGACAAAGCCCGTCTTAAGTGTCTTTACGCGGTTATCGACTTCCGCCTTGTCCGCGTCCGAACCCCATGAACCTCTTCCCTCTCCGCCGAAAGACCAAGGGTCGTAGCAGTGGACTTCAAGCATCTGACGTCCCTCTATGGTGTCTGTCGGGAGGATATAGCGGGGGGTTGCGGCGGTTATGGTGTTGTAGGTCGGGGTGATTAAAATCCGCTCGGCGTTGTTGCCGCCTGTTGCACGAACGGTCGTCACAAACGCTTGATTCAAGCGGTTTGTTATATCATCGTAGTCCTGCGGATAGGTCCAGCTGTAGCCTTCGTGGAACTCGTTCATTCCCGCGAAGAGGACGTTCCCGCCGCAATCTTCAAAGTAATTCGCAATCTGTGTCCAGAGGGTTTCAAAAGTCTTAACCATCTTTTCGCGCTCTTCACCCTCGAAAATCGGGCGAAGCCAGCCGTTTTCCTGTTGTCCGTCGTGGTGAATATTAATAATCGCGTAGAGGTCGTTGTCGGTTGCGTAGCCCACAACCTCTTTTACCCTCTTAAGCCACGCTTCGTCAATCTTGCCGTTTGCGTCGAAATGGTTGATGTAGGTTACGGGGATTCGGATTGTGTCGAAACCGGCATCCTTCACTGCTTTTACAAGCTCGGGGGTGGTTTTCGGGTTGCCCCAAGAACTTTCCGCGTCAAGCCCCAATTTCTGACTGTCAACGCTGTCGAAGGCGTTCCCCAAGTTCCAGCCGAGCCCCAGTTTCGCCGCCGTGTCTACCGCCGACTCGAAGGGGTAAGCCTCTTCAGGTGCCGCCGTGGTCACCGTCGTTGTAGTTGCCGAAGTTGTTGCCGCCGTAGTGGTTACCGCCGTTGTGGTTTCTGTCACGCCGCTTACATTTGTACCGCAAGCACCGAGTATTCCGATTGCAAGGATTGAAGTTAAAAGTTTGGAGAAGATTTTTTTCATATTATACCAATATTATACCCTATTTAAGGGAGTTCATAATAGCTTTCAGCGAGTTTTCATCAAATTTTTCGGTCTTTCGGTCAAGTATTTCAAAGATGCCGCCGTCGTCCCAATAAAAGGGAACAATGCCTCTGTCCATCGCCGCTTTTGTCGTATATTCAATGTGCTTAAGCCTTGATTCGCTGTCAGCCTTTGTTACAACGCCATACTCCCCTAAAATCACGGGAATACCCTTCTTGATAAACTTTTCCACAAGAAGGTCGAACCGCTCGTCAACATCAGCCTTGTCGGCGTCTGTCCCCCAAGTGCCCTTGCCCTCCCCCGCGAAAGACCACGGGTCGTAGGAATGTACCTCAACGATAAGCGCGTCTTTCGCGCTGTCCCTCGGCAACTTCATCTTTAGGGCGAACGCTGTTTGGGTGTTGTAAGAAGGTACTATTAAAATGCGGTCGGGGTTAGTCGCTCGAACTGTATCGACAAAGAGCTGATTGAGCTCGTCGGTAATAGCGAGCCACTCTTCCGACGGGTCATTATAACCGACATGAAACTCGTTCATGCCCTCAAACAAGAGTTTTTTGTCGTAACCGCTAAATTCCGCCGCAATCTGCTTCCAAAGTGCCGCAAAACGCCTGTACATCTCTTCCCGGTCAGCAGTGTCGGGGCGAAGCCACTCCTCGCCGTTGCCATCGTGGTGAATGTTAATTATCGCGTACATACCCTCGTCAAGAACGTATGCCACTACTTCTTTCACGCGGGAAAACCATTCTTTATCTATAGTATATGACTCGTCTGTATGTGTAATCCATGTTATCGGTATACGTACAGCATTAAACCCGGCGTTTTTTACAGCGTGTATAAGGCTCGCGGTTGCCTTAGGGTTGTACCAAGACGTTTCGGATAAAAGCCCTTTTACGTCGTGGTTATAAGCATCGAGGGTGTTGCCTAAGTTCCAACCGATTTTCATACCGGCGTCTTTGCCGTTAATCATTTATAGTTGCCGCCTGCTTGATAAGTAATTCTTCATCAATTATAAGTATCTCTTTATCGGTCTTGTCGGATTTTGCTACGCCGCAAAAGAGCTTCGACTGATAGACGGAGTTGAGGTTCTTGCTGTCCTTAACGGGTTCGATTGTGCCGACACCTAAAACCTCGTCAACGAGTATACCGAGGCGGTCTTCCCCGTCGGCTAAGTTGATAATTGTCTCGCGGAAACGTCTGCGGTATGAAAATTCCGCTTCGGCGAGTGTTTCGGAGTAGATTCGGAAATCTTCGCGCGCGTCTTCAATAAGAGCAACGCCCTCTTCATGCTTGGTCTTGCGGGGGTCAAGATAGTCCTCCGACATTATCGAATACATCTTCGCCGGGAGTGCGTGGAGGGATTTATGAGCGGCATCGGCTTTCATGAGCGTCTCATAAACCTTGTCCTTTTTATGGAACTTCTTGTCAAGCCAAAGCGTGTACTCACACTTCACCGCATCGTCGGCAACCTTAAAATCAGGCTCGCCGCCGCGGTTAAACGCATCTTCAACCGCCTTAAGACGCTCTCTGTGCGAAGCGATAAAATGCTCGGCGTCTGCTTCAAAAGCAGCCATCTCCTCGTCAATAGAGAGAAGCTTAAACTGTTTCCGCATATCGAGAAGAGGGAAAACGTTCCCGCGGACATTAAGCATCCCGATATACTTCGCCGGTGAATCGGGAATCGGGGTTATCTCGTCCGGGCGGGTCGTTATACCGTCGATATATTTGCTGTTTATCGCATAGGCATTTCCGCAAAGAAGAAACGTGAGCCACGGCAGAGAATTTTTGTCAATTTGTAAAGCTTCCTCGTTCATATAAACACCTCAAGGATATATATAAAATTTTTGATACAAATAATTGCAAACTTTCACTATACATTGTAACATAATTAAAGCCTTATTGCAAGTGTTATAATGAAATTTTTTGATATTTTTTTAATTAATTTGTCTATTAAGCAAAACATAACGCCCTAACTGTTTGTGATAGGGCGTTTGTAGGGTTATGCGCTTACCTTTTTTCTTGATTCGCGGATAATATCGCGCTCTTTTCGCATCTGCGCCGCAAGTTCTTCCGCTATCCGCTCGACTTCTTCGTCCGGCATATTCATGATGTAGTCGGGAATAACGTGGGAATCATCTTCAATCCATGTCATGTTCTTAATACCTCCTCAAATGTAATTTCTGAATCTCGTGCAAATTGTTCAATTGCCATAATTTGCGCTTCGAGCTCTGCGTAACCTCTGCTGATATATTTTTTCCATACAAAATCGTACATATAATCGCTGATTTTCTGATGCGACGAATACCTAAATAAACGTCCGTCATGTGTGGCAACAAACCCCATTGAATATCCACGTAAATACGCCGAGTTAAAGTCACCCACACTCGGTGCAGAACTATTGGGGTGATTATGGATAACAATAATATTATTATACCCTTTGAGCTTACGAAGTATGTTACCGCCGTATGTAACTTTAAGCTCGTGTTCTTTCCCGGTCAGTGCCGGGATTTTTCCCATGCTGTTAAATTTTGCAATAACTTCTCCTGTTTCGCCGTCAATCCACCACATACTCTCATACGTGCTCCCGGAGCGGTCATAAAGTATTTCTTTTGCACATTCATATAGCGTCTTATTTACCTTCGGATTGTCTGTAGCGTTATCGAATTTTCGCCGATACTCATTGCTGTTAATTATTACTTTATTTATCTGAACAGCTTTATCTATACCTTTATGGCTAAGCTCGTCTTCTAAAAGCACATTTTCACCGCCCGATTATATTATATATGATGAAAATGCATTTGTCAACGGTTTTAAATAAAAATGCCCCCGCTAAGCAGAGGCATATATGTAACTATTTCGTATTCGACAGCTTCCATCTGAACGGGGCGATGCGCTGGGCTTTGGTGTTGTCGTAGCTGATATTTGAACAGATTATGCCGATGTCGTTATAGCGGTAATCGGATTTTGAGGTCTTACCGGCGAACGCCATTGCCGCTTTTACCGCGTCTGTGCCGTAGTTGCGCTGAACTACCGCGCCGACCTTTGAGTTAATCTTTAAGAATTCGAGCATATCCTTAGCAAGAAGCGGTTTTGTATCACAGATGTTATAGATACCGGTGTAGTTAGCCATTCCGTTAGCACCCGCAAGAACCCCGAGAATGAAATCGCAAAGGTTATAGAGGCTGCAAAAAGAGAAGCCGTATTCGCCGTAACCGTAGATGAAGAAGCAGTTGTCCTTCGGGTCCCAAAGCTTGCTGTGGAGGTTATCGAGGAAGGTTTTGGTGTACATCTGCGGCATACGCATTATTACGCCGTTGGTGTTTGATTTATTAATCGCCTTCGAGAGAATCTTCTCGGAATCCGCCTTAATGTCCCCGTACATATGTGTAGGTTTAACGTCGGAGGACTCACGGATAGGCTCACGCGTCTTTTGAACCGCGTAAACCATATGCGTCGAAAGAAGAAGTATGTCCTTATAACGCTCCTTCACTGCAAGGTCGTAGATGAACTTATCACAGCTTGAAGCAAGTTTTATCTCTTCCTTAGTAATCATCGGCGGGAAATCGTTGTCGCAGGAACAAGCGAGGTGGACGAGGGCGTCGCATTTCGCCTTGCCGAAAATGCCGACAAAAGCCGCTTTATCGTCGGGCGATGCCTGCATAAACGTAAACGCAGTGTTAGTTATAGCGGGAGGACGGGTGTCAGTCCCAACCACGGTAAAGCCCTTATTAAGAAGCGTATTGGCAACTTCCGTACCGATAAGTCCGGAAACACCGGTAATAAGCACGTTTCTCATATGTAATCTCCGATCAGCGTCATTTCTGCTTGAAGCTGAAGTAATAATCTTTTGTTTATAAAGTCACTTTTATAATTATAGCACAAATGTAAAAACAAATCAAGTAAACTTTCTTAAAAAATTTGCTTGAAAAGATGTAATTTTATGCGTCTCACCCTAAAATTCTCAAAAAATTTACAAATATTGCTCAATAATAGAACTCATTTTCGTATATTCAACAGACAACTTTTCAAAATCGACAGCGAAACACTCGGTGCGTTTTGAACGGACATGGTTTGTGAAATCGGAAGCAACAGCATAAAGCGCGGTAAGTCCGAGGTTCCCGGCAGTGCCTTTTATTTTATGAACGGCTTCTTCAAGTACCTTTAGGTCACGTGAATTAACAGCCGCCTTAATTGTTTCAAGGCGCATAGGATCGGGGAAACCGAGCAGGAATTTATTAACAAGCTCTTCGTTGTCCATCATACGGGCAACAGCGTTTTTAATATCCGCACCGGCTTCTTGAAGCTCTCCAAGCATCGGGTACTTAAAGGTAGTATCAGACATGGTGTAAGTCTCCCGCAAACTGAGTAAACATAAAACTTTTCCTCTTTAATTATACCACACCCTAAAGGAGTTGTCAAGAACTCTTTTAATATTTTTTATATTTTCATCAAATATGCACAAACGCCCGTTTTGAGCAGGCGTTTGTTGACATTATTAACCAACCGGGTCGAATTCTTCCGCGTCTGTTAAAGCATCCGCTGTCTTAGCCGGTTCTGCCTCGTCTTCGGGGACTTTGAAGGCTAAGATGTGTTCTTTTATCTTCGCTTCAATTTCAGCCATGATTTCGGGGTGAGTTTTGATGTACTCGCGGGCGTTGTCGCGTCCCTGACCGATTTTGTCGCCGCCATAAGCGAACCATGCGCCGGATTTATGTACAATATCGAACTGCACCGCAAGGTCTAAGACTTCGCCTTCCCTTGCAATGCCTTTGCCGAAAATCATATCGAATTCGCACTTTTTAAATGGCGGCGCAACCTTATTTTTAACGACTTTGCATTTTGTCCTTGCGCCGATCGGACCGTTCGGGCTGTCAATCGTTTCGCCTTTTCTTACTTCAATCCGCACAGAGGCGTAAAACTTGAGTGCGCGCCCGCCGGGGGTTGTTTCGGGGTTGCCGTACATGACGCCGATCTTTTCGCGGACTTGGTTTATGAAGATTGCCACACATTGGGATTTTGAAATAACAGCGGTGAGCTTGCGCATTGCCTGTGACATGAGTCTTGCAAGGAGACCGACGTGGGTGTCACCCATCTCGCCTTCGATTTCGGCTTTCGTCGTCATTGCCGCAACGGAGTCGATAACAAGGCAGTCAATCGCGCCGCTCCGAACGAGTGCTTCCGCAATTTCAAGTGCCTGTTCGCCGGAATCGGGTTGGGATACAATAAGCTCGTCTATGTTAACGCCGAGAGCCTTCGCATAGGCGGGGTCGAGCGCGTGTTCAACATCGATGAAGGCAACATAGCCGCCGAGTTTTTGAGCCTCTGCGGCAATATGGAGTGCGACTGTAGTTTTCCCGGAGCTTTCCGGACCGTAAATTTCGACAATACGCCCCTTAGGCACGCCGCCGATTCCGAGCGCCATATCAAGCGTCATAGACCCTGTCGGGATAACGTCAACGTGATAGGACGGCGCAGCCCCGAGCCGCATTACCGCGCCCTTCCCGTACTGCTTCTCTATCATCGCCATTGCGTTATCAAGCGCGGCGCGTTTCCCGCTGTTGTCGCTGATGTTTACGGGAGTTTCCTTCTTGGATGCTTGTTTTTTAACTGCCATATCTTTAGGTACGCTGGAGGGAAACCTTTCTAAAGAAAGGTTTCCCCCCAGACCCCCCTTCCAAAGACTTTCATCTGGGATTTTAATATTTCTAATTAATCACTGAGGATTTCTGGAATTATTATAGCACATTTTGTCGGGAATGTCAAGAATAAATTTAACTTAATAGATAAAAAGTCTCCATAAATTTACGCATGGTCATTAAATCGGGGCGATTTCGGAAAGAGCGAAGCGGAAATAAGGATATTCGTATCAATCAATATATCCACGTTCAACCCCTAATTCGTGACGTATTTCTTTACGATATTTTATTACATCTTCTTCGTCTTTCCAACCGATTTTTTCGGCGACCCCTGACATTTCGTCTTGCAACTCCATAAGCGCAATCATGCTTGCATTTTTTAATAATATATCGCCGTTCTTTTCAATGAAAATAACCTTGCCGCCTTCGCGGAGACCAAGCTTGCTTCTTATTTCTTTAGGTATTGTAATTTGTCCTTTTGAAGAAATTCGTGCTGTATCAAGCATAAATAACACCTCCGACTTTCCTTACATTCTTTACTTTATTATACACAAAAAAACAAAAGATTGTCAAGAGGAAATAATAAAAAAGTCTTTGAAAGGGGGGTAGTGTGGCGCAACGCCACACGAGGGAAACTTTCTTCAGTTTGCGTTCCTTAAGGACAACAGTATATTTGTAATATAAAGCCATTTGCTATCGAATAAACACGAGAATAGGTTCATAAAGTTAAGTCATCTTAACCTTATGAACCCATTATATCTTATTTAATGTGGTTTGTCAATAGTAATTTAAAGCTTGATAACGCCGGTGAAAATTGTAACTTTAATTGCCGCCTCATATGTTTCCTCTTGATACTTTCGTTATTGTGGGGATTATAGTGTACCACGCACGGCATTGCTCACTCATACAACACAGTATCCCCGAATGATTGTATAATTTTTCGTTTGGTTTTGTTTTCTTTGCTCCCGCATACTAAACGCTTTTTTCGGCTATGCTTGTTTTTTCAAATTTATTTTACGACAAATTATGGTATAGATTTTATTTTAGGCTTTTTCACTTCAATCTGCCCGTCAAAAACAATATTTTTACTGTCAAGTATGAAACTTTCAGGTACTGATATTGCCGCTTTACGATTTTTGAAATCCTTAGGCGCGCCTACATATGTATAAACAGTATCTTTATCAGGGAGAATTTGCGGCATGATTAGTTTTTCTATGTCGCCTATCACGGGTTTTATTTCTGTGCAATAGAGGAGATTTTCTTCATTCATTGCCTTGCTTATCGGGGCGGGGAGAATTTTCTTAACAGGGAGAAAACCGGTGCTTATATTCACGTTACTGCCATATTCAGATAGGATTATAATATGCCGCTCACCTTCTGCGGCACTGATTTTAAGCACGCTGTCGCCTATGTAACTGCCGTTGTTATCGACACCCCACAAGGGTTTAATCTGTTTAAATTCGGAAACGCTTGACCCGTCACCGTCGAAAATACCGATAGCACCGTCGGTGAAGCGATTTATGCCGCCGAAATAAAGCGGCAGTAAAAATTCAGACAGACCGCAGTCGTCAACTTTCCCGAAACTGTCTTTGCTCACAGGGAACTTACAGCCGCCGTGAAATTCAAGTGACACTGTCATGCACGACAACAACAGCGGACGTCCCCATATGTATGATGCAGGAGAACTGCGTGCCTTTGCGCTCATTGCCGTGTCTGTCAGCTGCATTAATTCTGTGAAAGCACTGTTATTCTCGCCTGAGACGAAAAAGCTTATGAAATTGTCGGTTATTGTGTTGCCCGTGTCAATAACATCCGTTCCGTCAGAAGCAGTATAACGGCACTCGGCATTACCGCTTCTGTAAACGATACGAAGCGCGCCGCGATACACCCCGTCGGTGTAAATCATCATCCGCCCGCCCGCAAAATCCGGTAAAATAAGTGCTTGTGCGGACAATTCTCCGCCGTCATATTCGGCGTTAAGCCGCGCTGCTGTCGTAAATGCAGGCGGTAACACGCCATAAGGTATACCGTCAACGGTAACTGACTCAAGGGCTGCGGAAAAAGTCTGTGCGGTAGGCATCTCGGCGGTATCCTCGGATACTACGCGGTTTTGCCCGAAACTGTTAATTACCGTCAGCTTACTTATACGAAAAAGTCCGCCGCGCAATCTGTTAAAAATGTATGAATACAGCGGTGTAATCTCGGTGCGGTCGGTGTCAACATAAGGGGCTGTTTTTCGTGAAATGTTCGCCAGCGGCTCATCGCGTGCATCAATATCTGCCGGGAAACGAAATGACAGCATTTCCTGTGTGAGAATTTCCGCAAAGCCGTTTAGGTTTTGCGATAAGAATGTACGGTTAGAAAGTCCTGCGCGGATTTGTGCAATTTTACTCGGGTCAACACCCTGTTTTGTGAGGTAATCGCACAATTTATCTGTAAGCTGCATTATCCCGAACGGTGTGAGTATACACCGCCCGCTTATTACCTGACGTTCGCCTTCGGTGTAGTTTTCCGCAAGGGTGTACATTGTGTCGTCGGGGTGAAATTCCCATCCCGTCAGCGTATTATTAACAATGTCGCCTACAGGTATGAAAACCGCTTCATAGTCAATAAATAAAACCGGGTTTTGAAACGGCGGTGAGAATTTTTGCGGCGGGTCATCAGAGCGAATACCGATAAAATCACGCCCGGAAATCACAGCAGAGGGCGACTTAGGCAGAAAAAACGGCGCTTCATCTGTATCGGAAAGTAGGGTAACATCACCGTTTTTAAGTGCCGGTAAAGACATAAGAGAATTGCGATTTTTCTCAATCTGCTCATTTAATTGCGAAAGCGCTTTAACATCCCCGTCAATCTCCGTACAAAGGTTTTCCAGAAGCTGTACCCCTGCGGTAAATACATCAGAGGAGCGGTCTTTACTGCTTTCAAAAATAAGCATAAAATGCTGCCAAAAACGATAAAGCTTGTAGCGTTTGTATGCTATGGTTCGGGCGGATTTTCCCGCCGCTGCCGCTTCTTTCTCAAGAACATCCAGTTGCTCAAAAACAGGCGCAAGGTTTTCTGAATTCTCATTATTTATGCGGATTTTCGGGCATTTACCGAGCGGCGGGATAGTGTCAAACTGCGTACGGTGAATTTCGTCTTCAGCCGTGAAATTTCCGTCAGGTTCTGTAAGTGCCGAACTTAAGTCAAGTTCAAGCACACAAAGGAAAAAATCCTTATCGGGGGTTTCACCTATATCAGCGCGGGCTGCCGCCGCCAGTGCATCACAAGCTGACAGCCCCGCCGAAACATCCGCACCGTTTACATCAAAATGGTTATCATAATCGGCAAACATTCCAAGCCAAGTAATTTTTGTACTGCCTGTAAGAACAGTTTCGCTTACGCTCTTGTCGGAGTAGTACGCCGTGACGGTATAGGTTACATCCGTATTCGGCTTAACATCGTCGCATTTGTCGCAAAAGCCGAAAACGCTTCTGCAACTCGGATAATATGATGCAAAAAGCGGGTCTCCCGCGCCGATTGCGGTGAGATTTTTTATATAGCCGCATTTTTCATTCTCCGTAATGTCAGAGTAGTCATTCACCACAGGGAGTGTGTGAGTATCAGGCGGCACATCGCTCTTGTCATAGCTTCTGCCCAGATAACGCCACGCATTCACGCCCTGTTTGCTTGTATCTGAAAAAGCGGGAATTTTCGTTACTGTATTATACTTATTTTCATTTGAAAAGTAGTTGCTTTCAACAATAAATTCGCGTATATTTGCATTACCGGATGTGTCGGTAAAATTCCTTGTAACGGTGAATCTGTCGGGTACGGCAGGGAATTTAACATTGCCGTCATCATCCATAACGCCGCCGGTGAGATTTTCGGGCAAAACAAAATGAAGGTTTACACCGCAAAAGTTGTGATTAAACGTCTCAGGCACAAGCAGTCCCGCGAATGTCTTACTCCCGAGGTAGCTTGAGCGGAGAGCAGTTCTTATATCGGGTATTTCATTCATGGTGCTCGGCAGGTCGGGTGCTATATACGTGGAATCGTAGTCGCGCTGAATGAAAACAGCGATTTTAATAAAAGTATTATCGTTCATGATTTATTTTCTTTAGCCGTATATTCGGCAATATTTTCAACTGTCATAAGTTCAAAAGCAAAAACAGCGGGGGTAATCTCATCGCCGAGTTCATCAGCGAAAATTTTTGCAAGAGCTGTTACATCAACACGGCGAAATGTGTTTACAGGGATAGCGATAGGGGATTTGTCCTTATAGTATTCACCGAGGTGTTCGGTGTCTGTGTGTTTGAGTTCCAGTCCTACGTCATTATAGCCGAAATGCAGTGCAGTTTTGGGTTCTTTTACGGTGAAATTTGCAACTTCGCCGCTCCAAATCCCGATAAGCACCGTATCGGTGAGGGTGTCAAGCCGCAAGAGCGGTAAGTCATTCCCCGCTGCGTCTTTGCCCTCAATCTCAAGCCCCTTGAGATACTGAACTAATTCACTACGCATGATAAAGCCGGTCATCGGCGGTTCGGTGTTTGCGCCGTATCTGAAATTATCCGCGTGTTTCATGCAAACGCCGTATTTTTTCATAACCCGCTCATTTTTATGGTTGTCGTGCATATTGTCAAGGCGGCGGCGATAAGCGTTCAGATGTGCATAAACGGCGGCGGTAGGTGCATAAGTTCTCTCAAAATCAATATCGTCCGAAAAGCCGCGCCCGATGCTCATCGCGCCGTCTGTGAGTGCGTTTGTCCAGTTTTCATCTACATAGAAAAAGCGCAAGCTTTCTTCCGGGAATTGTATAATGTCGGCAAAAAGGTATGATGCCGGCAAAGGTACAAGAAGCTTCAGTTTCGCAAGATAATCTTTAATAGCTTGCGGCATATCATCTTCAAGAAACTGCGCAATGTTGTTATCGTCTGAATACTTATCTGAAAAGCCCGGCATGGATATTTTTTTACGTTTCATTATTTCTGCCTTTTTCAGCAAGTTTTTCGGCGGCATCTGCAAAGCCGAAATTATCTAAGCCGCAGTCGAATTTGACGGCATTGCGATTCATGTTTTGTTTCATGGTTTTACGGTAATCTATAATCTGCTGTGCAATGTTTTTATCTTTCATGGTAAGTATTCTACCAAATTCATAAGCGGCAGAATAGCTTACATCCATGGTTGCCGTTTCATTGTTATAGATAATACGTCCGTCCGCTGTTTTGCACTTTTGAAGCCCGTCGATTATTTCTGTTTTTGACGGTACCAGCGGTGAACGGTAGAGCGACTGCGTTTCTTCACCGGTGCGGGTGATGTGGCGTTTTACGGCGAAGCCGAGGCGTTCATTCTCATCTGTACCGTCTTTGCCGACAGTACCGCAGTTATTCGACAAACCCTCCGTCAGCCGCCTGAACGGTATAGTCACGGTGTGAGTTGAATTAAAGCGTACGCTTGCAATACAGATAAGCCTCACGGTTTCCGCCGCTTCAAACGCCGCGCCCTCATAGCCTATTACACGCACCAAATGAGCGAAGTTTTCGCCGTCTGCCGGAAAGCGGTTTGCAACAACTGTCGAAAAATACCCCGGGAGTGCTGTAATTTTATCTTCAGTTGCCGAGAGGTTCACCATCTTAACGTGTGACAAAAAAGGCAGATCCGATTTTGTCGGCATAATGTTATTATAGGTGTTTTTGGGTATATCCAAAACTGTGCAATAACTGTCTTCAGAGTCTGATGTAACACTACCGAAGGTTTCTTTCGGCGGAAAAAAAACTCCCTTTTCACTTTGAGAAAACAGCTCCCCGACGCGAATCTGTTTACTCGAAAACTCATCATCTGTGAGCAGAATATAGGCAAGACAGGGGATACGCTGTGTTTTCTCGCTGTCGGCGTAATTTTCATATTCCCACGGCATTGTTTTCAGGCGCAAATTAATGTGCGGCAGGACTTGCCCGAAAGCCCCTGTCTGACCGTCGGCAGGGTAAACGGAAAAAACATCGTCGGGGTCTGATGTGAAAACTTTTGAAGCTATGAAGAAGCTTTCCGCATCGGTGAAAGTTTCCGTTTCAGGTGCGGTAACAGACAGATTACCGCCTACGGTATATTCCCCGGTTTCAATCCCGGGATAAGCGAAGTCGATAAGCTTAAATTCGGTGTTTTCGTCCATAAAATTAAACCTTAATAATACTAACGTGAAAATGATTGTTATATTTCTCCCGCCGGAGGCGGGAGAAATATAACTATTTTCGCATTAGTATTATATCCTCATCAAAAAGGTTATCGGCGTGTTCGGCGAAGAACGGTTGTTTGAATGTATTTATAAATACCGGGATTGTATCATCATATTGATAAGTATGTGCCGGTTCGGGGGTATCAGAGAATGAAAACATATTTTCATATTGATAAGTACTTGCTTTGCGCAGTTTTTGTTCTGAAAGCCACTCGTTTTCCGGGAAGATACTACCGAATATTTCGGGGAAGCTTATGACTTGCGCGCTTATGTCGGTGACAAGTTCGCCGCTCTCGTTTTGCGTTCCCCACATGGCACGGGGGAGGTTATTTTCTTGTGAATTTACATTGAAATTCACGGCGGTGTTGTTTGTTGCCGTGACTGTACACGACAGCGCAGATTTGAGTGCTGTACAGCTCATGGGGTATACGGAAGTTGTATTCCCCTCCGGGATTTGCGATGAGACGGTAATAGTGAAGTCGTCGGCGCGATAAATTTTGCGAGTTGTGTCGGAATTTGCATTATCATTAACTGCGTTATTATTGTTAACTGCGTTGCCGGCGGGGTCTGCTATGGGTGTTCCCGTGAAGCTAAACGACAGCGGGGCGGTTTTTCCGTCCTTTTGCGTAAGGAAAGTTACGCAAAATTCGTTCCACGTCAGCGGCGGCGGCGGTGTATATGAGCCGAAACTGATAGTAAATGAAATAATAAACCATGATATATACGCAGAGCCTGAGAAATCGGGTCCCTGTACAGAAAGAGACACGCCCAGTTCCGTACGATATGTACCGAGAAAACAGCTGTAGGACACGCCGACCGATACAGATGCTGAAAACTCATAGTGAAACGGCTTCCACTGCATAAACATATCGACCTGTGCCGTAAACCAAGCCCGCAGTCCGCCGCTCTTATACACGGCGGCAAGCCGTCCCCCTGCCATAACAGCCGAAGGGGTAAGTGCAAAATATATATCCCCCGAAAAAGACAAGTCGGACGTAATCTGCCAGTTAAAGCCGAGACGCGGTACATCAGGGTAATGAGCGGGCTTTTTATAGTCGGGGTGGTAACCGCCGAGGGTCAGCACAAAATCGCCGCTGTGTTCCCCCGAAAACCATGCGTAAAACGCAAAACCGCCCGTCAGCTTGCAATCGCGGGAAAAAACGTATGAATCATCCGTGAGCTGTGCAAGGGCTTTTACTTCCCCGGCTTTTACGTCAACGGTAATTAAAATCGCAAGTTTCGCCTGTGCTATCGGTGTGGACTTCGTATTCGGCGGCATAACAAGGGTTGAAATGCCCATTACGGCAATCTGTGTATCACTCCCGAAAGCTACGGTGAGCAGAGCGAATGAATTGATAATACCAAATGAAGTAAAACGCACCCCCGCCGCAAGGAAATAGTCCCCCTCACGCCCCGTAATGCTGTTTTTAAGCGCCGCTATATCTGCATCGGAAAATCCGCCGCTCATGACACCGTGAACGAGCGGGAACGATTCTACGCCGTTAATTCCCGGAAGAGAAAGTTTTTTGTTTATACCGAAGCCGAGGGACAACCCCGTTACAAAAAATACAGGCGGTCCGCCGAAATTATAACTGAGGCAAGCGTAAGCGAAAAAGCTCTTGTCGCTGTCGTTATATGAAGCAATAGCATCAAGACCGAATTTTGAAAGATGTATGGACAGCGTTCCGGCGTATTCAGCTTCGGCGGTTTTCGCAAACATCCCCGATATTTCAATAACATTATTGCGAAAAACCAGTCCCAATCCGTCAATGCCGCCGCCGATTTTTTTTGTTTTCAGATCAATGCTTATCTTCGCGCCGTAAACGGTGAGGGTAAACGCGGCAATCGCGGCTTTAACATCAATGAGCAGTGCCGCTGTCTTGCCTGAAAAACTCACTCCCGCACGGATGAGGGTAAGAATTGAAAAGGTTTTGTTAATATCAAACCATTTGGTGCTGTCGGGAGCGGTTGCATCTATAAGAGTTACGGCGGGTTCATATACTATGGGTATACCGCAAAAGTCGGTGTAAAAGCTTACGCCGCTTTTTACGTTTACGCCGTCTGCTTGAAATGTTTTCCCTGCCGCCAAATTCGCATAAAATGCCTTTGTATTCTTTATCCCGACATCAGAATTTTTAAGGTAACTGCCGATGAAAGGTAAATCCCGAAACAGAAAATCATCAAGTTTAATTTCAGCGGCGAAAATGCCGTCCGCTTTATAAAAAGACAGCGCGTTAAGTAGCTGCGTGAAACTGAATTCTGCTTTTATAAGCGAGTTTTTATATAAAAACGAGAGATTCACTTTCGGGAAACTTAAATCCGGGAGGGGTATATCGGAAGTTTCTGCAACCGCCTTTATCCACGCGTAAGGGTCAAGCGGACTCGCAGTTTCACCCGTAAAAGAGAAGCCGTCCTTCTCTTTTGAAATAAGAGTACGCAAAGCCGCCCCGCCGACAGTTATATCGGCGGAGACGGATGCATTTACGCTGCCGCTTGTATGCAGAGCATACGGATTGTCTGTATTATTTTGCAGCATTTTAAGCACTCATAGTCGAAAGCTCTTTGAGCTTGTCCGCAACGGTCACGAGGGACATACTGTTTTTAATGGACGCACGAGTGGTGTTCCAGATGGAGAAGCCGATATTGTCGATCTTAAACGGCGGCGGGTCTTTCGGCTGTGCGGAGTTCTGAAAGTCTATCGAGAATGCATATTCCGTGGTATCAGTGCCGCACGCATCTGCGGGATAACTGCTGTGATACACAAACGCAGTGTCAAGATTGATTATCAAACCTTCAACGCTCATTCCCACATAAGTAAGTGCATCGGTTACCGAAGCTTGTTGTGCTGTTGACACACCGCAAGCGTCAAGTACAGACTTAAGAGTAGCAGACTGACGGAGAGTTTTTCCGCCGGGGGCTACAAGCAAACGTATACCGCCGGAACCCTTTTCAAAAATTCCGGAAAAGAACATTCCGAACAGTTCGATGTTCAGGTCTACGCCCAATCCGAGCGTGCCGGTCTGCAATTTTGTGTCAGTGTCATCTGCTGCTAAGCTTGCAGTGGGGTTTGCTACTACCATTTGGTTTTCTTCCATGAAAATACACTCCTTCTATTTTTTTATTACTACCCGCCTTACAGCGAGATATTACGGTTAAAAGAGAAATGATTTACTGTTGTGCCTTCGCTGACGCTTTGATAAGTTCTTCAAGCTGTATGGAAAAGTCTGACTGAGGTGCTTGATCTCTTAACGCTTGTGCCGCTTCAACCGCTTTGCGCGCACAGGTGTTTTGTGCTATAAAGTCACCGCTCCATATACCGTCTCCTAAGATAGCACAACCTTCATCCTCGTATTCATTGAAAGAGAAGTTATAAACCTTTCTGCCGTAGGGAACCTTGTCGATATGTCTGATGACAGTTTCGCTGCCGTCTTCTTGTATGAGTTTATCGCCGGGTCTTAAGTCCTTTGCGGCACGGAAAGTGTTTTCATAAAGATTTGTACACATCGGGTGAGAGAGTGACACACGCGTAACTCTGTCGTTTTCTGTGACAATGACCATTATGTGTTCGTCTGTCCCTGTATAGACATTCCCGACTGTTGCACTATACCCGTCTCCTGTCTTAACTATGTCTCCGACGCAAATTTGGTCTGCACGTCTTATCTCACCGCTTGCAAGCTTGATTTTCACATCTTCGGCAAAGCACCCCCACCAGAGGAAAATCGGCGGAATATAAAAGTCGTACTGATCTACACCGCCTTCCGCCGTATGAAGTGTGTAGTAGTTATCGGTAGCGTCAGGATTGGGAAAATCACTGTTTTTTATACTCGAAACAAGAATTTCGATTATTTTTTTGTCACCGTTCACGTCTGTGATACAAAACCTAAACGGAGCGGTCAGGTTACAGTAGCTGTAAGCGTTTATGAAACCTGTACCGATTTTTGCGTGCCAGTCACTGTCACTGTCAACGAGTGAAAAATCAACGGTTATCGTATCATATTTTGTTGTCCCGATGGTTCTTTCACCGCCCTTGACAAATTTTGAAATTACTTTGTCTAAATATGCTTGATCGTCTTCAATTTTATCAGTTGCATCTGTATCATTTGCATCCTGATAAAATGTTTTTACCACAGATTTTTGCGTTGAAAGATTAAGATCGGCTATCTCAGGACGGTAAAGCTTAAAATCTGCGGGACCTGTGATTGTTTTTATCTCGTTTATAGTCGCGAGCGGCACATAATTTCCCGATGAATCCTTTCTGACCTTAAAATCAGTTGCAACGGTTATATTGAATTTAAAGGGAATAAGCGTTTTCATGTCATTCTCTTTTTTGTTGTTCGGAAAGGAATAATCAACAATCTGATCGCGGTTCACCGTTACCTGAGAGTTATCGCGCCCGTAAAGTATTTTTACCTGATTGTAAATCCTGTAATCAGTATCTTTACTGGTGCGGGGATTATCAATTCCGCAGTAAGCAGCCTCAATCGGCAGAGTAACTTCGTCCGGAGAAAGCTTTATTTCGTCTTTCATTTGGATGATTCTCGCAGGTTTGCCGTCTTTATAACAAAGTGCCGTAACATTTAAAAACCCGGTTTCTCCTGAGCGAACCCTTGCTTTCGCAGTAGCAATCGGTTGATTCACCTCAAGAACATCGGTGCGGGTAATCGGAGTTCCCGTCGAAAACGGAATAACCGTTCCGTCCGAAAGCATTAATCTGCTCGTAAGGGTTACGCTGTCATAAACTACAGGAACATCCACGTCATTTAAGTGTGCAACGCCATCCCTATCCGCATCATAATCAAACTGCATATTCAGATTTGCTGTAATGTGAAACTTCGCTCCGCTGTCATCACTTTTTAACTCTTTGAGCCGAAAACTGACAAAACAATCGTTGACGGTATCCTCGACCGGTTCCAAAGAAGGTGATTTGAAGGCTTTCTCCACAAGCGGAAAATCTTTCAGATTATCAGGTGTAATACCGTGAATTTCCATATATTCCGCCGGTGAAATGTTCTTAACTTGTACCATTTTTATTCCTCCTTATCAATCCAAATTATTGCGGTATCGTCGCCGTTTATAATTGCACCCGGTTTTCCGTCCAAACCGTCTCGTCCGTCGCGTGAACGCTTCACGCCGTCGCTGTCAAGCCCGCCTTTTCCGCCTTTTCCGCCTTTGCCGCCTTTTCCTCCGTTTGCGCCATATCCGCCGTGGGAGATGTCATCAAAGATTTTTATATTATCTTTTACCCTTTCCGGGCAGGTTATGGTAACGCTCGGCGCAGGTCCTCCCGATTCTCCGTCCGTTCCTCTGCCGCCGCTGCCGCCGTCACCGCCGTTGCCGCCTTCGCTTATGAACACATCAAAGTCGGAGCTTTCCTGTACGGCATCGGCATCTGCACCTGCCCCGCCGTCTGCACCGTTCTTGCCGTCAACGCCCTCTTTTTTCCCGCTGCCTCCTATGGAATATATCCAAAGCGATGATTTTGGGTTCAGGTCTATATCACCGATTTCAATGGAAACAGTAATTGCAACGGGTTTGTCGTCTTCCGGGCTTATGTAAAAAGGTGCTTGGGAGGGAGCCGGATTTTTTGCGCATAAACTTCCCGTAAGGTCAATTTTACCGATTTTTATCTTGCAGCTGTTATCGACTAAAAGCTGTCCTCTGCCGGTAAAAATTACCTCATCTTTAGTTAAATCTTTGCTCAGATAGGTCGGATCGGATACCCTCATGACATCATCATTCGGCTCGTTTTGCAGTTTCATAATCAAATTTCCTCCATTTTATACCATAATAATACGGTGCTTTTTTCTTTACCTTCTTCATCTGTTTCTATGTGTTTTGCCGCGGCTAACAAGCCGTTTTGAAATGACCCCATAATAACGCCGTCGTCAGTTCCCGGGAACCATTCTTTCTGCCCTGTGTGAAAGCTGTAAAAGGTATTCCTTGCGGTGAGATACAGATCGTTTCCTGTTGCATTAAGGGTAAAAGGATGCGGCTCGCTGACAGTAAAATCTTTCAGATAAAGGTCAATAAGCCTCAGATCATCAAGACTGCTCCCTTCTTCGACCGGCACAACTTGAATATGCCCATCATCCAGCAGAACGGCTGTAATAATCCTGTTTCTAAAAGAAGCGGTATCAATATTTATATGTTTAAGAGGCGATCCTTCCGGCTTAAAAAAGCTGTAGGATGTATCTCCCGCTTCCTCACAGGTGGTCTTGTCAAAGGGGATATTCACCACCGCCGACGTTCGTGCAGACATCAAAAGCGAAGCTTCGTCCGCAACCTTCACTGACAACGGCTCAGCTAACCTGATTGACGTATTTTTTATTATATTTGTGACTGTTTTTTTCGTTTCAAAATTATAAGAAATAACCGTAACACTGTCATCCTCGGGATAAAAAACGTAAAAAGCTCTGGTATCGCCTTTTGTGTCATAAGCCTGATAAAAATCGGTTATGAAAACTTTATTCGTGTTACCGAAATCTATTAACTTACTCCACTCAATGAGGTTGTTTTCGTTTAATGTTCCGCCATAGATAATGCCGCCTGCATATATGTAATAACATTTGTCTTTTTCATCATAAAAAATTCTTTGACCGGTTATCGAAAAATCTATTTCGGGGAATTTATCACACTCATAATATTTCCAGTCTGTTGCTATTACCCTCACCGGAAAGCTTTTTATATAGCCGTTATCTGCGCGGATAACATAAGTCCCGCTTTCATTGACAGCTGCTGCGGTATTTGTATCTGCCGAGAGGAGTTCCTCACCGAAATATACCCCGACATTTGTGTTTCCCTGTGTTTTAATATCATAATTAAAGAACAGTTTCTCGCCGATGCCTGTCACATAGTAGGTTTGTCCTGCCGCATCTTTAAACTTCACGCACATGGCGTCTTCTGACGCCGCACATCCATTGAATGTAAGATCGACAGGCTCTTTGACCTGATACCACGCGCTTGCGGTAACTTCCCTGATAGTTGTATCGGAATCGTGAAAGCCGCTTGTACTATATGAACAGCGGTGCCAACCGATTTTGTGCGTATCATCTTCATACATGACAAAATCGTCGCAGAAAAAGCAGTACGGCAAATAATCGGCAACGGGATATTGCTCGAGATCATCAACTTCATACTCAATGGTTACGGTATCATTACCAACTGTTACAACCCACGGGGATTCATTATCTATGAGCTTACCGGACGGGGTAAGCGTGTGATTCTTTAAAAAACTGCAAAATTCAGGTTCGGTTATAGTAACAGTAGGGTCACCGCCTCCGGCGGCATTCGGTATGCGGATTTCAGGTGTCGGTGTGATGTCGCTGTATGGTTCGAGTGATATAAAAAGAGTGAAGGTGTTTACTACCGGCTTGTCCGGCTGTGTTGTACACCAGATTGTGCTGTTGTGAGCAACTTCAATGGTCACCGCCTTTTGAACATCATCTTTCATCTTCATTCCCCCAAAACATTTCTATCTATAATCAATTATAGCACGTATCTCCAAAAAATGCAATATATTTTGACATATTTATTCGAGAATTAAGCAAGCCTATATGTCCTTACCGTTTCCCCCTCACCCTAACCACCGGCACAACAACCTCCTGCAAAGCCGCGCCGCCGTGAACATAGTTCGCCCCGCTGCCCTGAACGGGAAAGAGATTAACCCCGCGTGGAACAACCGCACGAAGCCCGCTCTCGGAAAGCCCATTGATATAAGACATAGCGATTTTTTGTGTCCCCTGCGTTTGAGTATCGCGGGCGGTGAGGATAGCTCTGCGTTTGATGAGCAGGGCTTTTTCTGTGTCTTTGGCGGTCTTATCGCTCACTTCAATAGGCTGACGGCGGTAGATGTAACCGTGGTCGGCGGTGATGAGGATATTCCCCGCACTGATGTTGTTAATGAGTTTGCGGACAAGGTCGGACAGCTCCGTGAAGGTCTTTTCCGTTGCCTCGAAAACGTCCGATTCGCTTGATTCGCCGTGCTTGTCGATTGTATTGTGGTAGATGTAAATCAGCTTTTTACCGGCGAAACGCTCCGACATTTCTGCCTTTTTCATTGCGAAAATTTCGTCTGCTTGAATTGCCACAGATTCGGGCTTGACTTGTTGCAGGATTTTCTCGCGGTTTGGCGTTCCGGCTGTGTTTATGCCGTCAATGAGTATCTCCGCTTTTGAGCCGACAGTTATCTTGTCGTGTGGGAGGAGCGAAGCCATTCCGAGGGCTGTATAGGACGGCACTGCCCCGAACATTTCACGCAGTTCGCACTCCGCTTTTGTTTCGGAGCGAAGTTTTGCGGTCAGTTCAACCGCCGACTCATAGCGGAACGCATCCGAAACTATCACGACAATACGCTCGTCTTTTTTCACAAACGGCTTGACATATTCGGCGTAAAAATCCTGTTGCGGTGTTACGTCTGAAAGCCGCCAGTTGATAATTCCGTCCTCGGCGTTGCCGTCAAGCATCTCAGCCCATTTCCGCGAAATCTCCGAAAGATAATGATTGTTATAAGCGTTCTCGATGTTTTCAGACAGCGTTTTGAACCGCTCATTATCGTGAATACGGTCGAAAGCCACCACAAACTTGCGGTAGAAATAGTCGAATTTATAAAACTCGGTCTTGTATTTATCCCAAAGTGCGTTGATGCTTTTCGCACCGAAATCGGTGTGCTTTTCAAAGAGCAAACCCAGTTCGCACGCGTAATAAACCGTGTCATACGCCGCCTTGTAATCGTCATAAAACCGCAAACCCCGGCGGGCTTCGATAACGCTTATGTAGTCCTTGTATTCCCCTGCACCCTGTGTCAGATAGTCGTTGATTTTCGCGATAATATAATCGT
The DNA here is from genome assembly GCA_031262835.1 of Ruminococcus sp. Classification (GTDB taxonomy): domain Bacteria; phylum Bacillota; class Clostridia; order Oscillospirales; family Ruminococcaceae; genus JAISGY01. The sequence goes on from JAISGY010000041.1 coordinate 41,416, forward strand.
CAATCTGCGGGAAAGTCGAGGCGTTTTTAACTTTCGCAAGTGTAGGCTTGAAGTCCGATAAATTCAGCATTTTCGCGGTATAATCCGCGATTTTTATATAGCTCGTTTTTGCCGACATATCCTTCATAAAATTGTCGGTTAAGACGTAGCTGTTGGTGTTGAGATTGCTGTATTCCCACGGCAGAGGGGCTTTATAGCTATGAGCGAAATGCGTCAGAAGCAATGCACGGGCAAACTCACCCAAATCCTCTCCTGCAAAGCCATAACGGTTTTTGATAAGCGAATAGAAACGCTTAATATCCGCGAATTTTTTAATACTTGCGATAAGCTCGGTTTTGCCGCTTACGTATTCAGTCAAAACCGCTCTTACGGCGTTGTCGGCGTTCGGTACGGGCAGTTTGCAGAGTGCGGAAATTACGGCTATATCGAAAATCTCAGCCGTCCAGACAGGTATATTATACGCCGCGAAACGCCGCTCACGCTCCTTGTTGCGGAAAAACAGCTTGTTGTTTTCAGCCGCGTTTCGCAAAGCTACATCGTCAATCGGCATTTTATACGCCGTCATAATCATTGTGGTTTCGTCAGCGGTGTAGATTTTGCTGTAACGAATCGTGTCCGCCAAGAAATTCTCGAAGTCGTCAGGGCGGGGTTCGGGCGAATAAATCAGCACGTTTTCGGTGGTGTTTTCGCACTCGATATGGTGCTTGATTTCGAGCGTGTTGTTATGATAAACCTTGACGATTTCGACGTTTGAGAGTCCGATTTCGCCTAAAAATTCCTCATAAACGCCCGTATCGTCATACCAAAAGACGATATTCCGCTTCACGCCCCACGGTAGTTCGCGTTCAAACAATGTTTGCAGTTCTTTTTTTACAGCTTCTGTATTCATAATATTTTACCGAACAAATCCATTCTAACCGGGTCGCGGTTGTCCTGCGGGATTTCGACATTCTGAAATTTCGCGTAATTTTTCGTCACGCCGTCGTCAAGGTCAATCTTAATCGTCATCAGCGCGATATGTGCGATTACCATATCATACGCCCTCGCCTCGGCAAGCTCGCGGATCATTATCTCAATCCGCGTTTTGTATTCCGTTCTGTCGGCGGCGGCGATTTCGGAGCTTTTAACCGCTTCGGAAAGCCGCTCAATCTCGCCGTCATATTTTTGCTGAAGCGGGTGGAGATAGTCGGAGCGGGTTATGCCGGCGGTGTATTTCGTGTAGCGGTGCATATATGTGAGAGCTTTGAAACCGTTATTTTTACCGCTGTCAAAGAGCCAATAAATCGGCTTTTTCTGATAGATTTTGAGGTGATCCTTATA
>JAISGY010000063.1 GCA_031262835.1 Ruminococcus sp.
CCGCTTTGTACATACGCCTAAGCCGTGAGGACGGCAATGACGAGAGCTACAGCGTAAAGAATCAAAGACAGCGTCTTATCAGCTTTTACGATAAGCTCGCAGAACAGGAAGATGTAACGCTTGTTGATACATACATTGATGACGGCTTTACGGGTACGGACTCAGACCGCGACAGCTTTCAGCGAATGTTATCAGACATTGACAGCGGAATAATTACTTGCGTTATTGTAAAAGACTTATCGCGGCTCAGCCGTAACGACTGGGAATGCAAAAGATATTTACAACATCTTTTTGTAATGAAGGATGTGCGGTTTATATCACTTGAACTTCCGGCATTAGACAGCTTTAACCGCCCGGACGATGTATACGAACTCGGCGTTTCGATTCAGAGTATGTATAACGAAAACCATTGCCGCGAAACGTCTGTGAAGGTTCGCGGAACGTTTAACACAAAGCGTGAAAAGGGTGAGTTTATCGGTGCGTTCGCTCCGTACGGTTACAAAAAAGACCCCGCAGACTATCATCACTTGATAATTGATGATGAAGCAGCAGAGGTTGTTCGTGATGTTTTCCGATGGTTTGTGCGTGACGGTATGCCCAAAAACGGCATTATGCGAAGGCTTGACGAACTCGGTGTACCCTGCCCGGCAGTGTACAAGCGTGAACACGGGGAAAAGTACAACAACCCTCATATAACCGCCCGAAAACCGCAGTGGTCGGCGAAGACTATCTCTGGCATTTTATGCAATCAAATGTATTTGGGACACATGGTTCAAGGAAAGCAAAAAGTCAAAAGCTACAAAATTCACACACGTGTTGCCGTGCCGGAAGAGAAATGGACGATTGTTAAAAACACGCACGAGCCTATTATTGAGCAAGAGCTATTTGATAAGGCGCAAAGCCTTCTTCTTCGAGACACAAGAACCCCGCCCCAGACCACTGAGTTATACTTATTTTCCGGCTTCTTACGCTGTGCGGATTGCGGAAGAGGCATGATACGCAGACCGACTAAAACTTCAATTTATTACGCTTGCCGAAGTTACACCAGCTTCAAACAATGCACACGTCACACCATTCGGAGTGAAAAATTAGAGGCGGCGGTTTTAGCGGCGATAAAGGCACAGATTGCGCTTGTTGACGGCATGGCAGAGGAAGTAGGCAAGATAAACAAATCCTCCGAAATTCAGATTGATACATCAAGAATTGAAAAAGCAATCTCACTAAAACAAACTGAACTAACCAAAATTTCCGATATTCGAAAGGGTTTATATCTCGACTGGAAGACCGGGGACATAAGCCGTGACGAATACCACAGTATGAAAGCGGACTTTGAAAATGAGGAAGAAACCCTTCATTCTGAAATTGCTAAACTGACCGAAGAACTCACGAAACTTCAAAGCGGCGTCACGAGTTTTGCACCCTTTTTCGATGCCTTCCGACAATTCGGAAACATCGAAACCCTCAATCGCGGTATCCTCACCGAGCTTGTGAAAACAATCAGAATTCACGAAGGCGGGGTAATTGAGATTGATTTTACCTTCCCGGATGAGTGCAAGAGAGCGATGGAGTTTATCAAGGTAAATCGTGAACTGGTAAGGGTTTGAGGGAGATTGCGGTAATAAATATTGAATAAAGAAAACACCGTTTTCAGCTAGTAATTAAGCTGAAATCGGTGTTCTTATTCTATGGTGGGAAATGCTAAAAAAGAGCGATTCTACCGGCGCAACAGGTCCGACAGGACCCCTCTTTACCCCGACGGTTGTAACGAATACCGTATCAATAGCCACAGGGCAGGGCGCGGGGATAAGTGCTACCTGTCCGTCGGGAATGGTTGCGATGGGAGGGGGCGCGGAGAGCATGACGAAGCTCCCGAACGGTCTTGACATATTAGCCTCAAACCCCGTCTACACCGCCGGCAACCCCCCGACAGGCTGGTACGCCAACGCGAAAAACAACACCGACACGGCGATTACATTAACGTCTTACGTTATCTGTATGCCAAAAGCCTAAAGCCTAAAGCTAAATATAAAAGTCCGGCGGTAAAAGCTGCCGGACTTTGGTCTTATGTATTTACGGCGAATTTGCGCATTGCCTCTTTGAGCTGTTCGGAATGGGCGAAGAGTTCCTCCGCCGCTGCCGCTGTTTTTTGACACATCTCTTCGTTTGAAGCAATATTTGTCATGAGCTGTCCGATGTTCTCCGAAACGACATTGATTGACAGCTTTTGTTTTTGTGAAATTTCGTTAACGCGCAAAATTGATTCGGCGTTCTCGTTTGAAACACTGACAACTGTCGTGAGCGCGTCGGAAACCTTGCCTACAATCTCGTTCCCGCGCTTTACGGACAAGCCGCTCTTTTCAATGAGTTCCCCGGCTTGTTTAGCCGCTTCTGCCGACTTGTTCGCAAGGTTTCTGACCTCGTCCGCAACAACGGAAAAGCCCTTCCCCGCCTCGCCCGCGCGCGCCGCTTCGACACTTGCATTGAGTGCCAAGATGTTGGTCTGGAAGGCAATATCGTCGATAACCTTCGTAACCTTCTGTATGTCGGCGGAACGCGCCTCAATATCGCGCATTGCGTCAAGCATTGCCGACAGGTTCTTATTGCAGTCGTTCATTCCCGCCGCAACCTTATTGACTTCTTCAACAGTTAACGTCAAGGTTTGCGACGTCTCGTCGCTCATTGCGTGGATAATCCCGACAGCCTCGGTGAGTTCGGTTGCGGCGGCGTGTTGTTCCTCCGTAAAGCCCGCAATTTCAGTCGCCGCGCCGCTTATCTCCTCAACCCCCCTCGTAACTTCAAGGGTAGAGCGGGAAACGTCTGCAACAAGCCCCGAGAGCCCGGAGTAAAGCTCTTTTACCGCCGTCGGAATCTTCGCGAATTCGCCGGAATAGTCGTTCTTCATCTCGCCGGTCAAGTCGCCGCTGTTTATTGCGGATAGATTCCGCTCGGTCCTTCTTATGAGGGCTGTGAAGGTGTCTGACAGGTGCCTTGTGCTGTACACGAGCATACCGATTTCGCTTGTGTCGGGGACAAGAGCTAAGCGGTTTGTTAAGTCCCCTTCTGCAAGATGCACAAGTCTGTCGCTGACCGCTCTTATCGGGCGCATTACTTTTATCTGCACAACCAAGACTGACAGAGCCTGCGACGCAACCGCAAGAGCAAACACTACAAACATTACGGCTGTCCAGAGCTTAACCTCCCCGGCTGTCCGCCCGTTCATCTCGTCAATAAAACTCTGTTGGTTCCCGCGGATTTGCGCAATAATTGTCTCGTAATGGTTCCCCCAGACCGCTTGCACCGCTTCCGGAAGTCTCCCTTCCCCGACAAGCTCCATCGCCGCAACCTCGTCAGGGACGAGGTTCGCGGAGAGTTCCATCATCTTTGTTACAAAAGCTTCCTCGGTTGCGGTTATGCCGATAACGCTCAGGCGTTCAACCGCCGTTTCGCGGTTTCCGCTCGCGAGTTCGTCGTTATAGTTCGTCTCGTAAACCTTGTTCCCCGTTGCAGCGTAGGAACGAACCTGATTTGTAAGGTTAGCGGAGCCGTCCATAAATTTCTTTGCGTTAAAATAAAGTTCAAAACGATTGTCGGCAACCCTTACCGCCGTCATCATCGCCGCAACGCAGAGTCCCAAGAACAAAAGCGTAATGATATTAAGGAGCGTAACGAGTGTCGACCTGTTCATGCTTTTTTTCAGTTCGGGTTTCATATATTAACCTCCGGGGTCAGAATAGGTAGTATCTCTGCGTCAACGGCAGTGTCTCGGACGGCTTGCTGTCAACCTGCTCGCCGTTAATCTTAACCATATAGGTCTCGGGGTCAACTTCGATTTTCGGCAATGTGCTGTTGTGAATCATGTCCTTTTTGCCTACGGTGCGGCAATTTCTGACCGGCATAACCTGCTTTTCTAAACCGAGTTTCTCTTTTATGCCGTCTTCAAATGCGTAGCCGCTCACAAAGCAGATTGAAGTATTTGCGCGCGCCTTGCCGTACGCCCCCCACATATTCCGCATCAGAACAGGCTGTGGGGTAGGGATAGAAGCGTTCGCGTCCCCCATCTTTGCGGCGGTGATGAAGCCGCCCTTGATAATCATGTCGGGCTTAACGCCGAAAAGTTTCGGGTCCCAAAGCACAAGGTCTGCAATTTTGCCGGTTTCAACAGAGCCCAAGCAGTACGAAATGCCGTGGGTTATCGCGGGGTTTATAGTGTATTTTGCAACATAACGTTTTGCGCGGAAATTGTCGTTATCTATACCCTTCGCCTCGGGCAGTTGTCCGCGCTGTTTTTTCATCTTGTCCGCGCATTGCCAAGCGCGGGTTATAACCTCCGCCGGGCGTCCCATTGCTTGGGAGTCGGAGTTGAGGATTGATATTGCGCCCATGTCGTGTAAAATGTCCTCCGCCGCAAGGGTTCCGTAACGGATTCTCGAACGCGCAAAGGCAACGTCTTCCGGCAGGTTCGGGTCAAGGTGGTGACACACCATAATCATGTCGAGATGTTCGTCAATTGTGTTTTTCGCAAACGGCATTGTCGGGGAGGTCGAGGAAGGCATTACATTCGCAAGCCCCGCCGCCTTGATAATATCGGGGGCGTGTCCGCCGCCCGCACCCTCTGTGTGGTAGGTATGTATAGCGCGCCCGGCAATTGCGTCGCGGGTTGACTCGAAATAGCCCGCTTCGTTTAGGGTGTCGGTGTGGATAGTAATCTGAACGTCGTAAGCGTCCGCTGCCTGTAGGCTTGTGTTAATCGCGGAGGGTGTTGTTCCCCAGTCTTCGTGAAGTTTTAAACCCGCCGCGCCTGCTTTGATTTGTTCTGCGAGGGGGTCGATTGACGACGCGTTCGCCTTGCCGAAAAACGCAAAGTTCATCGGGAATTCTTCCGCCGCCTCAAGCATACGATGGATATTCCACGCGCCGGGGGTGCAGGTTGTGGCAAATGAGCCGACAGCCGGACCCGTTCCGCCGCCAATCATAGTAGTCATGCCCGCCCAGAGTGAAGTCTCAACCTGCTGCGGACAGATAAAATGCACGTGTGTGTCAATCCCCCCGGCGGTCAAAATCATTCCTTCGCCGGCGATAATTTCGGTACCCGCTCCGACAACCATGTTCGGGTGTACAGCGTTCATGATGTCGGGGTTGCCCGCTTTGCCTATTCCTGCAATCTTCCCGTCCTTAATACCTATGTCAGCCTTAAAAATCCCGGTGTGGTCGAGGACGACGGCGTTTGTTATAAGGGTATCGAGCGCGCCGTTCTTACCGGTTATATCGGAATTCTGCCCCATTCCGTCGCGGATAGTCTTTCCGCCGCCGAACTTCATTTCGTCGCCATAGACGGTGTAGTCCTTCTCAATCTCGATAAAAAGGTCTGTGTCGCCGAGGCGGATTTTGTCGCCCGTTGTCGGTCCGTACATTGAGATATATTCGTTTCTTTCAATCTGCTTCATATATTATCCCCCAAAAAGCCCTTTAGGGACGCTTTCTCCATCGAAGTTTTTGCTGTTGTATAATTTATCTGCGCGTCTGTCAGGTTGTTTAAGCCTCTTACACGACGGTTGCCGGTAATTTCGACAAGCTCTACCGTTTTCTGCTCATTCGGTTCAAAACGCACGGCAGTCCCGGACGGAATATCAAGCCTGTAACCGTACGCGTCAAGGCGGTTAAAATCAAGGAATTTGTTCGCCTCGAAGAAGTGGAAATGCGAGCCCACTTGAATGGGGCGGTCGCCCTTGTTTGTAACGACAAGTTCCTTGACGGAAAGCCCGTCATTTATAGCGATAGCTTTTTCTGCCGCAATTATCTCTCCCGGAATCATAACTTTTTCCTCCTATTTTATCGGCGTATGGACGGTAACAAGTTTCGTCCCGTCGTCAAATGTCGCTTCAACCTGCACTTCGGGAATCATCTCTGCAACACCCTCCATAACATCATCTCTTATTAACATCTTTGTCCCGAGGTCCATTACTTCGCGGACGGTCCTGCCGTCTCTTGCAAGCTCCATCAGCTCGGAGACTATGTACGCTTCCGCTTCAACATAGTTAAGCTTAAGCCCTCTTGCCTTTCGTGCCTTCGCGAGTTCCCCCGCCTGATGCACCATCAGTTTTTCCATTTCACGCGGTGTTAAATGCATAATATTAACCCTTTCAAATAAGATTAAGTCATCATCTTTTGTACTTTTTCCTGACTGAGCGAGTCCGTTTCGCCCTCTAAAATCACTTCGCCTTTTTCGAGTACGTAGAGGTAATCGGAGATGCCCATTACGAACTTGAGATACTGTTCGACGATTAGGACCGTTATGCCGAGTTCGGTGTTGACCCGCCTTATTGCCTTGCTTATGTCCCATATTATCGAGGGCTGGATTCCCTCTGTCGGTTCGTCTAAGACGAGCAGCGATGGTTTTGAAACGAGGGCGCGGGCTATAGCAAGCTGTTGCTGCTGCCCTCCCGAGAGGTCGCCGCCCTTGCGTTTTGCAAATAGGGGCAGGACCGGGAAAAGCTCATAGATATAGTCGGGGATTTTTCTTGTTTTCCCTCCCCCCGCTTCAAGCCCAAGCTCTAAGTTTTCTTCAACCGTCATTCGGGGGAAAATATCCCTCCCCTGCGGAACATACCCTATCCCCCGTTTTACCCGCTCGTACGCCGGGAGCTTTATTATATCTTCTCCGTTATAGCTTATCTGCCCGGACGGCGTTTTTACAAGCCCCATGATGCTTTTAAGGGTTGTGCTTTTCCCGACGCCGTTTCTGCCGATAAGACAGACTATACGGTCTTTCGGGACCTTAAAGGAAAGGTCTGCGATAACCTTCGACTCGCCGTAGGCGGCAGAAAGGTTTTTTATTTCAAGTAAACTGTTCATTCTCCGCCTCTTCCAAGATAAACTTTCTGTACCGTCTCATTGGCAAGCACGTCGTCAATATTCCCCTCGGTTAAAACCATTCCCTCGTGAAGCACAGTTACCGTATCGGCAACCTGTTTTACAAACTCCATGTCGTGTTCAACGACTATTACCGTGCAGATGTCCTTGATTCGCTTAAGGAGTTCGCCTGTGCGGAAGGTTTCGGGTTTCCCCATTCCCGCCGCCGGCTCGTCAAGCATTATTATCTTCGGGCGCGCCGCAAGCTGCATACCGATTTCTAACCACTGTTTCTGTCCGTGGGAGAGGGAGCCTGCCTTCTCGTTAGCGTGTGAAGTTAAACCGACTTTATCTAAAACATCCGCGATTATGTCGTTTTCTTTCGGCGTGACCTTGCGGAAGATTGAAGACCAAATCCTCTTGTTCCCCGAAAGTGAAAGCACCATGTTGTCATAGACCGAAAGCTCGGTAAAGACGGAGGGGACCTGAAACTTGCGCCCTACTCCGGCGTTTGCGATTGCGTATTCCTTCATTCCGGTAAGGAGGATTTCATAACCTTCCTCGGGGTAAAAATGCACCGTCCCGGACGTGGGTTTCGTCTTCGCGCAGATTATGTCAAGAAGGGTCGTTTTCCCCGCGCCGTTCGGTCCTATGAAGAAGTGGATAGAATTGCGCTTTACGCCGACGGTTACGTCCGTTAACGCCTTGAATCCGTCGAATTCAACCGAAATGCTTTTTATGTCGAGAGCTTTTCCCGTGCGGTATTTTATCGGGCGGTGCAGCTCCGTATCTATAAAACTCATCTACGCCGCCTCCTTTTCTGCGGGCTTTTTGCGCTCCTTGATTTTTCTTATAAGCGAAGGGATATTGTCGCGCACTATCCCTACAATCCCGCCTTTAAAAAGCAGAATGGTAAGGCAGAAAATCGCGCCGATTATGTATTGCCAAGCTTCGACTAAAATCCCGGAGCTGAAATTATACTCGCAAAGGTTTATAAAGAACGCGCCGATTACCGCGCCGATAATTGTCCCTCTCCCGCCGACTGCTACCCATATTACCATTGTGATTGAATAGCCGATTGTCATCTGAGTAGGGGTTATTGAGCCGTTGAAGTTGACGAATAATGCACCCGCAATTGCCGCTAAGACCGCCGAAACAGCGTAGATAAAATTCTTGTAGCTGTTAACGGAATAGCCCGAAAAGTATGTGCGGTTTTCGCCGTCGCGGATTGCAATTAAAAGCTTGCCGAATTTGCGCCCGGTAAGGTATGTCGCCAAGAGATAGACGAGTACAAGTACCGCAAGGGTTACAAAGAAGAGCAGTAACAAGTTCGGGCGGTTCGCTTCGCCCTTCGTCTTGCCGAATACCGACGCAATATCGGTTATGCCGTTGTTGCCGCCGGTGTACTTTGAGTTCGCCATGAAAAGAGAATATACCGCCCACGTCAGGGCTTGCGTGATAATTGAAAAGTACACGCCCTTAATACGGCTTCTGAAAACGAAAAATCCTACCAGCCCCGCGAAGACGGCGGGGATAACTATGATTAGAGCAAGCGTAACAGGGAACGAGCCGAACGGTGTCCAGAACCAAGGCAGCGCGTCAAGCCCGCCCGTCTGCATGAAGTCGGTGATTTTTCCGCCGGTGCCTTCGAGTTTAAGGAACATCGCCATAGCATACCCGCCGAGGCAGAACCACAGCCCGTGCCCGAGCGACAACATTCCCGTGTACCCCCAAATGAGGTCCAGTGCAATCCCGACAATCGCGTAACACATACACTTCCCCAAAAACTGTACAAGGGAGGTGCCGTCAATTAGGAAGGGTGAAAGCGCAAGGAGAAGTGCAATTACGGCGAAGGTGATGTGGTAACCCTTGCGCGATTTTTTAACGACATTAAGCGCGGGTTTTGTTAACATATCCATAATCAAACTCCCTCATCAAGTACGCGGCTTCTGATTGTGAATAGTCCGCTCGGTTTAAACTGCAAGAACACAATTATGATAAGCAGCACAATAGCGCGCGCTATCGATGCCGACTGATAATTTTCAACGAAAATGCTTGAGAAACCTATTATACCTGCGCCGATTACTGTCCCGAAGAGGTTCCCAACGCCGCCGAGGACAACCGTCATGAATGAATATACGATGTAATTTTGCCCGACAGTTGAATCAACCGAGCCCAAAAGTGCAACCGAACAGCCCGCAATCCCCGCGAGCCCCGAGCCTATGCCGAAGGTTATGCAGTCGATTTTCTTGGTGTTAATCCCCATGCACTGCGCCATAGGGCGGTTTTGCATTGTAGCGCGCATACGCGAGCCGTAACGCGACCTGTTGACAAGAAGCCAAACCATCGCAAGGCAAAATGCGACTAAAATTATGATGAAGATGCGGTTGTAGGAAAATGTTAAGCCGTTAACTTCAAGCCCGCCGCGAAGGAATGCGGGAGCGTTAACGTTAACGCCCTGCGCACCGAAGATTGTCCGGACGAGCTGTTGTAAGATAAGGCTTACGCCCCAAGTTGCAAGAAGGCTGTCGATTTTTCTGCCGTATAGCCTTGAGATTAAAACCTTTTCAAGAAGGCAGCCGAGACCGAATGTTACTATGAATGCCAAGATAATTGCCGCGAAATAATAAAAGCTGCCTATGCTTTCAGGCAGGAAGTTTTTGAAAAATTCCTGCGTGCAAAAGGTCATGTACGCGCCGAGCATAACGAATTCGCCGTGCGCCATGTTGATAACGCCCATCTGCCCGAATGTTATCGCAAGCCCCAGCGCGACAAGCAGATAGATTGAGCTTAAACTTAAACCGTTAAAGAGGGTTGTTACAAGCTGTTCCATAATAAATACCTTATACTATTCCCTTAAAAAATAATTGTTTCTTTTTTAATTGTCTCCCCCGCCTCCGGCGGGGGAGACAATCGTATAACTTATAAGGATTAGTATTAACTAAAATTTTAAGGAAAGCGGGAGAGGTTTTTTTGTAAAAAACCTCTCTGCTTTCATATGTCTGTTATTCGAGAGGTTGAATACCTGCGGCAACCGCCCAGTCATATGTAGTGAGATACGGGTCGGGGTCAACGGGGGTTCCGGACGAGCTTATTTCGTAGATGAGTCCGTCGGTACTAACCTCGCCGATACGAACGCGCTTTGCAAGGTGGTGATTTTCGCCGTTGAGGGTAACAAGCCCTTCGGGTGCGTCAAAGGAGATTGTGCCGGTCTCAACCGCTTCGATAACCTTAGCGACGTCAAAGCTGTTAGCCTTCTCGACTGCCGCCTTCCAGAGGTAAACGTTGATGTAAGCGGCTTCCGCCGGGTCGGAGGTCACGCGGCTTTCGCCGAACTTCGACTTGTATGCGGCAACGAAGTCTTTGTTTTTCGCTGTGTCGGTGGTCTGGTAATAGTTCCAAGAAACAAGGTGCCCGGTTAAGAGTGACGCGCCGATTGCGGTAACTTCTTCCTCGGCGATTGAGAATGACATTGTCATGTAGTCGGCGGAGGTGTAGTTTTTCTCCGACATCTGCTTGAAGAAGGAGACGTTGCCCGAACCGTTCAAGGTATTGAGGATTACGTCGGGTTTCGCCGCTTCAATTTTAGCGATAATTGCGGCAAAATCGGTCTGGTCCATATCGGCGTATTCAACGCCGACAACCTCAAGCCCTGCCGCCTTAACCTGCGCTTCGATAATCATGTTGGCAGTCCTCGGGAACACATAGTCGGAACCCATGAGGAAAAATTTCTTGTAACCCTTTTCAATAAGGTACTCAACCGCCGGGACAATCTGTTGGTTAGGCGCGGCACCCGCATAGACGATGTTCTTGGAAGCTTCCATACCCTCGTATTGAACCGGGTACCAAAGGAGCGCGTTATAGTCTTCAAAGACCGGCTTAACAGCCTTTCTTGAAGATGATGTCCAACAGCCGAAAACTGTCGCAACCTTATCTTGGTCGATAAGTTTTTCTGCCTTTGTCGCGAATGTCGAAGGGTCGGACGCACCGTCCTCTTCAATAAACGAAATCTGTTTGCCGAGTACGCCGCCTGCCGCATTAATCTCGGCGATAGCGAGTTTTTCAGCGTCCGAAACTGCCTTTTCGGAGATAGCCATAGAGCCGGTGAGCGAATGGAGAAGCCCGACTGTTACAGACTCTTGGGCGGTTGAAGTTTGTGCAGTCTGCCCGCATGACGTTATTGTCATTGCGAGGCAGCAAGCCGCTGCGGCAACCGCGATTTTTTTAATTAACCCTTTTTTCACAATCAAGAGTCCTTCCTTTACAGAGGACAGAATACAGAATACAGAGTGCAGAACTCTGCTTGTATTTGCTCTGTTTATTTTTTATAAAAAAGCCGGATAACTTTCATTACCCGGCTTCGTTACCGTTATTAAAGCAAATTCTTTCGTTTAGCAAGATCAATAATCAAGTCAACACACTGTTCGTCGGTAAGCCGCCCTGAATTGAGCGTCATATCGTACGCAACAGGGTCAGTCCAAGTTTTACCGCCGGTGTAGTAATGGTAGTAGTCAGCGCGATATTTATCGGTACGCTTAATCATCAGCGCAGCGTCCTCTTCGTTACAGCCGAATTCGTCCATGATATTTGCAAGGCAATGCCTGCGGGGGGCTTCTATGTAGACGCTTGCGACGTTTTTTTCATGCCGCAAGATGTGGTTTGCGCATTTGCCGATAATGATACAGGACTCGTTTTCTGCAAGCTCTTTAATGACGTGCGCCTGAATCTTATAGAGGTTGTCGTCGGAGGTGAACTTTGAATCGGCGGGGGAACAGATGTGGTCGTCGGAGGGGAAGGTCTTAAGCTTCGTAAAAAGCCCCCCGCGCAGCTTCTCGTAGCGTTTAGTAAAGAGTGCCTCCGAAAGCCCGCTTTTTTCAGACGCCATCTTCGCAATCTGCGTATAATAAACGGGGATACCGAGCTTTTCCCCCGTCTTAATTGCGATATCTTTTCCGCCGCTTCCGAATCCCCTCGCGACTGTTATAACATATGTACTCATCATCTACCTCTTAAAAAAAGAAAGAACATTTCCGTAATCATCATCGGAAACTTCCTTGTTCTGTTATGCATTATATCACACCGCTAAAGTTTTTGCAAGTACATTTCTTAAAAATTCATAAATAGTTTACAAATTGAAGGTTTTGCACTTGATTTTGCATAATTTTAAATTGCGGTATGCATTTGTTGTATTGGAAATATGAATTAAGGTTATGGGAGATAAAAATACCGGCAGCGGAAAGGCTGTCGGCTTGGATTTTATGTATCGTTTTGTATGAAATCGAGGAGGGCTTTTTTGTCGTATTCGGTGAGCTTACCGATGGGAGGGCGACTTTCTATTTCAGCAGCAGAGAAACTGATTATATTATTTGTGTCAATATAAGATTGTTGATTCAAACCTGCTTTTTTCCAATACTTGATTTTGTAATACCGTTTACGTACTGCAAAGTTTTTATTGTCGAATTTTGTTGTTATTTTATATGCATAAGCCAATCCTCTATCCGTCTTAAGACAGAGAACAGGACGGTTTTTACCATTGCCCTCCCATGCAACGTATGCGATATAAATCTCATACTTTTTCATCACCCGTTCACCGCCCAGTCATAGAGGTCGGGATATTTGTCCTTGTCGATGTAAATATGTCCGTTTTTATCGGTTGGAAGGGCGATTACGGGGGTGTTGCGTTTTTCTATTGCCTCAGATAACCGCTCATCCAGTGTTTTCTCCGCTTCGGGCTTAAAGGGGATTTTCTTTTCCTCTATGCTTTGGCGCAAAAACATTTCTACGGCGGCGGTCATAGTCAGCCCCAACTCTGAAAAGAGCGCGGCGGCTTTTTCCTTCACGTCCGAATCAATACGAATATTAAGATTAGCTGTTGCCATAATAACCACTCCTTTTTTTCTATTATACCGCATTTTTACGCAGATGTCAATAGACACCCGCGGGGGGCTGCTCAAAAAACTTAACGCCGCTCTTAATCGGATATGGGAAACAAATAGAACCAATTGCTGGTGCATTTAGGACACGTCTGACCCTCCGGTAATATTTCCGGAGTTTCGTATCCGCATATCACACACTTAAAGTAGTAGTTGGCAATAACCATTCCGCTCGCAAGCTCCTCAAGTTCCTTTTCGGTAAGTTCCTTACCCTCTTTATTTCTTAATCTCATCTCTAAAGACCTCCTTAAATAATCGGAATCCGAAGCAGTCTTGAAACTTCGCGATAACTTTCAAGTACGCGCTCCGCAATAAAGTCGATAAAGGGTGAAGCGTTGCCTTTTTGTTGGTATAAACGGATAGCGGAGATGTATTCGGAGCGGAGCAGCGGCGGGATTACGGCAAGCAGATAACCATCCTCTATAAGCGCGGTGTTCATAAGAAGCCTTGCCACCCGCCCGTTGCCGTCGATAAAGGGGTGAATGGTTACAAATTTAAGGTGCAGCATTGCCGCGAACTCTATCGGATTAAGCCTGCCGCGGTTGTCGGTTATCCATTCCTCAAGGCTATTCATAAGCCCCGGGAGCTCTTCCGGCGCGGGGAAGACAAAATCCGTCCCGGTAACAATAATCGGAATGTCCCGCCAAACCCCGGCGTGCTTTTCGTCAATCTTTTGATAAAAAAGCCGATGGAGGGTTTTTATATCGGAGACGGTAATGCTTCGCGCGGATGTGAGGGTTAGCATATAGTCAAAGGCGGCAGAGTGTCCGACGGCTTCGTACACTTCGCGGAGCGGCTTTCCGCCGACGGTTAAGCCGTCCTCTAAAAGCACCTTCGTCTCGACTTCGGTAAGGCTGTTGCCCTCGATGGCGTTCGAGCTGTAGGTTAAGCCTATCCGATAGTATTCGCGAAGTTCGCGGAGGGTTTCGCCCGTAAAGGGGCGCGTCCGGTCTATTGCTTTTTTATAGGCGGAAAGCTCCCCGTAACCTTTCATATTGCTCCTTCTCATAAGTTAACAGAAGATTTGTAAGCGCGTCGGGTGAGCCGAAGGAATCGTAGTATTTTTTTCGGTCGGCGTATTTGATATTTACGGGGAGAAAGCCGGCTTTTATAAGCTCTAAGTTGGCAATAAGCCGCCCTGTTCTGCCGTTGCCGTCGATGAAGGGGTGGATAGTTTCAAAGCGAATGTGGAACTCGCTTATGGCGGCGATTATGTGCTTGTCCTGCCGGTTGCCGTAGTCCGTTAAGAGGGTTTCCATCTGTTTCGGGACAAGATACGGTTCGGGCGGGGTATGATAAGCTCCCAAAATCTGCACCGGGACACTGCGGTATACACCCTTGTTTTGCGGGTCGGACATAAGCACAAGGGAGTGGATATTTTTTATAATACTCTCGGTGAGGGGTTCCCCAAGAAGCGTTAAAATATAGTCGAACGCGTCGCGGTGCCCGACGGCTTCAAGGTGGTCTTTTAGGGGCTTTTCGCCGATAGTTATCCCCTCTTTGAGGATTAGAGCTGTTTCGTTGAGGGTAAGGCTGTTGCCTTCTATTGCGTTTGAGTTGTAGGTATTGTCGATGATGAACTCTTCGCGAAGTCGTTCTATTTCGCCGGGGTTAAGCGGGCGGCGAGCGTTCCATTCTGCTTTGAGGCGGTCAATTTCGGAAAAGTCAATCATGTTAGCCCCCCTTTAGCTGTGAAAAAATCCGCCTTGAAAGCGGATTAAATTGCACGGACGGAGAAAGAGAGATTTGAACTCTCGCGCCGGTTACCCGACCTACACCCTTAGCAGGGGCGCCTCTTCACCACTTGAGTATTTCTCCTAACAGAATACAGAGTACAGATGACAGAATA
>JAISGY010000003.1 GCA_031262835.1 Ruminococcus sp.
CTTGATACATTTGGTTTCCCTCGCTAAATTTATTTGTGACCTTGGACGGACTTGCACCGACACCTTTGCCTTGGAAAGAACAACGCTCTTAGTTAAGCTACTCGGTCATGAGTAAGAAAAGGTAACCTTTTAGACATGATATGGAATATTGCGGGAAATGTTACGAACGGGAGGTCTTGGCACGGATGCGGGACATGGCGTTGTCTACGGATTTGTCGGTGATGCCGAGTTTTTTTGCGATATCTGTGAATGAGTAGCCGTCAAGGCGGAGGGAGAGAACGGAAAACTCAAGGTCGGAAAGAATTTCGTCGAGTGCAGTAAATAGAGACTTGTCGGATTCTTTTTGAATAAACAGGGTTTCGGGTGAAACGTGATCTATCGGCTCGATGGTATCTATGTCAACAGCGGGCGGTGCAGCTTTAAGAGCAGTAGCCAACCGATTTTGTATGCAAGCGTACGCGTAGGTCTTAAATTTCGCGCCTTTTGAGGGGTCAAATGAGTGAACCGCCGAGAAAAGCGCAACCATTGATTCCCCTAACAGGTCGTCAAATTGCGGTGAGAGCGGGGAACAAAACCTTTTGCAGATTGATGCAACATATTTCATGTAACGTTCGCAGATAATTTCCGCTGCATTTTCAGTGCCGGCAATTATTTCCTCGTCGGTAGGGCGGACATCTGATACGTTTAGCATACTTTAAGAATACCTTAATAGTATTTTAACAGAATATTATGCGTTTGTCAAGACTTTTTTACAAAAAAGTTGGATTCGTGAAAAAAATTGTAGTAAAGGTTATATTTTCAATTTATTTTTTGTGCAAAATATCTAATATAGCATTGGGGTTTTAACACATTATTCCTGTTTGCGCTCGATACTTATGACTTTGGGGAGCTTGCTGAGTTCGCGGATTATGCCGTCTAACTGCTTTGTGCCGGTGGTGTTGATGTTAATGATGTAGTTTTTGTTCGCGTTCGGGAGGGTCTTGTTTACGGTGTTGTTGAGTGTAATGTGGTTCGACTTGAACGCTTGGAATATTTGGTAAATAAGGTCGTCGTCGGGGGAGGCAATGATGTCGAGGGTTACGCGAAAACTGCTGAGGGAGTCTTTTCCCATGTTTGCCGGCCATTTTACATCTACCCAGCGTTCCTCGAAATTCGGGTCGTGAGAAGTCTTTATATAGTGTTCGCAATCTCTGCGGTGGACGGAGATACCGTGCCCTTTTGTGATAAAGCCGATGATTTCGTCGCCCGGGAGGGGGTTGCAGCACTTTGCGAATTTATATGCTACGCCGTCCGTTCCGTCGACGATAAGCGCGGTTTGTGACTTTTCGGCGGGCTTTGCAAGTTCCGCCGCGAGGACCTTTATTGCCTCAAGGTCGGAAAGGTCTGCAATATCGTATTCTTCAAATTCGGCTCTGTATTTTTCGCGGATAGCTTGGGAGAGGTTCCCCAGAATTATTCCGCCATACCCCACAGCGGCGTAAAAGTCCTCGATGGAGTTACAGTTGTGCTTTTTCATTGTGTCCGCCATTAAAAGCGGATATTTTTCTTCGTCAAGCTTGATGTGGAAGCGTTCAAGCTCGGCTATGAAAGCCTTCCTGC
This sequence comes from Ruminococcus sp., assembly GCA_031262835.1. GTDB lineage: Bacteria > Bacillota > Clostridia > Oscillospirales > Ruminococcaceae > JAISGY01. The sequence goes on from JAISGY010000003.1 coordinate 1,600, forward strand.
CCATCTCGACGTTTTGCGGGCGTTCGTAGGTCCTAAACCACTTGCGGATAACCGCTTTGGCGTGCTTGGTCTTGCAGATGTCGAGCCAAGCCCTGTTCGGACCTCGATTCGGGTCATTTGAAGTTACAATCTCGACGATGTCGCTTGTCGCCATTTCGTAGTCAAGCGAAACTATCCGCCCGCCGACTCTTGCGCCCATCATGCGGTTGCCGACGTCGGGGTGGATTGAATAGGCAAAGTCAATAACGGTTGAGCCGAGGGGGAGCGAAATCATGTCGCCTTTCGGCGTAAAAACATGGACTTCGGCGGCGGCAACCTCCGTTTTTATTGTGCGGACGAGTTCTTCAACGTCGTCCGTTTCGCGCTGTTGCTCAAGGAGCTGGCGAATCCACGCGAGGCGTTCCTCGAACCTGTCCTTGCCCGAGATGCCCTCCTTGTATTTCCAATGCGCGGCGATACCGTACTCGGCGTTGTGGTGCATCTCCCACGTGCGGATTTGAACCTCGAAGGGGATGCCGTCCCGCCCGATAACGGTTGTGTGGAGGGATTGGTACATATTCGATTTCGGACCGGAAATGTAGTCTTTAAAACGGTTCGGAATCGGGGTGTACATATCGTGGATTATCCCCATTGCGTTGTAACACTCAATCTTATTGTCAACGATAATCCGAACGGCGTATTTGTCGTAAATTTCCTCAAAGCCTTTCCCTTGCAGAAAAGACTTTGTGTATAGACTGTAAATTGACTTGACTCTGCCCTCAACGAAGGGTGCCTTGCCGGTTTCCTTTATAAAGCGGGTGCAAATCTGCTCCTTGATGTTGTTGATAAAACCTTCCCGCTCGGGTTTCGTCTTTTGAAGCTTATCTTCAATCTCCTTGTAGGCGAAGGGGTCGAGGTAGGAGAAGGCGATTTCTTGGAGTTCCTCCTTGACGTTCGACATTCCGAGGCGGTGGGCAATCGGAACATAAACGTCCATCGTCTCACGAGACGTGTTGCGCTGCTTGTACTGCTTCCGATACTTGAGCGTTCGCATATTATGGAGTCTGTCGGCAAGCTTAATTATAATTACGCGAATGTCGTCCGACATTGCGAAGAGTATCTTTTCAACGTTCTTGGCAAGCTGTTCTTCCTTCGTAAAGAGCGGAATCTTGCCGATTTTTGTTACCCCGTCAACGAGCACCGCAACGTCCTGCCCGAACTTGCGCCTTATGTCGTCGAGGGTTGTGTCGGTGTCCTCTACAACGTCGTGGAGGAGTGCCGCGCAGATTGTGTCGGTGTCCATTCCCATATCGAGGAGGATATACGCAACGGCTATGGGGTGGCTTATATAGGCTTCTCCCGAAGAGCGGGTCTGTCCGGCGTGCTTTTGGTTCGCAAGCTCATAAGCGTCAACAATCTTTGAAAGATCGTATGACTTCGAGTCGGTCAGTATTTTATTTATCAGCAGATCAATAGTATAGCTTACTTCCGCTTCCAAGAGAATTCACCTCTTTTTATCCCGTATGTAGCAGTTTCGTTAAAAGTTTCATCGTCCCTGTCTCTTCAAGAGAAGTTTTCGGCGGGTTCTTAACAAAAACAACCGTTCCGTCAAAATAGCTGTTTTCTAAAAGCCCCGCTTCTTCAAATATGTCCAAGATAAGAAGCAGTTTGAAACTGTTAAATTTCGCGTGGTTTCGTTCTAAAAGGCTGTTTGTCAAGATGATTTTGCGGTCGGAAAGTGATTTAAGCTGATTGTATAAAGCTTCAAAATCTTCTCTTGACGGTAAAACCCTTGCGAGGGTTTCGCGGTCGGGGTATTCCCCGCGCTTCCACGCCTCATAAGCGTTGATACCGTTAATCATCTTAAGCTGTGAAACGCCCGAGAGTTTCAGCTTTTCTATTTCAAATTCGAGGCGTTCCTGCCCTTGCCAGCTGCTAATACCAAAGTATGTTAAAATGTCGATTTTGTCGCCGACAACGTACGAAAAATTTTCGGGCGGCGTTTTATAAACGTTGAAATAGTAGGTGTTATTATCAAGATTAATCGTAACCTTGACGTTTTTTTCGGAAATTACAAGGTTTTTTATCTCCGCGCCGGAAAGGATAAAAAGAGGTCTCTCGAAGCCTTGTCCGAAAGGCTCAAGGGCGGAAATTTCCTTTGCGTTCTCGATTGTCAAGTCTGCCGCCGTCAGGATTTTTACCGCTTCTTCCGGGTTATCGCCGTTGTAGTTACATTCTTTTGCGAAATCTTCAAGTGCATCCGCGAACTTTTCAAAGTTCTCCGCCTTAAGCGAGAATCCGCCCGCAAGCGGGTGTCCGCCGAATTTTGTTAACAATTCCGAAGTTTTATTAAGCGCGTCAACTACCGAATACCCCGGGAACGACCGGGCAGAACCCCTGAGTATTCCTCCCTCGTCGTCGGTCATGAGGAACACGGGCTTACCGGCTGTCTCAAGGATTTTCCCCGCCGCAAGCCCGACTACGCCGTGGGGAGCGTCCTTTACACGAAGAACAAGTATACGCCTGTAGAGCGGGCTCGGGTCTTTTTTTAAGTCTTCTTCAATCTGTTTTATGAGGTCTGCCTGAACCTTTTTTCGCTCGGTGTTGAGCTCGTTAAGTTCAAACGCTTTCTTTTCGGCGGATTCGCTGTCCTCACAGACCAAGAGGTCAAACGCCGTTTTCGCGTGGGCAACCCTTCCGGCGGCGTTAATCCTCGGACCGAGATAAAAGCCGAAATGCGAAGCGGTTATCGGAGGCTTTATGCCGGAAACCTTGATGAGCTCTTGCAGTCCTAAGTTTTCGGTGTGTTCAAAATAATGAAGACCGTGGTTAACTATGGTTCGGTTTTCCCCGTTGAGTTTAACCATATCGGCAACCGTCGCAAGGGCGGCGATGTCGGAAAATTGCTCAAGTGCGGCGTCAACGTCGCCCATTAAAGCCGCAACAAGCATAAGAGCAACCCCGCAGCCGCAATATTCGATAAAAGCGGATTTGTTTTCTTCCCTGTGCGGGTCAACTATTGCAAGTGCCAAGGGGAAGTCTTCCCCGGGCAACACGCCTGTGGGTTCGTGGTGGTCGGTAATAATAAGGCTCATGCCGAGGGATTTTATGAGTGCGGCTTCCGGGGCTGCCGAAATGCCGTTGTCAACCGTTATTATGAGCTTTACGCCGTCCTCCCCAATCTCCCTTATTACATCGGAATTAAGTCCGAAACCCTCTTCACGCGAATTAATGCGAACAGTTACGTCCGCGCCGTTCGATTCAAAGAAGGTATAAAGGAGCACCGCCGCGCAAACCCCGTCGCAGTCATAATCCCCGTAGACGCAAACCCTCTCGCCCTTTTCAAAAACAATATCGTTAATAGCCTTTACAGCCGCTTCCATGTCTATAATCGAAAAAGGGTCGGAAAGCTTTCCGTCGCCGAAAAAGCTCTTCGCGGAATCCACGTCGGTAATGCCGTTCGCGGCAAAGACTTCCGCGGCAATCGGTTTTACTCCCGCACCCGTTAACGCGCTTATAACAGCCGGGTCGGGCTTTTTAACAGTCCATTTTTTCATAGTTTACTCCAGTTCAAACGCCCCTGTGTAGAGCTGATAATACTTGCCGTGGGAAGCAATAAGCTCGTCGTGGCTTCCCTTTTCGATGATTGAGCCGTTTTCGAGCACCATTATCAGGTCGGAATTGCGAACGGTTGAGAGGCGGTGGGCGATAACGAAAACCGTTCTGCCCTTCATGAGCGCGTCCATGCCTTTTGTAACGAGGGCTTCGGTGCGGGTGTCGATGGAGCTTGTCGCTTCGTCGAGTATCATAACCGGCGGGTCGGCAACCGCCGCTCTTGCGATTGAAATAAGCTGACGCTGACCTTGGGAAAGCCCTGAGCCGCCGCCGGTTAAAACGGTTTCGTAACCGTCCGGCAACATTCGTATAAAGCCGTCGGCGTTCGCTGTCTTTGCGGCGTTGATACACTCTTGGTCGGTCGCTTCAAGCCGCCCATAGCGGATATTTTCCATAACCGTCCCGGTAAAGAGGTTGACGTCTTGAAGCACAATGCCGAGAGAACGCCTAAGGTCTGCCTTCTTAATCTTGTTGATATTTATCCCGTCATAGCGGATTTTTCCGTCTGCAATGTCGTAAAAGCGGTTTATGAGATTCGTAATTGTCGTCTTCCCCGCGCCTGTCGCGCCGACGAAGGCGATTTTCTTCCCGGGTTCCGCCTCAAGGGAGATGTTGTGCAGCACAATCTTGTTTTCATTATACCCGAAGTCAACGTCGTCAAAGACGATATCGCCCTTCAGTTCCGTATAGGTAACGGTTCCGTCTTCCTTGTGCGGGTGTTCCCACGCCCATAAGCCCGCCCGCTTGTCGGATTTTTTAAGCCCGCCGTTTTTATTGTCCCGCATTGCGAGGGTTAAACCTACATAGCCGTCGTCCGTTTCGGGCTTTTCGTCAATAAGGGTAAAAATCCGCTCCGCGCCTGCGAGAGCCATTACGACGAAGTTGAGTTGGTTTGAAACCTGCGAAAGCGGGTTCATAAACCCTCTTGACAGCTGCATAAACGAAACAATTGCGCCTAGGGTTAGGACCCCTGTACCCGTTATCGAAACATTCATTATGCCGTTAATTGCGAACGTTCCGCCGATAACCCCCAAGAGAACGTAGAGGGCGTTGCCGAGGTTGCCCATAACCGGCATGAGGACGTTTGCGTACTTGTTCGCCTGATTCATCTTGTCGCGGAGGTGTTCGTTCTTCTCCGAAAATTCCTCCATTACCTTGTCTTCGTGGTTGAAGACTTTTATAACCTTTTGCCCGTTAACCATCTCTTCGATATAGCCGTTTAAGTCGCCCAAGCTCTGTTGTTGCGCGACGAAATACTTGCCGGATTTAGAGGCAATCTTCCCGGCAATTGTAAAGGAAAAGAGCACGAAAACAATAACGAAAAGCGTTAACCAAATACTTACCGTTAACATCGAAAAGAACACCGCCACAACCGACACAAGCGAGGCTATAACCTGCGGTGCGGATTGCGCGAGACATTGGCGGAGCGCGTCGGTATCGTTGGTGTAAAAACTCATTACGTCGCCATGCGTGTGGGTGTCAAAATACCGGAGCGGGAGGGTTTGCATATGCTCGAACATCTCGTCCCTGATTCGCTTTAGGACCCCTTGCGCAACGACAACCATTACGCGCTGGAAGATATAGGATGCGATAATTCCGACGATGAAAAACACACCGATTTTAATACAGGTCGTTAAAAGCGGACCGTAGTCAACCGCCTTACCGGCAAGTTTAAGCGCGACAAGCGGGGTTATATAGTCGTCGATGAGAACCTGCAAGAAGAGTGCCGCCGCCGCCATAATTACGGAGGAAAGGAGTATGCAGACAAGCACAACCGCAACCTGCGGCTTGTAATTTTTAAGGTAGCCGAAGATACGTCGAAGTGCAGTCCAAGAGAATTTCATTCCCGGGACTCTCCCCATTCCGCGCCTCGCCGCACCCTTCGGGGCATATAAAGGTTCGTCTTTTTTGTTCGCCATATTTACCTCTTAATCCTGTGCCACGCGATTTTGGGATTCGTATACTTCCCGATATATTTCGCTCGTTTCCATGAGTTCCTTATGCGTTCCCATGCCGCTGATGTGTCCATCGTCGAGGATAATAATCTTGTCGGCGTCTTCGACTGAGGCTACGCGCTGGGCGATAATTATCTTTGTTGTGTTCGGGATTTCGTCGCGGAGGGCTTTCCGTATCTGCGCGTCTGTCTTTGTGTCAACAGCGGAGGTGCTGTCGTCTAAAATTAACACTTTCGGCTTTTTCATCAACGCTCTTGCGATACAAAGGCGTTGCTTTTGTCCGCCGGAAACGTTTGTCCCGCCCTGTTCGATGTAGGTGTCGTAACCGTCCGGGAACTGCTTTATAAAGCTGTCCGCGCAGGCAAGCTTGCAGACCCGCTCAATCTCCTCGTCGGTTGCATTTTCGTCGCCCCAGCGAATGTTGTCCTTAATTGTCCCCGAAAAGAGGACGTTCTTTTGAAGCACAACCGAAACGGCGTCGCGAAGCTCCCTTATGTTGTAGTCTTTTACGTCAATTCCGCCGACTTTAACATTCCCTTCGGTTGCGTCGTAAAGCCTTGGAATTAATGAGACAAGGCTCGATTTTGAAGACCCCGTTCCGCCCAAAATCCCGACAGTCTCGCCGGAATTAATCTTGAAGTTTATATTATCAAGAACGTTTTTTTCGGCGTTTTCCGAATAGCGGAAATTAACGCCCGTAAATTCAACCGAACCGTCGGGGATTTCGGTTATATGCTCTGCGCCGTCGATAAGGTCGGAACGCTCGTTCAAAACCTGTGTGATACGCTCCGCCGAAGCCCTCGAAATAACAATCATTACGAAGACAAAAGAGAGCATCATAAGGCTCATTAAAATCTGCATTGTGTAGGCGATAAGGCTTGTAAGCTCGCCTGTTGATAAGCCTATCGCTTCGTTGTTGCCCGAATTGACGATAGCGTGTGCGCCGAACCATGCGAGTAAAATCATACTGCAAAAAACGCAGAACTGCATGACAGGACCGTTGAGCGCGATAATTGTCTCTGCCTTTGAAAAGTCGGAGAAGATTGACATTGAAATTTTCTTAAATTTAGAGTCTTCGTAGTCTTCGCGATTATATGCCTTAACCGCTCTCATGCCCGAAAGATTCTCGCCGACGACGCTGTTTAGGTGGTCGTAGGTGTTAAAAACCCGCTCGAAGAGGACGTGGGCTTTGCTCTGTATAACATACAAAAATATCGCCAAAATCGGTATAAACGCAACGAAGATGAGCGACAATTGGTTGTCGATAAGCATTGAGGCGATAAAGGCGAAGATTAACATTAGCGGCGCACGGAATGCAAGCCTTATTATCATCTGATAGGCGTTTTGAACGTTTGTAACGTCGGTTGTGAGCCTTGTAATAAGGGAGGCTGTCGAGAATTTGTCGATGTTATGGAAGGAGAACTTTTGGATATTGCCGTAGATGTCACTCCGCAGATTCGAGGCGAAGCCTGTCGAGGCGTGGGCGGCGAACTTCCCCGCCATATACCCTGCCGCAAGAGAAAAAAGTGCGGCGGCAAGAAGTATCCCGCCGAGCTTTAGTATTTCGCTCATGTTCCCGGCTGAAATTCCGTCGTCGATTAGCCTCGCCATAAGCGTCGGAATCGAAACCTCTAAAAGCACCTCAAAAAACATAAACACCGGCGTTAAAACAGAGCTTTTCTTATACTGCCTGATGCTTTTTGCCAAAGTCTTAATCATTATTCTAACCTCTGATACGAGCGTTTTTAAAAGCTTTTTCGCGGTCTATGCAAGTTCCGCAAACTCCGCAAGGCTCATCCCCGCCGACATAACAGCTCCAAGTAAGTTCATACGGAACCCCGAGTTTTAGCCCAAGTTTAACAATCTCCGTCTTGTTCATATTTATAAACGGCGCAAGAAGCTTTACACCGCCGCCGCTCCCGGTTATAAGCGCAGCGTTCATTGCCTCATAAAACTCGGGGGAGCAGTCGGGATAAGCGTTCCCGGCACTGTCGTCCGCGTGCGCCCCGTAGATAACCGCTTCACAGCCGTTAGAAAGCGCAACCGCCGCCGCGCTTGATATAAACAAGCCGTTTCTAAATGGGATATAGGTCGAAACGGGGGTCAACCCGCCTGTCTTCTTAATCTGCTCCGCGTAGCTCTCCTGCGGGATTTCCGCTTCGGAATTCGCAAGGAGTGAACAGTCGGAATCGGCAAAGACGGCGTTAAGGTCGATTGTCTTTAGCTCTACGCCGTAAAACTCCGCAATATCCTTCGCCGACTTAAGTTCCCTCTCGTGCTTTTGCCCGTAAAAGACGGACAGAGCAATAACTTCGTCAAAATCGCGGGCAGCAAGGGCAAGGGCGGTACTGCTGTCAACGCCGCCGGATAGGAGTACAAGGCATTTTTTCATATAACTTTCATTTCGAGGTAAAGCTTATTTCGCAAGCGTTCGTCGGACAAAAACCTTCCGGAAAGGGTTGAAGTTGTTGTTACCGAATTTACGTTTTTTATCCCTCTTGCGGTTATACAGCTGTGTTTGGCTGATATAAATACCGCAACGTCTTCCGAACCCGCAGCGCGCTCCATAATCTCGCTTATGTCACGCCCGAGGCGTTCTTGAATCGTCAACCTCTTCGCCGCCGTTTCGGCTATCCGCGCGATTTTCGAGAGCCCCAAAATCTTCCCGCGGGGGATATAAGCAACCGTTATCTTCATGTCGTACATGAGCGCGAGGTGGTGTTCACAATAAGAAAAAGCGTCAATATCGCGGACAATTACAATATCGTCGGCGGTTTCGATATTAATCGGGGACTCGAAGGTCTTCCCGAACATTACGGCTATTTCGTCGTTTGTGAGGCTTATCCCGGCAAGCTGTTCTTCAAGGGCGTTCGCAACACGCTCCGGCGTTTCGATTAAGCCCTCTCTGGTTGGGTCTTCCCCGATTGCCTCAAGTAAACCCTTTATATGATATTTTATCCGTTCTTTATCCATTAATCTTCCAAATTAAAATTTATTTGCCGCGTTTTTCTCCCCATATTATTTTATGAAGCTGTAAACACAGCCTTGCGTCTAAGGCGTTTCTAACGATAAAATCGGCAATCTCTTCGGGGTTCATTACGTTGTAGACCGGGCTTAAAAAGATGTTGGTACGCTTTGAAAGGGAGTAGTCCCGCATTATTAACGCCGCCTGCTCCAAGTCCTCTGTGGAACCTATTACGAACTTTACGCAGTCTCTCTTGCCTAAGAGCCCGAAGTTTTTATATACAATCCGATCCTGCATACCGCTTGACGGAAGCTTGCAGTCAACCGTGAAGGATATCTTCTCGCCGGACCGGCGTATGTAATCGAGGGGGATTGAACCGTTCGTTTCAATTTCGGTGTAGAAGAAGGTGTCGTCGGCGAATTTCCGCAGGAGCTCCGCAAAATGGGGTGCAATAAGGGGCTCGCCGCCGGTTAAGGTAACATTTGAAAGCCCCTTATCGAGCGCGTAGCTGTAAATCTCGTCGGGGGTTAGGTATATTGCGGGGAATTCCTCTTCGTTCGCCCAAGAAGTATCACACCAGCTGCAAGAAAGGTTACAGCCCGAAAAACGTATAAAGGTTGCGGGTGCGCCTTGTTTTAACCCCTCGCCGTTTATGCCGGTAAACATCTCTGCAACCGCCATGCGTTCTTGTCTGTCCGGGATTTTTCCCCTGACGGGTACGACTTTCATATAAAATTCCTCTAATCTTCGGAATATGTTGCGGAATTTTCGGGTGATTCGTAAACTGTAACTGCTAAAACATTAATATGCGAAGGGAGAGTTTTACTTAAACCTCTGTAAAAATATCCCGCGAAGTGTTCGGCAGTCGGGCGGAATTCAACTTCGGATAAGGCGAAATTTTCTGCAACAAGGGCAGTTAAAAGTGCCTCCGACAGCGTCCCCTTCTCATATATAAGCGTGTGGTCGAAGCGTTCGCAAAGGTTTTTTAATACCGCTTTAGCGTCGGAGAAGTCGATAACCATACCGCTCTTTTCGCCAAGCTTCCCGGAAAGAGAAACGGCAACATCGAACCTATGCCCGTGGATATTTTTACATTTCCCGTCATAACCTGCGAGGAAATGCGCTGCATCAAAATGCCCAATCAGATTTACACTGTACATATTAACACTTCCGTACTTTTCAAGTAAATTTTATTATAGCACATTCGCAAAATTCTGTCAACCGATTTAACATAACTTTCATGATTAATTGAAATAAAATTAATAATTATATTTTTTGCAGTTTCCTATTGATTTTAGTTTTACTTTGTGTTACAATGTTAATATGTATAAAAAGATACTGTCGATTTTAGTTGCTGTAGCGATAATATTCTCTTTTTCCGTTTCGGTTTCGGCGGATAAGAGGAGCCCGAATTACTACACTGACGGCTTTTCCGCTTCGGAAAAGGCTGTGTTCGAGCGCGTCCGCGAGGCTGTGCTTGCCTGCGAACCTTCCGTTAAGATTACCGCCGTGAATGAGACCAGAGCGGAACTTATAGGCAGAATCGGCAACGCCCTACTCTTTTACGACCCCTACACATGGAATCTTAAAAACCTTCGCTATACTTCAAGCGGCAATTCTGTTACCATTGAATTTACATATCTGAAAGAATATGACGATTTTGTAATTATGCAGGGTGAGATTGACACAGCCGTTCGCGGCGTTTTGGAAGATGTTGCGGGGCAGAGTATTCTGACTAAGCTTCGGTATATACACGATTTTGTTGTGCAGAATTCCGAATACGATTTGGAAGATGAGCTCTCCGGAACTCCCTACTATCCCCTCTTGGGCGGTTCAGCGAAGTGCGACGGCTATGCCTTGGCGTTTCAGATGCTCTGTCAAAATGCGGGAATTCCCTGCGTTACGGCGATTTCTTACCCCGATTCCGAAGCGGCAGCCGAATATAACATCGGTCACGCTTGGAACAAGATTAAGGTCGGGAACAATTGGTACAATATCGACTGCTGCCTTGACGATACAACCCTCCCGGGCGGCGTATACTGCTACGACTACTATATGCTTTCCGACAACGAAATGGGGAGCATACATAAAGAATGGGACGACCCGTTCGTGAGCGAACCCGCCGCTTCAAACACTTTGAACGGATTTTACGAAGTAAAAAAGCTCACCGCTTCGACCGTTTCGGGCGCAAGGGCTTTAATACGACAGCAAATTGACGATTCCGATATGCCCGCGGCGTCGGTTGAAATCCCGGATATAGGGGTTATGGAAGATTTTATAAGGCTCGTTAAGTCTGACGGCGTAAAAGCCTTCGGGCTTGGCGGAGAAAGTTATGAAGCATATGTGAACCCGGAACGGCGGGTTGTACATATTATTATTACCGATTAAAGTATGAAGATTAAAGCGATAATTTTAAGTTTACTGTTGTGTTTTTTTGCAATTGCGCCTGTTAAGGCGGTTGCTGCCGAAGCTACCGAATTGCCTTATTTTTACTTTGGCTTAACAGACGCCGAAAAGGCGGCTTATGATGAGCTTCGCGAGGCTGTTGCGGAAAATACTGATACGCTAACTATTGAAGCGGCAGAGTTGCCACTCACCGCCGACAGCATGAACCGTATTATCAGTGTGCTTCTCTATTACGACCCGGAACATTTTAACGTAAGCGACATCACCGCCGACGAGACTTTGCAAACCTTTACCATGACTTATCGTTACGACAAAGAAAAATACGCCGTGATGAAATCGGCGGTTGACAAGAGGGTCGAAGAGATTTTAGCCTTAACCGCTAAAGTAAAAACCGTTTACAATAAGCTTATTACTATCCATGACGAGATAATAAAAAACTGTCGGGTTGACGAAACTGCGGCGGAAAAAAGCTCGGTCTACGGCGCGCTCGTTGACGGGCGGGCGGACTCTTTCGGCTATGCGGAGGCGTTCTGCCTTATCGCCGGGAAAGCCGGAATTCGCTCCTTTGTCAACATCTACACAAGAGGTAACGTAACCTACGCCCGAAGCACCATCTACAGCGACTCTTTCTGGTACAACATCGACTGCGCGAGGGACGACAGTTCCCGCCTTGCAAGCAACGAAAGCTACACCTACTTCATGGTCCCCGACAGGCTTTACGCCGACTGTTCGCCCTACCTGCTCTACTTTGTCCCCCCTGAGGCAATTGCGGTTAACAACTATTACTATAAGATACTGGGGCTTGAAGCAGCCGGCGATGCCGAAGCGCAAAACCTCATTGTCAAGCTCATCACCGAAAACCCCGGGCAAAGTACCTTCCGCTTCTCCTTCCCCGACGATGCCGCCTTCGACGGCTTCCTTAAAACGGTTACCGAAACCTCCTTCTTAACCGACACCCTCGACATTGCGTCTGGGGCTGTATCGATTATAACGGACGCGGCGGACATCAGCTTTAGCAAAAAGTCGCGGGTTGTAACGCTTGTCGTTTATTCGCCTAATACCGCTCTTACAGACTATTACAGCGATACCTCGTATTTCACGGAAGAGAAACTTTCCTATTTAAATTCGCTTGGTCTAAACTGAAAGGAAGAACATGAAAAAACTTATCGCTGCGCTCTTCTCCCTAATGCTTATCTTAGCCCTCCCGGTTCAAGCCTTTGCCGCAGAAGAAAAGCTCACCCTCCCGAGCGAAAAAGACCATCTCCCCTATTACTACACACTCCTTTCAAAGGACGAACAGGCGGATTACTTAAAACTTCGCAAGGCTGTTATTAACCACGACAAAAGGATTGAATTCACCGCGTCGGAAGTTACCGAAAGTTTCTTAAGAAAAGCACAACGGATAATGCTCGAATACGATTCCTACACCTTCGATATAGACGAAATAAGCACAATGTCTTCCGGCTACGAAACGAACGGCAAATATCGGGCAAGCAAGTATGAGCTTACATTCAAGTACCTTATGAGCAAGGAAAACTACATGAGGGCGGTTGCTTACGCCGATAAGAAGGTACAAAAATTCCTTGCGGAAATCCCCGAGGATATGAGCAGCACACAAAAGCTCCTTGCCGCGCACGATTTTATCATAGAAGAGTGCGTATACGACCTTGAATACGAGAACGGTTACACTGCTTACGCCGCGATTGTGTACGGGCGGGCTCTCTGTGAGGGTTACGCGAAAGCGTTCCAGTATATCTGCGAGGAATTCGGTATCCCCTGCGTTATCGCTGTCGGAATGTCACCGAATTCCGATAACGGTCACGCTTGGAACAAGGTTAAAGTCGGGAAGAACTGGTACAACATTGACGTTACAAACGACGACACAGACGACAACTTTTACGGATATATATCGAAGAACTATTTCTTCCTTGCCGATTCGGAATATTCACTCGCAAACGAGATATTTTACGACGAACTTGAAGAACCCGTCGCTTCCGACACCGAACACAGCTACTACGAAATGACAGGGCAGAGCTTCGCAACTGCCGATGAGGCGATAACATACATGAAGGGCAAGCTTCAAAAGGACCTGCCGGTAACTGTAGTTGTTGCGCTGGGAAGCAATATCGAGTACAATAAATTCGCCCTCAAATATTTCGACGAAGCCTGCACCACCCCTGCGGTTAAGAAATATCGGGAAGTACATTCTTACATTGTTAATTACGACAAAACACTCACATATATGATACATTTCTACTCGTAATAATCTTTTGCGGCACTTGTCCGCTCTGAAATTCAGGGCGGACAATATTTATTTTTATTTTTGCTTGACAAAGCTTTTCTCATGTGGTATAATAGTAACAATTAATTTTGTACGGACGCCGTAACCCCTGTTTTTTTCTTAAAACGGTTTGCATCGGACGGATGGTGCTTAAACCCTGAAAAAACAGGACTGCGGTAAATTTTATTACATAATTACCTTCAGAATAAACGAAGGTTTGTTTTGAGTGCTTATCACACCTATACGAATTGAGGTCTTTTCTCGATGTCAGTAACCAAAAACCCCGCAGAGCCCAACAACAACCGAAATAAACAAACCCCCGACGGGAAAAAAACACCGCTGTTGGTAGGCGGAAAACCCGGTAAACGCTCTGCCGCTGTTAATACAACTGCGGTTAATACAACTGCGGTTGTGCCTGCCTCCCCGCAAAAACGCATTAAAAAGCCCAGACAGAAGGTAACTTCCGCGGAGCAGGCGATTACTCCGGCAGGCTACAACGGCTTCGTCACAAACCACAAGCCGATAAAACACGCGCCGCTTAAGATTATACCGCTCGGCGGGCTTAATGAAATCGGGAAAAATTTAACTGTTTTCTGGTACGGGAACGATATGATCATCGTTGACTGCGGGCTTGCGTTCCCGGACGCGGATATGCCCGGGGTTGATATTGTTATCCCCGATTTTACCTTTCTTGAACAGAACAAGGACCGTATACGCGGCGTCTTTATTACCCACGGGCACGAAGACCATATCGGTTCTCTTGCGTACCTCCTTAAGAAGATTTCGCTCCCCGTTTACAGCACCCGTCTCACCCTCGGGCTTATTAAGAACAAGCTTGTCGAACACGGGCTTGACCGCTCTACAAGGCTTATCGAGATGACTACCCGCCAGCCTGTCAAGGTCGGGATTATGAGCGTGGAGTTTATCCGCGTTAACCATTCGATACCCGATGCGTGTGCCCTTGCTATTACTACGCCTGTCGGGGTTATTGTCCATACGGGGGACTTTAAGGTTGACTATACTCCGATTGAAGGGGATATTATCGACCTGCCGCGCCTTGCCGAACTCGGGACAAAGGGTGTACTCCTTTTAATGTCCGATTCGACAAACGCCGAACGCCCCGGGCACACAAACTCCGAGCGCACAGTCGGCAAGTCCTTTGAACGCCTCTTTGCGAGAGCAGAAAACAAGCGGATTATCATCGCAACATTTTCAACAAACATTCACCGTGTCCAGCAAATTATAGACAGTGCAGGGAAATCCGGGCGCAAGATTGCTGTTTTCGGGCGGAGTATGTTAAATGTCATTGACGTTGCGAGCAGTTTGGGTTATCTTCGCATACCCGAGGGGCTTATTATTGACATTGACGAAATGAACCGCTTCCCCTCCGAAAAGATTGTTCTTATAACCACGGGAAGTCAGGGTGAGCCTATGTCTGCCCTTACTCGAATGGCTATGAACGAGCATAAAAACGTTACGATTACTCCCGACGATTTTATTATAATCAGCGCGACCCCAATCCCCGGCAACGAAAAGTTCGTAACCAGAGTTGTTAACGAGCTTATGAAGCGGGGCGCGGACGTTATCTATCAGTCGATGTACGAAGTCCACGTTTCGGGACACGCTTGCCAAGAAGACTTAAAACTCATGTTAAGCTTAACAAAACCGCGCTTCTTCATGCCTGTCCACGGCGAATACAAGCACCTTCGCCACCACGCAAAACTCGCCCACGACCTCGGCATGAGCCCCTCCGATATTATTATCGGGAAGACCGGGGACGTTATCGAGATTGACGGGGTTAACTGGAACATCACCGGTGAAATCCAGAGCGGTCGGGTGTTTGTTGACGGGCTTGGAGTGGGCGACGTCGGGTCGATTGTCCTTCGCGACAGGCGGCATCTTTCGCAAGACGGGCTTATCATTGCGGTTGTTACAATAGAAACGGACACAATGACCGTTATCGCCGGTCCCGATATTGTTTCGAGAGGCTTCGTGTATGTTCGCGAGTCCGAAGAACTCATGAGCGCGGCGCGTAAGATTTTAACCGATTCCCTCGAAAAATGCCTTCGCAGCGGGGTTTACGACTGGAACACATTTAAGATGCAGATGAAGGACGACTTGGGCGACTACATCTTCATGCGCACAAAACGCCGCCCGATGATTCTTCCGATAATTATGGAAATATAAGGGGCTGTCCTCTGCCTTTGCAATCTGTATTCTGTAATCTGTATTCTGTACTCTGATGGGGTGTGTAGTCATCAAAGGTAAAAAGCGGGTTATCTTCGGCATTTCGGCACTTTTCCTTGTCGCGGCTGCTATGGTGTCTGCCTTTGCGGTAAGAAAAGCCGATGAGAGGCTCTTCTGGACTCTGATTATAATAACTTCCGTCGCCTGTATCGTCTTCATGGCGGTCTACCTCGTTATGTGGCGGGATTTCCACCGCTTTATCGCCGACTCGGACGTCCGCTGGGGGCTTATTGAGCGCGACTCGCTCTACAGGTTCCCCGCGCCCGCGCTTGTTGCTGACGCCGACGGGATTATTATATGGTATAACATTGCTTTTTCGGAGAAGGTTCTCTCAGACGATGCCTTCGGTTTCCCCGTCTCAAGGTTTTTCGATATTGACCTTGAACGCTCGCGAAACGCCCTCGATTCGGTTATTGAATATAACACCGGGAGCCTCCGTATACGCGCCGTTTCCTCCGAAAAACTTGACAGCAACGGTGTTATAACCTCAAAACTCACCATGCTCTACTTTGAAAGCCTGCAAGAAGAACTCTCTCTCAAAGCCGAAAACAACCTCCTTCGTACCAACATCATGCTTATTGCAATCGACAACTCCGACGAGCTCTTGGGGCACGAAAGAGAGTCCGAAAAGCAAAATTTCCTCATAAAAATCGATCAGGTTCTCGAAGAGTATTTTGAAAAATACGGCGGCGTTATGCGGAAAACTTCCGCCGACAGATACATTGTAGTCGTCGCCGAACACGACCTTTCGGACATGAAGGCGGACAAATTCGGGCTTCTCGACAGCATACGAAACCTCTTTTCGGGCGAAAAATACTACGCAAGCATTTCAGTCGGGGTCGGGAAGAACAAGCTTTCGCTTGCGGATTCGGAATCCGACGCAAGACAGGCTCTCGACATGGCGCAAGGGCGCGGCGGCGACCAAGTTGTTATTAAATCCGATACCGATTACGAATTCTTCGGCGGCGTTTCGGGGGGAACTGAAAAGAACAACAAGGTTCGTACACGAATGATTGCGAATTCCATCATGTCCATCGCCGGCACCTCCGACACCATAATCCTCATGGGGCATAAATACTCCGATATGGATTGTATCGGCGCGGCGGCGGGGCTTGCGGGCGCGCTTCGGATTGCTTACCCCGAAACCGAGATTAAAATCTGCGCTGAAACTTCGCAAAGCCTTGCGATGCCAATAATTAACCGCCTTATCGACAATATCCCGGAGGCGGAAAACCTCTTTATACCGCCCGAAGAAGCGGAAGCACTCGTTACCGACGCTTCGCTTCTCATAATCGTTGACACAAACAACAAGGACATCTTGGAGAGCCCGGAAAGCTACGCCCTCGCGAAAAAGGTTATTGTTATCGACCACCACCGCCAGACAACCCACTATGTTGACAACGCGCTTTTATTCCACATTGAAACCTACGCCTCTTCAGCTTCCGAAATTGTTACCGAAATAATCGGTTATGTTAACGACATCAAGAAGATTTCAAGCTACTACGCGGACGCGCTCCTTGCCGGAATAATGCTCGATACGAAAAATTTCATCATGAAAACGGGCGCAAGGACTTTTGAAGCGGCGGCGTTCCTAAAGAAGCTCGGCGCGGACACCGTTGCGGTTAAAAAACTTTTCGCGGACGACATTGAGTCGATTAAGAAGCGTTCAAAACTCGTCGCCTCGGCGGAGATTTATAAACGCTGCGCGATTGCGGTTGACAATACGCCCGACAAGGATTCGCGGATTGCTTCAAGTCAGGCGGCTGATGAGATGCTCGCAATAAACGGCGCGGACGCAAGCTTCGTTGTCTTTAAGACGAGTGCGGGCTGCAGTATCTCGGCAAGGTCACTGGGGGCACTGAACGTTCAGATTATCATGGAGAAACTCGGCGGCGGCGGACACCACACCATGGCGGCAACCCAACTCACAGGGGTCTCGCCGAAAGAAGCGAAAGCAAAACTCATTTCCGCGATTGATGAATATATTGAAAACAGCACATAAAGAGAAAAAAGACAAATTTTTCGCAAATATTTATGCCGCTCAAAGCGGCGGAACGGAGCTTAAAATGAAAGTAATATTCTTACAGGACGTTAAAGGAACAGCCAAAAAAGGCGAGATGAAGGAGGTTTCGGACGGTTACGCAAGAAACTTCCTGCTTCCGAAAAAACTTGCCTCCGAGGCAACCGCAAAGGCAATAACCGAGCTCGAAAACAAGAAGGCTTCCGATGAACATAAGCTTGAAACACAAAAGGATGAAGCAAAAGAAATTGCCGCAAAAATCGCGGGCAAGACGATTGTAATTAAGAGCAAGGCAGGCGCGGGCGGAAAGCTTTTCGGCGCGGTAACACCCGGGCATATTGCGGACGCGGTTGAGGCTGAATACGGCTATAAACCCGACAAGAAGAAGATAAGCGTAACCGCCGATATTAAGACTTTCGGCGAATACCCGGCGGAGATTAAGTTTTTCCAAGGGATAACCGCTAAAATTACCGTTGCCGTTGTTGACGCAGAGGGTTAAAAATGGAGCCGCAGGATTTTACCTTCGCGGAGCTTCCGCACAGTGTCGAAGCCGAACAGGCTGTAATCGGCAGCATCCTTGCCGACAGAGATAACATAAACATCGCTTTAAGCCTCTTAAAAGCGGAGTGCTTTTATGTTTCCCGCCACAAAGACCTTTTTGAAATCTGCATAAGACAGTTCACCGTCGGGTCTGACACCGACGTTGTTACCGTTTTAAATGAAGCGGTCGCCTTAAAAGTTTTCGACAATGATACCGCCGGGCGCGAGTATCTTCTCCGGATACGCGAGATGGTTACGCCCGGGACTTCTATCATTAGCTACTGTAAAATCGTTCTTAACAAATACTATTTCAGGCAGCTTATCAATGCTTCAAAACAAATTTCCGAAGCCGCCTATTCCGGCGCGGACACCGCCGACGACGTTATAGACCAAGCCGAAAAGCTCATCTACGACATCAGACACGACAGAGAGGTTTCGGGGCTTACAAAAATCAGCGATATCTTAGTTGACGCTTATAACACAATCAGCCAAAAGGTCGGCGCGGAGCGCGAAAAGTATCGCGCCGGCTCGACAGGGTACGGGGACTTGGACAGGATTATTACCGGGCTTAACCGCTCCGACCTGCTTATACTTGCGGCGCGTCCGGGTATGGGTAAATCCTCCCTTGCCATGAATATTGCGGTCAACTACGCGAGGCATAACACCGACAAAGAGGTTGTTGTCTTTTCGCTCGAAATGTCGAATGAGCAGCTTGCGCTTCGTATGCTTTCCGCCGAAAGTCATGTTGAGACCCAAAAGCTAATGACCGGCGACCTTGACGGCGCGGACGTCGTTAACCTTGCGGACGGAGTTAATAACCTGACCGCGCTGAATATGTACTTCGACGACAGCGCGGGAATAACGGTTCCGCAGATGAAGGCAAAACTCCGCAGACTTCCGAATGTCGGGCTTGTTATAATAGACTATTTGCAGCTTATCAGTTCCGGCAAGAGAAATGAAAATCGTGTTACCGAGATTTCCGAAATAACAAGGCAACTAAAGATTATGGCGAAGGAACTCAACGTCCCGGTACTTACAATATCTCAGCTTTCCCGCGGCGTCGAATCCCGTCAGGACAAACGCCCCCTCCTCTCCGACCTGCGCGAATCCGGCTCAATAGAACAGGACGCCGATATCGTAATGTTTATCTATCGCGAAGGGTACTATAACAAACAGACCGAAAACCCGAACATGACGGAGATACTCGTTGCGAAGAACCGCCACGGCGAAACGGGTATGATTAACCTCTTCTGGAACAAGAGCTACACATTGTTCTTAGGGGTAGATAGGGCTTAAGCTCTTGGGGGTGAGAAGTTGGCGTTTTGTGAGAAGGTTACGGAGTTTTTGCGCGAGGAGTGTGGAGTTGACTCGCTTGACAGCGTTTTTGTTGCGCTTTCGGGCGGGGCGGACAGCACGGCTTTGCTGCTCTTTGCACGTTCGCTTTGCAAGACGATCGCCGCTATTCATGTTAACCACAACCTTCGCGGGGAAGAGTCGCTTAGAGACGAGAATTTTTGCAAGAGACTTTGCGAGAAACTCGGGATAGAGCTTAAAGTCGTCTCGGTTAATGTTCGTGCATACGCCGAAGAAGTCGGGAAATCCGTTGAAGAAACGGCAAGAATACTTCGCTACAAGGCGATTGAAAACATAACAGGAGGAAAAGCCCCTGTTTTCACCGCCCATAACGCCGACGACAATGCCGAAACGGTGCTATATAATCTAATACGCGGAAGCGGCATAACGGGGCTTTGCGGAATACCTGCCGTAAGAGGCAATATTTACCGCCCGTTTCTGTCGGTTAAACGCTCGGAAATCCTCGAATATCTCGCGGAACAAAACCAAGATTTTATCGTTGACTCATCGAATTTTGACGATACCTACACCCGAAATTATATCCGCAACAATATTATACCTCTTCTTAAAAATATCAACCCTTCCGTAATCGACTCAATTTCTAAAACCTCCGGGATAATCTGTTCGGTCGACAGCTATATTAAAGATACGGCGAGAAAGACCGATATTGCCTCGGCTCCGGCGGTTATAAGGCGGGAAGCAATACTCCTTTTCCTCAGGAAAAACAGTATTGAGCCGGACTTCGCAAAGATTTCCCTTCTTGAAGCGGGGATTGAAAAAGCCGGGAAAGCAAAGGTCGAATTTTCCAAAAACCTTTATGTGTGTTATAACGGGAAAAATTTGTCGGTTGAAGTTAAGAAGGAAAGCCTTTCTTCCAATCCCGAGATTATCATAAAATATGACGAAAATATTACCTATGGTGATAAACACATTAAATTAAAGAGAAAACTCCATAAAAATTCTATAAAAACCGATAAATTTCATAAATTATTAACAAATAACCTTCTTGATTGTGATAGAATAGAAGGCGAAATAATTTTGCGCCATCGAAAAAACGGCGATAAATTTATAAAAAGCGGTAATACTTTCCATAGTAAGCTTAAAACGCTCTATAATGAAAAACTGCCGCCCGAGGTGCGCGAAAACAATCTTGTGCTCTGCGACGACGCGGGAATTATATGGGTTGAGAATTTCGGCGCGGCGGCGCGTACAGCAGTTACCGACGAGACCGTTAATTTTGCAGTCGTAGAGATAGGAGCTTTAATTTGAAAATAGAAGAGCTTATCTCCGAAGCGGAGATAAAAGAAAGAGTTAAGGACTGCGGTAAACGGATTTCAAAGATGTATGAAGGAAAACCGCTCCTTCTAATCGGAACGCTCAAGGGTTCTTTTATGTTCCTCGCCGACCTTTCAAGGGAGATAACTGTTCCCGCAAGGATTGATTTTATAACGGCAAAAAGTTACAGGGACGGTAAAAACCGCTCCGAGCTTGAGATAAAAATTGACGATAGTATTAGCTTTTCCGATTACGACGTTATAATAGTCGAAGATATTGTTGACACCGGGCACACCCTTAACGCTGTTACAAAACTCATTCGTGAGAAAAACCCCCGCTCGCTTTACGTTATCGCGCTCGTCAATAAGCCCTCCGGGCGCGAGATCGAATATACTCCCGATGAATGTTTATTTGAAGTCGGGGATGAATTTGTCGTGGGGTACGGGCTTGATATGGACGAATTCGGGAGAAATCTCCCCTTTATCGGCGCAGTCCACTAATTAACTATAGGAGAATCCCGATGAACAAGAAAAACAGGGGCGCGATTTTATACGCTCTCGTCATAGTCGCACTTATCGCGCTGGCGTTTACGCTGCTGCATGAGTCCGCCGCCGCCCCGAAACAGCCGACATATTCTGAGATAATGGGCTATTTCGATAACTTAGAAGTTACCGAAATGACGGTCGATCTCGGCACTTCCGTTATGGAAATGAAGGTTAACGGCAAAGCTGAGACGATAAGATACGAAATACCGAATCTTACCATATTCCTCGAAGAAACGCAGTACAATTCGGACAACTACCGTAAGCGTTATGACGCCGCCCATCCCGACGCCCCGCTTAAACTTGACTATATAAAAATACAGGACACATCGTGGATTATAACAATTATCCCCTCCCTTATCATAATCGGGCTTATGATTGGGCTGTTCGTGTTCACGCTCCGTCAGACCGGCGGCGGCGGACGAATTATGAGCTTCGGGAAGGCGAATGTTAAAAATACCGTCAATAAAAAATACACCTTCGCGGACGTTGCCGGCGCGGACGAGGAAAAAGCAGAGCTTGTCGAGGTTGTTGACTTCCTTAAAAACCCGAAAAAATACCGCGAAATCGGCGCAAGAATCCCGAAAGGCGTTCTCCTTATGGGTCCTCCGGGTACGGGTAAAACCCTGCTTGCGAAGGCTGTTGCGGGGGAAGCGGGCGTTCCGTTCTTCTCAATTTCCGGCTCTGATTTCGTTGAAA
This sequence comes from Ruminococcus sp., assembly GCA_031262835.1. Taxonomy (GTDB): domain Bacteria; phylum Bacillota; class Clostridia; order Oscillospirales; family Ruminococcaceae; genus JAISGY01. The sequence continues at coordinate 23,477 of JAISGY010000003.1, forward strand.
TGTACGTCGGCGTCGGCGCTTCAAGGGTTCGAGACTTATTTGAAACGGCTAAGAAAAACGCTCCCGCGATTATCTTCATTGACGAGATTGACGCTGTGGGCAGACACCGCGGTGCAGGCCTCGGCGGCGGTCATGACGAACGCGAACAGACCCTCAATCAGCTGCTTGTCGAGATGGACGGTTTTGAAGGGAACGAGGGCGTAATCGTTATCGCGGCGACAAACCGCAAAGATATCTTAGACCCCGCGCTTCTTCGCCCCGGGCGTTTCGACCGCTCGATAATCGTTAACTACCCCGACATTAAGGGGCGTGAGGCGATCCTTATCGTTCACGCTAAGAATAAGAAACTCGGTCCGGACGTTGACTTAAAGGTTATCGCGAAGACAACCCCGGGCTTCACCGGCGCGGATCTTGAAAACCTTCTTAACGAAGCAGCCCTCCTTGCCGCACGTGCCGACAGGAAGGCAATAACCGAGGCTGATATTGTCGAAGCAACCTTCAAAGTTTCAATGGGTCCCGAGAAGAAATCGAAGGTTGTCAACAAGCGCGACATGAAGATTACCGCCTTCCACGAAGCCGGACACGCGATTGCCCGTTATAACCTTAAAACTCTCGAAAAGGTTCACCACGTTACAATTATTCCGCGCGGTCAAGCCGGCGGTTTCACCTACCACCGCATGACGGACGACAGCTTCGCAACGAAAACGAATATGTTTGAAGAGATTGTGAGTATGCTCGGCGGACGTGCCGCGGAGTCAATCGTCTTCGATGATATTACAACCGGCGCATCAAGCGACTTAAAACAGGCGACAAAATACGCAACCTACATGGTAACGCGCTACGGCTTCTCGGAAAACCTCGGGAATGTTGTCTACGGCGGCGACGACGACGAAATTTTTATAGGGCGTGACTACGGGCATACGAAGAACTATTCCGACGAAACGGCGGCGGAAATCGACTCCGAAATCCGCGGCGTAATCGACCGCGCATTCGATGCCGCTAAAACTATCCTCACCGAATATCGCGCAGAGATGGATCTGCTCGTTAAGTACCTCATGGCGAATGAGAAAATCGACGGACCCGAATTTGAACAGCTGATGGAAGGCACCCTAACCGAATTCGACCCCGGCACGATAACGTTCGACGAAGATTTAAGCCGGATTAACTACTCGGTTGACGAAAAGGAAAAGCAAGACAACCCCGAAAAAGAGCAATAAAAAAGCGCAGCCGCCGGTTCTATTGACCCGACGGCTTTTTTGCGCTTCTTTGCGCTTCTGAAAATTACGGTGTAAAATCATATCCCGAATACATTGCATCTTCAAGGATTACCTGCGGGAGGGCGGTTGCTGTGGTTGTTTCTATGGTTATTGTGGGCTGGACTGCCGAAACCGTTGTAACGGCGGGGTCTGTGACTTCCGCTTCCTCGACGGCATCATAAGGGTCTATGTAGCTGACTGTAATTAGCGGGATAATAAAGCCGTTTTCGGCATCTTGGCGGATTTCACCGCCGATAAGGCGATCGTTGTTGACGATCATATTCGCCTGAATTCCCTCGGGATAATCGGGGTAATTCAGGATTTCATAGACGTAGATTGTGACGTCTTCGCCGGCGTATTTTACGAGGTCGAAGCCCTGCGATTCTTGAAGCTTAAGATATTCGCCGAAAGCGTCGTTAAACTCTGTCGGCAGCGTTACGACTTCTTCGCGGAGCGGGTCGGGTTTTACAATCCAGCCTTGACTATTCAGAAAGCCGATACGCTCGGAGTTTGAAGCCATGGCAAAAACTTCGTCAAGGGCTTTTTCCTGTCTTGCTTTGAGGACAAAAAATACCGTTAAACCTATGCAGACTAAGACTATGATAAGGATAATGAGGACTTTCTTGCTTTTTTTCGCTCTTGCCATAGATGATGCTCCTTCGATATGTATATAAAAGTTTAGCTGAAATTAACTTTAATAATTCTTATGCGGACAAACTATGTATTATTACAGGAAATGAAAAATAACTCGCCCAAATTCGGACGAGTTATTTTAATATGCACCGGACGGAAGCGGTGGGATTCGAACCCACGTGCCGGTTAAGGCAAACTGATTTCGAGTCAGTCCCGTTATGACCACTTCGATACGCTTCCACGACTATATTATTTTAC